>NC_019729.1:4776465-5076748 GCF_000317475.1 Oscillatoria nigro-viridis PCC 7112
AAGGTGAAAAAATAGTTAAGCAAGAGATTTTAGCCGAACAAACTCAGCTTAGTTCCGGCCAAAATCCTCCCACAATTCAAGTGAATTTTCCGGAGCAAGTTAAGGTGGGCCAAGAGTACCATTTTGATGCCATTGTTCGAGAGCCGATCGGCGATGATATTTTAATAGGGACTGTTTTGGAGGAACCCATTACCGAAAAAACCTTTTTTAATCCTTCAGAAGTCGAGCTGGAGTTGCTAAATTCCGGGGGAATTTTTAAAGTAGGTAAAGCTCCGGCTACGCCCGAAAATCGGTGGGTTTCAGCAGTTTTGATGCGACAAGGTGGAATTGCAACAGTTAGTGTGCGATTGCGGGTTGTCAAGTAAGTAATAAAATAGGTGTTATGGGTTATACCATTTTAGATTTTAGATTTTAGATTTTAGATTTTAGATGGGGAATAACTTATGAATTAAATGTTTGGAGCGCGGGTCTACAGTTGCATTTTTTAGGGGATGGTATTATTTGGGTAATTTTAGTAGTGGCGGGTTCAAGAAAATATTAAAGAGAAATGACTGAATTCCCTAAACTCGTCACTACAAGAATTATGTTGAAGGGACAGTATGAAATATCCCAACCTTTATCTCATTAGTTATTCCCAATTCCTCAATCTAAAATCTAAAATCTAAAATCTAAAATGGTATGATTTCTATCCAAAATCAAATTGTTTTCATTACAGGTGCGAGTAGCGGTATCGGAGCGGGCTGTGCCAAGATATTCGCCAAAGGTGGAGCCAAACTAATTTTAGCAGCCCGCCGCCTTGAAAAACTCGATCGACTGGCAAACGAACTTGTAGAAACAAAATCCATCGCGTCGGCGAACGAGATTTATTTGCTAGAATTGGACGTGCGCGATCGCCCGCAAGTTGAATCGGCGATAGCTGCGCTTCCCGATGCCTGGAAAAACATCGATATTCTAATTAACAATGCGGGATTGAGCCGCGGTTTAGACAAACTGCACGAAGGCAGCTTTCAAGATTGGGAAGAAATGATTGATACCAATGTTAAAGGCTTGCTGTACATGACTCGCTCGATCGTGCCGGGAATGGTAAGCCGAGGCCGCGGCCACGTAGTGAATATCGGCTCAATAGCCGGCCGCCAAACTTATCCGAAAGGCAATGTTTATTGCGCTTCCAAAGCAGCAGTGAGAGCTATTTCTGAAGGGTTGAAACAAGACCTTTTGGGAACAGCAGTGCGGGTGACAGAGATAGAGCCTGGTTTGGTGGAAACAGAATTTAGCAATGTCCGGTTTCACGGCGATTCAGAAAAAGCAAAAAATGTCTATAAAGGATTGACACCTCTGACTGCGGACGATGTGGCCGATGTCGTGTATTTTTGCGCGACGCGATCGCCCCACGTCAATATTAGCGAAGTCTTGCTAGTTCCGACAGACCAAGCTAGTGCAACTCTGGTCCACCGAAAAGAGTTGTGAGTTTTTAGTGGTAAGTGTCCGGATGGCGCTCGAATTCTCAGGAAGCTTAATTGGTAGATGCACCCTGATTAAATAACTCCCGACCAATTTTGGCCGGGTTTTTTTTGGCGATCGCCCGCCCTCGCCACACATTCTCCAAAATTCTGCCAAAGTGTCCTGAAAGAGGTGCTGTGAGACGGGAGACTAAATTAGTAGATGCACCCTGATTAAATAACTCCCGACCAATTTTGGTGGGGTTTTTTTTGCGGTATCGACGGTGATGCTGAATAAAGTTTGAGGTTGTCCGGATGGCGCTCGAATTCTCAGGAAGCTTAATTGGTAGATGCACCCTGATTAATTAACTCCCCGCCAATTCTGGTTTGGGGGTTTTTTTTGGCGATCGCACCCCAAACCGCAAATTTTCCCAAAATTTCCCAAACTTTCCGGAACAGGTACACCTCCAACCGGAGACTAAATTAGTAGATGCACCCTGATTAATTAACTCCCGACCAATTTTGGCCGGGTTTTTTTTTCGTATTGCAGCCAAAACCACAAAATTTCAATAAATCAAGAATTATCCGCGTTAATCTGCGTACATCTGCGGTCAAAAATCAACTTTGTCCCGAACATCGTGCTAGCCACTGGAAAGTAAATAAAGATGCACCCTGATTAATAAACCCCAGCCAATTTTGGCCGGGGTTTTTTTTCTCGAAAGCTGGATTAACCAATTAGGCTAAATCGCCTCAAAAGACTGCACCTCAAGCACCGGGCCGATCATAGCAAAAGTCATCACATCCTTGCGGACTTCACCTTTAACACTGACTTTCAAACCAGCTTTTTTCAAGTCAGAAGGAGCATCCTTAAGTTCGTAAGTTTCCCCATCTTCGCCAACCAAAGCCCAAGTGCCCGGGCCTAATCCTTTGCGTTCAATTTCACCTTTGACAGTAATACTCATGCCGATCGCACCTCTGTTTTAATCGCTAAACGTGCCAGTCCGAAACACAGAAAAGCATTGACAATCAAAAATGTTTGTGCTAGCACACCAGTGCCCAATCCCCAGACTGCGGGAGACACAAAAGCATTCACCGCTAAACTGCTGGCAAAACCGATCGAAATGGCGATCGCGATCCACTTCCACTGTTGATGTCCCAACAGCAAAGCAATCAAAATCCCAGGAATCAAAACGCTAGCAAAAAAGGGATTCAGCATACTGCTGCCATTAATTGCACCGCCGAGTTCGGGAATAGAACTGCCCATCACCCGCATCGGCCACTGCGGCAAGTCAAATACAAACAAGTTCCGCAGGAAAAAGAACCCAGAACTACCAGCCATCAAGCCGCCGGAAAAGCCCCAAGTCCACTGGAACGGAAAATAATTCCGCAAAAAGAAAGCCAGCAGGTAAGAACCGAGCACCATGGCAATTTTAGGCAACAGGGCGACTGCACCGCCGTCAATCCAAAAGCGGGGGTTGAGATAGCCGTTATCGCGCAGCCAGCGGAAGAAATCGCGGAAGTTGATTTGTCCGCGCTGGGCTAGCTGAACTGCTGCGGCTGCGTCGAGGTGTCCCGAACCAAAATGGTTTAACGGATCTTCAGCGACATTTCGCGAGGACTGCAAAAGTACGCTGCGAATCGCGTCTGGTTCTGTGATGCCGGAAGCCTTGACAAGGGCTGCAACGGCTGCAACGTGGGGAGAAGCCATGCTAGTGCCTTGGTAGCCTTCAAATACTTCGGCGCCGGTTTCCGGGTCGATCGTACTTTGCAGGATTTTGCCCATTTCAGAACCGCCGGGGGCTGAAATGTCAACTCCCGCGCCGAAATTGGAGTAAGGGGCTTTTTCGTCGTCGGGGCCGAGGGCGGAAACGCCGATGACGTGGGGATAGCGGGCGGGATAGGAAGCGGAACTCTCGCCGGAGTTGCCGGCGGCTGCGATGATGACAACGCCTTTGGAGTGGGCGTAGTCGATCGCCTCTTCCATTAACTGACTTTCGCCACCGCCGCCGAGACTCATGTTGATGACATCTGCGCCGTTGTCAGCAGCAAATTTAATCGCTTCGGCGATGTCGGAAACCGTGCCGCCACCGCTGCCGCCTAACACTTTTAGCGGCATTAAAGCTGCTTCGTAGGCGATGCCTGCGACGCCATAATTGTTGTTAGTTGATTGGGCGACAGTACCTGCGACGTGAGTACCGTGGCCGTTGTCATCGTAGGCTTCGGCGCGATCGTTTACAAAGTCGTAGCCCGGTACAAATTTGGTTTCTTTTAAGTCAGCGACGGGACTAATGCCCGTGTCAATTATCGCTACTGTTGTGCCGCTGCCTTTGGTTTCGTTCCAGGCAGATTCTACATTGATGCTGCGGAGATTCCACTGCTTGGTATACATGGGGTCGTTGGGAATCTCGAAAGCGCTGTAGACGTAGTTGGGTTCAATGTATTCGGTATCTTTAGCCAAATTTGATTTTCTCAGGGCGTTTAGCAAAGTGCGATCGCCCTTAACTACATATACATTGTCGCCCGCTGAGAATTCGCTGTTGAGTTGCGGTGCGACTTGGTACTGTTGGGCGATCGCATTTACTTCTTTTGCAATCTCAGCAGCACCCAAATCTTCGCGGAAATCAAGCACAATCGAGTCGTAAGTGCCTTGAGTAGCAAGTCCTGGGAAATTAGAAATCGCCCAGCCGAGCCCGATTAAAAATAAGCACAGAAGGAAAAACTTTTTCATGGCCGATCGTCCGTTTAGGGAAGGCTTGTTCACCACAATAACCCAATTTTCACCGCCAGCGCCAGTTTTCCTTGCTGCGACTTGTGGGGATCTCGCACGCGGGGGTTTGGTAGTTTTCGGCGGTGGCTGTTGAGCGATCGAAAATTGCTCTAATTCCTAGTTTAAATTGCAGAGCAAGTTTTAGTAGTTCAATGAATTGTATCATTAGAGAAGATGAGAAACAGAACAAGCGAGTATTTTCAACAAGGTTATTGCATGGAAAGAGGTTTAATGTGGCTGCCGCTGCTGGCAATTTTTATTTCTCTAGCTTGGGCTGGATGGAACGAGTATCAAAAGCTGGAAGCCTATCGCGTCTGGGCAGAACAATTCGCAGTAGCCAAGTACGATATTTATGCTGTACTCGGTCAGCAAGAAGACAGTTTAACTTGGGGAAAACCTACTCGCAGCGGGCCTGTGAATTTGCAAACTTTTTCTTTAAAAGACGTGCAGTCGCTGCGGTTGTTAGTCAACTCTCAGGCAGTTGATTTAGAGTCGCCGCCGAGTTCTGGAAGTCCGATCGCCCTCGAATTTTTGTTGAAAGATGCTGCTGCGGTGCAGGTTCCTTTTACAGAAATTTCTCTAGCGACTAAATGGGGAAAACACTTGCAGCAAGAATTGCAGCGCTTTAGGTAAAAACACTCTCCGGCTGGGCAGCGTATCAGATATGAACTCGGCTACTTGAAGTTACAAAAGTCTGTAAAACTGGTAGTAGGAATAGAACTTATGCAACAAATCCTTTGAGCTGCTATCTATAGGGGTAAAGTACCCGCGGATCGCCCGGAGGACATGAGTTCTTGCAGTAAGTAGTAGAGGTTGTGTCCCCGTGCCTAGCCCGCTCGTGTTCCGTGCGTACCTTACAGTTAAAGTTATTGACAATCAAGCATCCAGGATACAAGCCCCCGGATTCATTCCGAAAGCAGACTCAGGACCCAGAAATAAAAAACCTGTATCCGATAAAGGAGCCGCCGAATTTATCTGTGGGGTCAATGCTTCAAATCTAAAATCTCAAATCTCAAATCGATTGACCAGCGCGTCCTAAAATAGCTCAATTGCCAGCCCCCCAATCTGCGGAATGCAAACACAAGAATTTTTACAGCGCTATCAACAGGGAGAGCGCAACTTTGGTCACATTGACCTCAGCGGCGCTAGTTTAAGCGGTGTTAACCTGCGAGAAATAGACCTCACTGGTGCTAACTTGACCGGTGCTAATTTGAGCTGGTCTTTTTTGAGCAATGCCAAGTTGATAGGGGCTTGTTTGCGGCGCGCGGATCTCCGCAGTGCGGGGCTGGCTGGGGCGAATCTGAGCGGGGCAAATTTGAGCGGGGCAAATCTTGCTAAAGCGGATTTGCGCCTTGCTTGTTTGGAAGCCGCAGAGCTCAATTGGGCCGCGTTCCCCGAAGCGGATTTGGGCGGTGCTAATCTTCAAAGAGTTAAATCTGACCAAATTAATTTGGCTGGCGCTAAACTCGACGGCGCGAAGTTGATGGCGGCGGAATTGATGGAGGCGAATCTCAACCGCGCCAGTCTTGTTGGTGCTAATTTAACGGGTGCTAATTTGCGGGAAGCGCATTTGGTGGAAGCGAATTTGCGATCGGCAATTTTACTCGGTGTAAATTTGATTGAAGCTGACTTGAATGGCGCTCAAATGCGATCGGCAAATCTGGCGGGCGCTGACTTGCACCGAGCTGTGCTGGCGGGGGCGGATTTAACTGAGGCGGTACTGGATAACGCTGATTTGAGTCGAGCTAATCTGGCGGGTTCTTATTTATTGAAAGCGAGTTTTCAGAAGGCACTTTTGCTGCGAGCTAACCTCCAAGGAGTGTATTTACTGCGAGCTGATTTGAGCGAAGCTAATTTGCGAAGTGCTGATTTGCGGAAAGCTGATTTGAGTGGCGCTTATTTGATGGATGCGATGTTGGGTGAGGCGGATTTAAGAGCAGCTTGTTTGATTGAGTGCCGTTTGATTCGGACGAATTTGGAGGGGGCGCAGCTTACGGGTTGCTGCATTCAAAATTGGCAAGTTCAAGATGTCGATCTGTCGAGAGTTGACTGCAGCTATGTTTTTACTGAGTTTGATTATACTGCGAAATTTGCGGCAAATCGCTTTCCGGTCGATCGCGATTTTGAGTCGGGGGAATTGGGGCGGCAGCATCAAGAGGACTGTTCTATTGTCAAGGTGTTTTTTGATGAATCTCCTAATTGGGAGGCTTTGGTTTTTACGCTGCGTCGGGTGGAGTTGGAAAGCCGGGAACTCAAATTCAACGTTCAATTTTTTGAGTCTGCCGGAGAACAAAATTTACTGCGGCTGAGCGCGAACCGTTTGGTGAACGGCAAGATTTTGGGCGATCGCATTTTGGAGCTTTATCCAGATATGTTGGAAAAGGTTTTAGCCAAGGATGCTGAAATTTTGAGTTTGCTCGACTTGGCTGTTCCTAGTAACAGTGTGGAGCCTGCGGAGCCAATTCACAAGGAAATATTGCTCAGAAAACAGGAAATATACCAGCGGATGGTGCGCCAAATTTCGTTTATTTTGATGTCTCAGACGCCGGATAAATTCGCCGAAAGCGTGCAGCGGCTGTTGGATTATTTGAAGCAGCAAGGTATCCCGACAGAGCAGATTCAAAAGAAAGTCATCAGTCAGGCGATCGTGCAGCGGGCCAAGCAAGACCCGGTGTTTCGGGAACAGTTGCTCGCGTGGGAGAAAACGGCGTCCGATCGCGTTCGCGGTTCGATGATGGGGGAAGCGGTGCGGTATGCGATCGCCCTTTTATCGGAATAAATCGATATGTGCGATCGGTACTGGGAGATGTTCGCGCTGTTTCTGGGAGTTGCTGATTTACGGTATGAAAGGCTAAATATGCAACTCATATAAACCTTTACACACAAAGCTTCGGGATTTTTCACTTATTTTTATCATACCTTGATTAAGCAACGCTTTTGTGTTAGCTCCTATACATTCTGTTGTATTGACAACATATTCCCTAGTCCCGAAATCACCAGGCTGGCGATCGCCAGCTCGATCGAGCCAGGAAAAGGAACATAATCTTCTTTGACTATTGCAGGAGTAACGCGATTGTCATAATTAGTAAGGTGCCTCAAATATCGAAACCCTCAATAACCGTTCCAGCAATTTATCTGACCCACCCTAAAATTAAATTTTAGGGTGCCAGTTGCGTAAGTCCTGTATTGTTAAAAAACGTTGCAATTTCACGATCGTTTTTTTTTCATTATTAAAATATATTTGTTAATCTGACCAGGAGCATCTTGTTGTGAATATTTCCAGCAATGACGGTAACTTTTTCGATCTAACTCCCAATTCTGATTACTTCAGGCTAACCCCAGGACTTTTAAATCCCTTCACCAGAGGACTGCGGGCTTTAGAAGGTAATGATATTGTGATTGGTTCGGTCTCTCCAGAATTGATAGATGGCGGTGGCGGTGATGATTGGCTGTTCGGGTATGTCGGTAACGATGCCCTCATCGGAGGTCAAGGAAATGACTTGTTGCGGGCAGGTCAAGGCAGCGACCTACTTAGAGGTGATGAGGGCGATGACATTTTGGCTGGCGACTTGGATGGAGACACGCTAGTTGGTGGTAGTGGCAATGATACGTTTGTACTCCGAACAGATCTAAATGCAGCAGCAGTAGATTGGATCGCTGACTTCGACCCTAGATTTGACGGGATTGGATTAACTGACAACCTCAGCGAAGCTGACCTAAATCTAGAACCCTGGGCAGGGGGAACTTTAATTAAGATTAAAGCTAATAACAGGATCTTGGGACAGGTAGCCAACGTTTCGCCAGCAGAACTCCGGGCTCGTTTTGCCCCTGCCGATTTCGTCTTAGATGACAACCTTAACAGACCAATAAATCTCGATGTCCTGAAAAATCCAATTCAGTCGCTCAAGGACTTCGTAGGTGAAGACGACTTACGAGATATTTACACTTTTACTACTACTAACACACCGAGCAGTATTCAATTGCAACTCAGCGGTTTGAATGGGGACGCTAATTTATTCTTGGTGAGGGATGCTAATCTCGATGGTCAACTGAGTCCAGAGGAAATCGTCTCTGTCTCTGCCTCCCGCAATCCTGGAACTCAGTCAGAAGTCATTGAAAGTCGCTTTTCTGTACCCAGCAGATACTTTGTCTTCGTTCAACAAGCTGTTCGGGGAGCTAACACAGACTACAACCTGGATATCAATGTCCAGCCAATTCAGTTCGAGCTGAACCAAGCTATTCCTATTGGCACATTCAGCACCAGAATCCAGGGCTCGTTGGACGACTTTGTTGAGGAAAAACAACCTGCGAAACTCTACAAATTTGATCTCCCACAGCCCAGCAACCTTCAAGTCAACTTGCGGGGAATATATCCAAGTACAGATGCAGATTTAGTGCTGTTTCAGGATGTTAATAACAACAATAAGGTTGATTTTGGTGAAATTCTTGGCGTTCCTCAACAGCAAGGCAACAATCCAGAGGAAATTTTCTTTAGAGGTTTGTCAGCAGGTACTTATTATCTCGGAGTCAATTCTTTTGCAGGCAACACGCGCTACAACCTCAGCATCTTAGCTGCACCGACAACAGATAATTTCAACAATTTGTTCGGCTACGGGCTGGTGGATGCAGCAGCGGCCGTTGCGGCTGCCACTGATAAACAGCAGTTGGATGCTGCTGACCCGCTCACCAGTGCAGCTAAGTTCAATAATATAGGGGACTTAAATCTGCTAAATGTTGCCCCAGCCTGGAAAGCAGGATACACGGGTAAAGGTGTTGTGGTTGCGGTACTTGATAGTGGCGTTGACTTGAGTCATCCCGATTTAACGAGCAATATCTGGCGGAATCCTAATGAAATTCCGGGGAATGGTATTGATGACGATCTCAATGGAGTTAGTGATGATGTAAATGGGTGGGATTTTGTGGATGGCGATGCCAATCCCTCCCCAGAGTCAAACGATCAGCGTGGGTTTCACGGAACTCATGTAGCAGGAATCATAGGGGCCCAAAGAAATGGAATTGACATCACTCCTCTCAATAACACGCTGGAAATGAATGGGCTGGAAATGAGTGGGGTGGCTTATGAGGCTCAGATTATGCCGGTTAGGGTCGGAAGTTTTGGAGATGTATCTGTTTCAAATCTCGTTGACGGCATCCGCTATGCGGTAAACAATGGCGCAGATGTGATTAACATGAGTTTGGGCGGACTAGAGTTCCTCAATAACGAAGTACGGAAAGCCCTAGAAGATGCCAAGGGAGCCGGGGTTTTTGTGGTAATGTCAGCGGGAAATGACAGGGATAAACTCAACCCAAGCGAACCGACTTTTCCAGCATTTTATGCTTTCGACAATTTGGGAGTAGCTGTCGGAGCAGTCACAACTCCAGGTAAACAGGTAACAATTTTTTCCAATCCTGCTGGTTCGATAACAACAAATTTTGTGGTTGCTCCGGGCTATGAAGTCTTATCTACAGTTCCGATTACGCCGAGAAACGTAGATGGTTATGGCATATTGAACGGAACGTCTATGGCTGCTCCCTATGTTGCAGGTGTAGTTGCTCTAATGCTTCAGGCTAATCCAAACTTAACTCCTGACCAAATTTTGGAATTTTTGACGGCAACAGCAAAAGCTGAAGGAATTACCTCGGAAGTTCGCGAGACATAATTAAGAACTGTTGGGAAATTTCTTGAACCCCGGTTTCTCGGACAATCCTGGACGCAACATCACCGCAGACGCGGCAACCACGGGGGATTGCCGCTACATTTCACGGGCTTGTGCAGAGGCTTGGCGTCGAGGACTGTTGGAGAAACTGGGGTATTGTTTTTGTTTGCCAATCTTGGCTGTGCAGCCTGCAGCCGGCTAAGGCATTGACTTGCTCGTCGGAAACTGCAAGCGATCGCAACATTGGCACAACTCCCGAATTTTCGGGAACATTTGCTCAGGTGGGAGAAAACGGCTTCGGAGTGCGATCGTTGTTCGGTAATCGGGGAAGCGTTGCTGTTTTGTGGGAATGAATACACACAAAGTCTTACCCCCATTAAAAATCTTCCAACCGTATATCAATTTAACTGTGCGGTAAATTAGAATATAGTTCAGTGTCCTCCTTCAAAAGCTTACACAACTTATCCAAACTTTGCTGACGCTCTTCAATCAGTCTGTTACCGAGGCCCTCTAGGTACTCAATATTACTGGGACTTGCATTGTCCATGTGATCGCGATCGTTCTCGCTACTCAATGGAACTTGAAAACGGTAGTAGTTTCTGTTCTCTCCTTCAGTCACCATGAGCTGATCGAGCTGATACGCAACAGATTCGCTTTGACCATCTAGAACAACGTTAAGTAAGGGAAGTACCCATTTGATTTGTCCCCAATTTTTTACGTCTTTATACTTGTATTTCTTAGTTAGTGAGCCAGTCCCCAAAGAAACAACAAGGGTATCCTTACGGTGTAGTTCTTCACCAGTATTTCTATTGTAAGAAATCATCGCCTCCATCATTGCAAGTGAGGAAGGATTATTTGCAAAAATTCCGCCGTCTATCAAAGCGTAATATCCCTCTGCGGTATGATGTACCGTTGGGAGTTGGTAGGGTGGAAAGAATGTCGGTGCAGCAGAAGTTGCCATTGCTGCCTCAACCATTTTGAATCCCTTACATATTTTGCGGCTATTAAGACTCTCGGTTTCCTCTGCTTGCGGATTGCTTGTAAAAAAAATTGGTTCTCTCAGTTCGAGATCGTAGCTCGTGATGAAAATTTCTCGTAATGCGTCTTCAACCTTAGCTTCACCTAGAATATCCTTTAAAACTTCTTGCCTACCTTGTGGGTTGTGCTTGGGTTGTAGCAAATCATCAAAAGAACCTGGTATGTACTCACTAAAAATCTTTTTTCCATCTTTGCGATAGAAATTTAAAAGTTCGGCAGATGTATACTTGGGCTGATGATTGATGCTAGAGTCTGGGTGGTTGGTGACCCCTTCGACTTCGCTCAGGGGCAACGTAGTCGAGCCATTCCGTTTAGTTAAACCCAGTGCTAAAATTCCTCCGGTTGAAGTACCGGCAATAAAATCAAACATTGTTGCTATGCGTTTTCCTGTGCGCTCTTCAATGTAGTTGAGAACGATCGCAGGAATAATACCCCGAATACCCCCACCATCAATTGAGAGAATTCTTCTCTTGAATTTAGTACCCATCACACGTACTCCTTTAGATATTGCTTAAATGGCAAACATAAATGAAACAAACTTCTACAGCATCAAAATATCAACACCCAAGGTCATCATCTGGTTTCCGGTTGCATCGGAATCATAAAATTGAGTCAACAATCAACAGTAAATCATTCAGTTTTTCGACTCCGAGTCAACAGTCAACAGTCAACAATTATTTTGCTATTGCAACCGGAATTGATATTAATCCAACCCGTCATTAGTGCGGTAACTTGCTGAGGGCGTGCCAAGTTCTGTAGCCGACAATTCCATCTTGCGGTAAAGCCATGCTAATTTGCAATTGTCGCACTGCTACATCTGTCATCGGCCCGAATAATCCGTCAATGGAGCCGAAATAGTATCCATTGATTTTCAAGACATTCTGAACAATTTTAACAGCATTACCAGAACTGCCCTTCATGACTACCGGCATATTCACAGGTGCACCAGAGTATAGTGCTTCCCAAGTGAGAGGGCCGACAATCCCATCTTCTTGTAAGAAGACGCGGTGTTGATAGCCTTTGACTGCGTTTTGAACTTGGACGCCGAAAATACCGTCAATCGGCCCGAAATAATATGCCCAATGATATAGAAGCTGTTGTAGTTCCTTGACAGCTTGACCTGTTGAACCGATTTGTAAAGTCGGTTTGTTTACTCCAGTGGTTTCAGCAAGTGCAATAGTTGATTGAGCAGTAGTATCGGCGACGAGAGCCATAGTTTCATTGTTCAAGCTTCTTTCTTCGGTGTACATAATGTGGTTCCTATCAACATTTAAGTTTTGGTCTGTGATATTTCAGGTATAACTGGTGGAATTTGTGGATTGACAGTCACTTTTTCGAGTGTCACTCATTTGAGTGTCACTCATTTGAGTTAGTCCCAGTGTTAACTGTTAATATCTCTTCCGCCAGCGCCGGAATGATATACTAAAAGAATGTTAAGAGTGCAACGAAGACAAGTTATGCCTAAACGTCTAGTGCGATTCGTTGAAGAGTGAATCGGGGGTGAAAGTCCGTACATAACCCTTCCAGCCACAAGGCTGAACTCTCGGTCTGATAAGGGTGCAAGTCCCTTCTGCCAGACTCAGGTATGACTCCCTATCTGCTCACACTGACCAAGCTCGATTCTTGGAGGGTGAAGCTCTTAACTGGAGGCAATCAGATATCTATTGTGAGGTGACACTGGCGTTAATGGGAAGCTCCAATGGTGAAACTGAGCCTAAAAAAGTAACTTATTAGGAAGCGGGGCTCAGACTACCAACCCAGACTTTACTGGAGATTATTCCCGCCGAGTCTTGGGCGGACAGCGCTAAGAGTCTAGGGAATCCAGTAGTTAAATTGGCTACACCTAAAGGGGCGAACAATCTCACCGAGGGAACGAAGAAAAACGAACTGAGAGTCAAGGGGAAGTCGAACCCTTTTGTAGGCTAGACGAGCAGCGGAACCCCCTCAGATCGGGTAGGACAGACCGGCGCGACCTGAACTGGTCGTTTAGTAAGGAGAACCACTCTCCTAGTGGATTCACACCCACTACCCTCACGTAAAGAGACTCGCTAGAGTCTGGTCACGACTGAGTAGGTAACGAAAAAGTCGGAGTGCAGACCACGAACGTAGCCGAAACTAGCAGCCTAAGCTGGTGAGGAGCAAGAGGGAAATTTCCAATGGTGAACGTAAGTGAACTATCACTAAAACTGCGTCATCCTACAAAGAGCCAAATAAGGCTGACAGGCTCTAACCAAAAAGGTAAGTGGATAGGATTTATGATTCGGTGTTTCATAAATCGTGTGAACACGCATCTCCACCGCAGAAAAGATAGCACCTAACGGAAGTTAGAAAACTAAGCGATACAACAGGATAAACCCTACAGAGTCTACGAGAGGTCGATTACTCCTAGTAGGTCTGAGGTAACAAAGACGGAACACTCTGTTGGGTAAAGGATAGAAGAAAAAGCGAATGCTGGTTTGTAATGAACCAGATAGGGGTTGAAATATCACTTCTGACCGAAAGGAAAGCAGACTTCTTTTGGGTCTTATACGAAAGAAACTCAGTTAAAGGAATCGAATCCAAGGACAAGTTAGATGGTGTCATTATTGACAACAAACGGACTAAAGAAACGACTTGAAAACTGGAACCAAATCAACTGGATAAAAGTTATCAAGCTAGTTAGAAACCTGCGCCAGAGAATCTTTCGTGCGAGAAAACTTGGTGACTTCCGTAAGCTACGGAGCTTGCAGAAGTTGATGTTACGAAGCTACGCAAACTTGCTGCTGTCAGTTCGACGTATCACCCAGACCAATCAAGGTAAAGCAACGGCAGGCATTGATAAAGAAGTAATCAATACTCCAGAGCAGCGGGTGATTCTGGTAAACGATTGGAATGGGGGCAACCCCAAACCAACTCTAAGGGTGGAGATACCAAAGCCCAACGGAAAGAAACGACCGCTCGGAATCCCGACCGTGCGTGACAGAATCGAACAGGCAATAGTAAAGAATTCACTAGAGCCTGAATGGGAAGCCGTATTCGAGCAACACTCATACGGATTCCGACCGGGAAGAAGTTGTCAAGATGCCATTGAGCAATGCTTTAACAAAGTAGGGTTCAACAAAGCAGGCGGACACAAATGGGTTCTAGAGGCTGACATCAAGGGATTCTTCGACAACATCGCCCATGAATCCATCCTGAACCTGATGGGCAACTTTCCCAAGAGAGAACTCATCCAAGGATGGTTAAAAGCAGGGTTTGTGTTCCAAGGGAAATTACACCCCACGGAACAAGGCACACCACAGGGCGGCGTGATTTCGCCGCTACTTGCCAATATCGGTTTGCATGGCTTAGAAACCTTTATAAAAGCCACCAACCCGAAACTTGGCGTGGTTCGATATGCTGATGACTTTATTGTCACGGCTAAAGACAAACACAGTCTTGAAACTGCTCAAACCCTGATACAAGCATGGATATCAGAACGAGGTCTTGAGTTAAGCGCTGAGAAGACGGTAATCACGTCATTGGAAGATGGGTTTGATTTCCTGGGGTTCAACTCCCGGCACTACGATGGAAAACTCCTAATTAAGCCGTCCAAAAAGAAGGTGTTAATCTTCTGCAAGCGGTTGGGAGAAGAAGTTAGAAACTTAAATGGTGTAGAACAGGAAGTCTTAATCAAAAAGCTCAATCCAATTCTCAGAGGTTTTGCCAACTACTACAAAGGGGTAGTGAGCAAGGAAACCTTCGGCTACATCTCCTATAGATTGTGGCAATACCTTTGGCGTTGGGCAAAGCGTAGACACCCCAACAAAAACAAGAGATGGGTTCGGAAGCGTTACTTCAAAACCATTAAAGGCAACAACTGGGTGTTCGCTTGTACTACAAGCGACCG
This sequence comes from Oscillatoria nigro-viridis PCC 7112, assembly GCF_000317475.1. Classification (NCBI taxonomy): domain Bacteria; kingdom Bacillati; phylum Cyanobacteriota; class Cyanophyceae; order Oscillatoriales; family Oscillatoriaceae; genus Phormidium; species Phormidium nigroviride. The sequence continues at coordinate 4,791,235 of NC_019729.1, forward strand.
AAGGGGTAAAGACAAAGAACTTGCCCTATACTCAATTGCATCTACTCCCATCGAACGCCATATAAAGGTTAAGGGTGACGCCAGCCCCGATGACCCCTCGCTAAAGGAATATTGGGACAAACGCCACCAGAAGCTTGGAAAAACTCGCTTCAATAAAGGCTCTAAGCTTTATACGATAGCAGATAACCAAGACTGGAAGTGCCCAGAATGTGGCGAACCCTTATTCAAGGGGGAAGAAATCGAAACCCATCATATAGTGCCTGTTGCTGGAGGTGGAACAGACGACGTGGAAAACCTTCAGCACCTACACAAACCGTGTCACAAGCAGGTACATAAAACCCAAGTTAAATCTCGCTTGAAATAAGGCTTGAGCCGGATGAGTGCGAAAGTCTCATGTCCGGTTCTTAGGGGAGGGGAAAGGGGCGACCCTCGAACCTTACCCGACTAATTGGTCGCTCGGTGTTCAGAGTACACAAACTAGAGCAGAGCATGATTAGACACGACAGCAATTTAATCCCGAAACGGAACTGATACCATCGTTAATTGACTGAGCTAGGTTAAGACTTTTAACCATATTTTTCTCCTATTAATTGGCTGATTAAATTACACTTCAATGAACTGCTTTCATTTAATCAGAGTTAGCCTCCTTCATTTTCTACTTGGTCTCAACTCCAGTATCAATATCTCTTACCTAAAATATTAAGTCTTGTTTTTTAAATGACGTTTTGATAATTTTAGCTGCAAAGTAGATTAAACTAAGTAAAGTTAATCAATAGCACGGCCGAGAGAGCGAAAATAGTAGATAGTAACTCTAAAAAGCTTCAGGCTTGACAGAAGCAGTAGGAATACGTAGATATGGCTAGCATAACAAATATTTTTCGAGGATATCAGATTAACGAGCAAATATACGCAGGCAATCGAACTCTAGTTTATCGTGGCCGTCGGTCTTCAGATCGGCAGCCCGTAGCGATCAAAGTGCTGCGAAATGACTTTCCCCGCTTCCACGAACTGGTGCACTTCCGCAATCAGTTTGTCATTACTAAAAACTTAGAGCTCCCCGGTACTGTCAAGGCATACAGCCTGGAGACTTACCACAACCACTATGCTCTGGTAATGGAAGACTTTGGCGGAATTTCCTTAAGTAGCTACCTCGCTAGTTTGGTGTTCGCCAGCAACGAACCCCTGGAAGGGTTGCCCGTTAACGAGTTTCTTCCCATTGCAATTCAAATTGCCAACTCGCTCGACGGACTTTACCGCCACCACGTCATCCATAAAGACCTCAAACCCGCCAACATTTTAATTAACCCTGTCAGCAAAGAAGTGAAGCTGATTGACTTCAGCATCGCTTCCCTGTTGCCGCGCGAAACCCAAGAAATTCAAAATCCCAACCTTCTAGAAGGCACTTTACCTTACATATCTCCCGAACAAACTGGGCGAATGAACCGAGGCATTGACTACCGCACGGATTTCTACTCTCTGGGAGTTACATTCTACGAACTGCTGACGAGACAGTTGCCTTTCCAAAGCGAAGATCCGATAGAGTTAGTACACTGTCACCTTGCCCAGCAGCCTATTCCAGTCCATCACCTCAACAAAAGCGTTCCATTGGTGCTGTCTGAAATTGTTAGCAAACTGATGGCGAAGAATGCTGAAGATAGGTATCAAAGTGCGATCGGACTCAAGTTTGATTTGGAAACTTGTTTGTACCAGTGGCAAAAAACTGGAGAAATCGCCTCTTTTAAACTAGGGCAGCGAGATTTGTGCGATCGCTTCATCATTCCCGAAAAATTATATGGTAGAGAGAACGAAGTATTCTCCCTACTGGCAGCCTTCGATCGCGTGAGTGCCGGAAGCGCGGAAATGATGCTGGTGGCTGGCTTCTCAGGTATTGGCAAAACCGCCGTCGTCAACGAAGTTCACAAACCGATTGTCGCAGCTAGAGGCTACTTCATCAAAGGCAAATTCGACCAATTTGGACGCAGCCAACCCTTCTCAGCTTTTGTACAAGCTTTTCGCGATTTAATGGGTCAATTGTTGAGCGAAACAGATGCTAAAGTTGAGCAGTGGAAGACTCAAATCCTGGCAGCGTTGGGCGAGAATGCTCAGGTAATTGTTGAGGTAATTCCCGAACTAGAACGGATTATCGGAGAGCAACCCCCGGCACCAGAACTTTCGGGCAGTGCTGCCCAAAATCGCTTCAATCGGTTACTCGAGAACTTCATTCAACTCTTCACAACCAAAGAACATCCCCTCGTCATTTTCTTAGACGACTTGCAATGGGCCGACTCAGCCTCATTGAACTTGATTCAACTTCTGACGAGCGATCGCGATCGGCGGTATCTCTTTTTAATAGGAGCGTATCGAGATAACGAAGTCAGTCCCGTAAACCCTTTGGTGGTGACATTATCCGAAATCCAACAAACGGGAGCTACTGTAAACACCATTACCCTCGCGCCGCTCGATTGCGTCAATTTGAATAGTTTGATTGCCGATACCTTAGCTTGTTCTAAAGCCTTGGCTATGCCATTAACAGAACTGGTAGATCAAAAAACCCAAGGCAATCCATTTTTCAGCACGCAATTTCTCAAATCTTTGCATGAAGATGGGCTAATTACGTTTAATTTTGAGGCTCGGTATTGGCAGTGCGATATCGCGAGAGTGCGAACCTTAGCACTAACGGATGATGTTGTCGAGTTCATGGCGATTCAATTGCAAAAGTTGCCAATCCAGACGCAAGAAGTTTTAAAGTTAGCTGCCTGCATTGGTAACGAATTCGATATAGCAACGCTGGCGGTAGTTTGTGAAAAATCTTCTTCGGATACGGCCGCCAACTTGTGGCCGGCTTTGCAAGCAGGGTTGATTCTCCCACTAACGGAAATTTATAAATTTTTTACTTCAGAGGAGTTTGAATTCGGCAATCAGAATTCAGAAACAGAAAGCAATACTTCTGACTCGTGGTTTCAGAATGCAGACTCCTGTTATTACAAATTTATGCACGATCGCGTACAGCAAGCAGCTTACGTTTTGATTCCCGAATCCCAGAAACAATCCACTCACCTCAATATTGGTCAACTTTTGTTGATTAATACTCCAACAACAGAAAGGGAAGAGAAAATTTTTAATATAGTCAACCAGTTGAATTATGGTGTTGATTTAATTACCGAGCCAACAGAGCGTTACCAACTGGCTGAGTTGAATTTAATCGCGGGACGCAAGGCGAAGACTGCTACTGCTTATGTTGCGGCACGCAAATATTTAAGTTTTGGCAGGCAAATCCTAGCTCCCGATAGCTGGCACACTCACTATGAAACAGCCCTGGAACTGCACGTATTAGCGGCAGAAACTGCATACCTGAGCTATGATTTTCAGGACATGGAGGAATTAGCTGATTTAGTCCTGCACAATGCCAGAACGCTGCTGGATAAGGTGAAAGTGTATGAAATAGAGCTTTCTGCTTGTACGGCGCAAGTCAAACCCAAACAAGCCGTTGAAATGGGGTTAGCAGTTCTCAAACTCTTGGGAATCTGCTTTCCCGAAAATCCAACTCCGGCAGATATTCAGCAGGGACTAGAACAAACCGCGTCACTTTTTGCTGGCAAAAAAATTGCGGACTTTATTGATTTGCCAGAAATGGAAAATCTCCAAAAGCAAGCAGCCTTGCGAATTTTATCAGCTTTAGTTTCTCCAGCCTACATCACGGCTCCACTTCTCCTGCCACTGGTTATTGTGGAAATGGTTCATTTGTCGGTTAGTTATGGGAATGCTCCCTTATCTGCTTTTGCTTACGGGTTGTATGGATTGGTATTAAGCGGTGTACTTCAAGACATTGAAACAGGGTTTGAATTTGGGCAATTGGCGTTAAATATTGTTGATTTATTTAATGCTAATTACCTCAAAACAAAAGTATATTATACAGTCGGCGTTCACATCATACATGGCAAACATCATGTTAAAGAAACCATCCCTATTTTAAAAGAGGGTTACGCGATAGGGCTGGAAACGGGAGAGCTAGAATTAGGATATTCAGCCAAAGAAATCTCTCAATATTCATATTTAATCGGTCGGGAAATTGCCGGACTCGAAGAGGAGGTAGCGACCTACTGCAAGGCGTTGGTTCAATTTAAACAAGAAGCAGCGTTAAATTATACTCAAATCGTTCATCAGGCTTTATTAAATCTGCTGGGGCGATCGGAAAATCCCTGTCAATTTGTGGGAGATGCCTACAATGAACAAACAATGCTCCCATTTCACATCCAAGCAAACGATCGCAACGGACTCCACTATTTGTACTTCCATAAACTGCTTGTGTGTTACCTGTTTGGAGAAACCGAGCAAGCTTTAGAAAATGCTCGGCAAGCCGAACAGTATTTAGACGCGGTGACGGGTATGCTCAATGTGCCGATGTTCTACTTTTATGACTCTCTAGCACGGCTGGGAGTTTGTACCGAGCTGGGTTCATCGGAAGAGAAACAAGAACATCTGCAAAAAGTGAAAAACAACCAGGAAACCCTTCATAAATGGGCACATCACGCCCCCATGAATTTCTCTCACAAATGTTACCTAGTGGAAGCCGAACTGTTCCGAGTGCTGGGTGAAAATGTGCAGGCGATGGAGAGTTACGATCGCGCCATTTTTCTTGCTAAAGAAAACGATTATCTCAACGAAGCAGCTCTGGCGAATGAATTGGCTGCTAAATTCTACTTGGTATGGGGGAAAGAAAAAGTTGCCCAGGTATATCTAATAGATGCTTACTATGCTTATGCTCGTTGGGGAGCGAAAGCAAAAATCGACGCTCTAGAACAACGCTATCCCGAACTTCTGGCTCCTATCTTCAAACAGGAGAAAGCTGGTTCGTTGGAGGAAGGTACTACCTCCAATGAGACTTCATTGATTTCTAGTCATCGCCAAACAATTGCTGGCAGTACGAGTACCACAGTAATAGATTTACCAACTGTTATCAAAGCTTATCAAGCTTTGTCTAGCGAAATTAAGCTGGAACAATTGCTCACTACCCTGATGGAAGTAGCGATTCAGAATGCAGGCGCTCAAACAGGAGTATTGATTTTGAAAGAAGAGGACAACTGGACAATCGCCATCCACTGTAGCGATCGCCAAGGCTGTCTTTTGCAAGAAACTATTGGGATCGAGGAGAGCGAATCAATTCCCCAGACTGTCATTAATTACGTCAAACGCACCCAGAAAACCCTAGTTTTCGATGATGTCAAGACTGAATTAATATTTGCTGCTGACCCCTATATCAAGCAGCACCAACCTAAGAGCATCCTATGTACTCCGATTACCCATCAAGGCAAAATGATGGCAATTCTGTATTTGGAAAATAATCTGACGACGGGGGCATTCACTGGCGATCGCGTCGCCCTCCTCAACATCCTCTGCTCGCAAGCTGCTATCTCGCTGGAAAACGCGGGCTTGTATCAGCAATCTCAAAAGCTTTATCAACAATCCCAGGAATATGCCCAAAAACTGGAGCAGTCTATCCAGGATCTCAAACAGATGCAACTGCAATTGGTGCAGGGTGAGAAGATGTCTGCTCTGGGAAATTTAGTCGCAGGGGTAGCCCACGAAATTAACAATCCCGTAGGCTTTATCGCCGGCAACTTGCAACCGGCTCAAGAATACGTGGGGGATTTATTCAATTTGATCGATTTGTATCAAGAAAAATTTCCCAATCCCGGAGTGGAAATAGAATCAGAAATTGAGGATATAGACTTGGAGTATTTGCGAGAAGATTTGCCCAAATTAATTGGCTCGATGCAGGAGGGAGTCGAGCGCATCCGCAATATCAGTACGAGTTTGAGAACGTTTTCCAGGGCAGATAGCGATCGACCTGTTTCTTTCAATATTCACGACGGACTCGAAAGCACTCTGCTAATTCTCAAGCACCGTTTAAAAGCCAGCGAGTTCCGCCCTGCCATTGAAGTTGTGAGAGAGTATGGTAACTTACCCCCAGTCAAATGCTTTCCCGGACAGTTAAACCAGGTATTTATGAATGTACTGGCTAATGCCATTGACGCTCTGGAGGAGTCAAATAAGGGGCGCAGTTTTAAGGAAATTAAAGCCCTACCCAATCAAATCACGCTTCAAACTGCTCTGAGCGAATCCAACAATCAGGTTGTGATTCGGATTAAGGATAATGGAGTGGGGATGTCGAACGAAGTCAAGGAAAACATCTTTAACCACTTATTCACGACCAAGGCTGTGGGTCAAGGAACCGGATTGGGATTGTCTATTGCCCGCCAAATTGTTGTGGAAAAACATGGAGGTACGTTAGCCGTGAATTCCTCTTTGGGGCATGGTTCGGAGTTTGTGATTTCTATTCCGGCGTGAGCAGTTCGTGCTAGGCTTTAGCGCAATTAGCGCCGTTTAGTAATAAGAAACATAGGGATATTCCCGGTTTCTATATCCCATACGTTTAGGAATGAAATTGTGAGTTGTAAGCTGTGAAACGTAATTTTTTCTATTGGCGTCTAATATTGTCAGTCTCGATTTTACCCGTACTGGCGATCGCCCCGTCTTTGCTCTGGAATCAACCCGGAAGAGCACAACAGGGGGAGAGGGCTGAGCTGATTGATGCTTCGAGCTCCAGCCAGGGAATGAATTCCCTGGCTGATAGCGAAAGTCGGTTAAAACTGATATCTTGCACCATTGTCAAGAACGGGCAAGATGCCTGTGAAGTGAGAAAATTCACTCTTTGTGGAACAGGCATCTTGCCTGTTCATAAAAGACTTATTGAGAATGGTGCAACATCTCAGTTAAAACCGACTGAAATATTGACCGATAGTTCTCTTGAGAAAACTTTAACTATGAGACAGGGAATTCAACCCCTGTCGGAATATAGGCTTTTGGCTCAATCTGTACCGCCTTCTTCGATAATTAGACAAGGCGGCCAAGTGTCTCTAAACGACCGCATTCTCCCCCTAAGTTGGACTCAGCATTTGATTCATGCTTCGAGAACCCGCCAGGGAATGAATTCCCTGGCTGATAGCGAAAGTCGGTTAAAACCGACTGAAATATTGACCGATAGTTCTCTTGAGAAAACTTTAACTATGAGACAGGGAATTCAACCCCTGTCGGAATATAGGCTTTTGGCTCAATCCCTACCGCCTTCTTCGATAATTAGACAAGGCGGCCAAGTGTCTCTAAACGACCGCATTCTCCCCCTAAGTTGGACTCAGCATTTGATTCATGCTTCGAGAGCCCGCCAGGGAATGAATTCCCTGGCTGATAGCGAAAGTCGGTTAAAACCGACTGAAATATTGACATATAGTCCTCTTGAGAGGACTTCAGCTATGAGACAGGGAATTCATTCCCTGTCGGAATATAGGCTTTTGGCTCAATCTTTACCGCCATCTTCGAGAGTTAGACAAGGCAGCCAAGTGTCTCTAAACGGTCGCCTTCTTCCCCTAAGTTGGACTCAGCAGCCGGCAAACAGCACTTCTGCAGATTTCCGAACTTGGATTGCTGACGTTGGATTGATGCAAAGTGCGGGAGTGGATTTGCTTAGCAGCGCCGACAGTACCAAACAACCGGTGCAGTGGTTTTCGGTATCTTTAACCGGTGTTCAAAGCTTAGCAGCGCGGGCAACAGGCCCGTATCGTTACTTAGATGTTACCGATTTTGCTCGACTTGCGGGCTGGGAGATATCTGCTGATGGGAATATTCTAAAAATTACTTCTCAAACTGCAAGTGTTACTGGAATTCGGCAAGCAGAAATAGAATCTGGCGATCGCATTGTTGTAGATCTCGATCGCCCCGCCCCTTGGCAAGTTAACTTTGTCAATAAACCAATCCCGTCGCCGACGCCGACACCCAACCCCCCGGACGACCCCACAAAGCCCGCTATCCCACTGCCAAACCTCCGCACAGCGCCAAACCTCGAAACACCAGACGACCCGACGAAACCGGCTCTCCCGCTGCAAATAACGCCATTACAGCCGATCGCCGGTCAAGAATGGTCGATCGCGATCGATGCCCAAGTCGCACCCGCCATAATTCAGCAGACTTTTTCAACCAGCCAACAATTGCTATCACTAAAAGTCGAACCTGACGGCGCTCAAACCAAAGTCAAAGTAAGGATTCCTTTAGGTTGGCGGCCGCAAGTTTTCAGCTTGGGAAATCCCAATCGATTAGCGATCGACATTCGGCCAGATTCGTTAGTAGAAAAAAACATTGTTTGGGCTCCCGGTGTGCAGTGGCGGCAGCAGTATCAGAATTTAGGAACTGCTCGTTTTCCGGTAGTTTGGTTAGAAGTTAATCCGCGTCAATCCGGTATAAAAATTCGACCAATTCTCAGCAATCCGCCTGCCGATCGAGGCACTGCACCTTTATTGCAAACAGCAGAAGTGTCTGGTGCCGCTGCGGCGATTAATGCAGGTTTTTTCAATCGAATTAATCGCTTAGCTTTAGGCGCTATTCGGCGGGACAATAAATGGCTTTCCGGCCCGATTTTGAATCGGGGGGCGATCGCCTGGAACGATCGGGGCGAATTTGCGATCGATCGTTTGACTTTGCAAGAAACTTTGATAACTCCGGCAAATCAATTTTTGCCTGTTTCTCATCTCAATAGTGCCTACGTGCAATCGGGAATCGGTCGCTACAATTCTGATTGGGGAACAACTTATACTCCGCTGTCTGGCAATGAAATAGTTGTGACTGTTGCGGGCGATCTAGTTGTCAGCCAATCCCCCGGAGGTGCGGCGGGAACAACAACTTTTCCCATTCCAGCTAACGGTTATGTTTTGGCTTTGCGTTCGGATTTGTCGATCGCCCCTCAATTCACACCCGGCACTTTATTGCGTCTGGAAACTAACACTTTTCCTGCTGATTTCAACCGTTTTCCATACATTCTCGGCGGCGGGCCGGTCTTGGTACAAAACAGTCGAGTGGTTTTGGATGCGAAGGCGGAAGGGTTTAGCGATGCCTATGTTCGACAGACAGCAATTAGAAGTGCGATCGGGCGAACTGCTGCGGGGAATTTGCTGATTGTAGCGGTGCACAATCGCGCGGGCGGGGCGGGGCCAAATTTCGCAGAACTCGCGCAGATATTGCAGCAAATGGGTGCTGTGGAGGCTTTAAATTTGGATGGCGGAAGTTCGACGAGTTTGTATTTGGGAGGTAGTTTGCTCGATCGACCTCCGTCAACTGCTGCGAGCGTTCATAATGCGATCGGTATTTTCATTCAACCATAAACCGTACCACTACGGAACAAACTCAAAAAACTCTTATCCCCCCCTTAGCAAGCAGGGCGGTTTCATTCTCAGGAAAACCAGCCTTTTGTACGCGTCGTGCCCTGAATGCCGACCCGGCCCATCCAGGATTTGTTAGGCATTTGGTGGGATTGGGAAAAGCGAGGGGGGCTGCCCCTACAAGAGAATGAAACAGCCCTGCCTTAGCAAGGGGGGGTTGGGCAGGAGAGGGGCTTCAGGAAAGCTAGAAATTTTAAGTTCAGAGTTGATTGAATTGAGTTCTGATAGCTTCTATGCGACTGCGGTTAACTCCCAAATCCGACTGTCCCAGACGCGAAGCCGATCGCACGTGGATGACTTTTGCGCTATCATCTACCAAAAATTCAACGTCATCAACAAACCCCATCAAAGCGCTGGTGAACTCCGCATAGAGGTAATTATCAGTTGCCGTGATAATTTTAGTTTTTCCATAGGACTCGATCGCCCCTTTGAGCTTTACCATCGCTTCACTCTGGGACGAAGTGTAGGCCAAAGGCTCAATTTTGTGTTCGGCATCTTGACTGAAGCTGCTGACGCAGTTGGGGGAACTCGGGCACGCTGCGAGTTTTCCTGACTGAATCCCGATATTGGCAGGTCTGGTTCCAGCAAACATGGTTTTTTCTCCAGGTATAGCGATAAAAGTAGCGATCGACAGTACCGCTACTGCTAGCAGTGATATTAAAATAACCAGGACTCTTTTCCATGCTGTCGGCGATTTTGTTTCAACTGTTCGCAAAGGATTAGCCCTCCTGAAACTATAAATGCGGTCTACCTTTCATATTAATTGAAATTACCTCAAAATTTTAAAAAGATTTCTTTTGTTCTTCAATTAACCAGTAAGTCAGCATTCTTCCTTTACCTTTAATCGGGATATGACCCCGTTCTTCCAAAACAAACTGCTCTTTCAAACGCTCGTAAGTCGCCGCCGTCACTTGAATTTTACCAGGCAATCCGTTCGACTCCATGCGTGAAGCAACATTAACAGTATCCCCCCACAAATCATAGCTAAATTTACTAATCCCAATAATTCCAGCCACCACCGAACCGCTGTGAATTCCGAGCCTCAATTGAAAATTTTCTCCCATTTTGGCATTAAACCTCCTCAAAGCTGCCTGCATCTCCAAAGCTAAAAGTGCGATCGCCTCCGAGTGATCCTCCCGCGGCGTCGGCAAACCCCCAACCACCATGTAAGCATCCCCAATCGTCTTAATCTTTTCCAACCCGTGCAATTCAGACAACCTATCGAACTCCGAGAAAATCCCGTTCAAAATTTCTACCAACTGCGTCGGACTTTTGTGAGCCGAAAACTCTGTAAAACCAACCAAATCAGCAAACAAGACGCTCACCTCATCAAAATGATCCGCTATCAACTTTTGCTCTTTTTGCAAGCGATCCGCAATAGGTTTCGGTAAAATATTCAGCAGCAATTTCTCTGTTTGCCCTTGCTGCACTTTCAGCGCTGCTTCAGCTTGTTTTCGCTGAATCAACGAACCGAGCTGCGTAGCAACGGCGCTCACTAATTCCAACAAGCGCGGCTGACATTTCAGAACTTTTTCGCGATAAAAAATCAAAATAGCTAACACTTGGTTGTCCGCCAAAATTGGCACCCCAAAAGCCGCTTTCAATCCCACACTCCGCGCAATTTCCGCTCGTGAAAAAACTTGTTCCGGTGCAGTAGAAACATCCTCGATCCATTCAGACTGCTGCGACTGCCCAATCCTACCTGGGAGTCCCACACCGGGAGCAAAAATTAACTGCCAACTTGTTTGTCGGAATTGGGCAAAACTCAAGTCACTGACGTACCTGCCTGTAGCGCATTTTAAAAAGCCATCACTGCAAGGAATCCAAGCTTCGCCCAGATTCCATTCAATAGTTTTGCAAATTAAACCTAAAATCACATCTATAGCCGACTCAAAATCCTCAGATTTGCTAATAGCTTGAGTGGCCTGCAGCAGCAATCTTGTTTCCATTTCCACCTGGTGGCGTTCAGCAATTTCTTGGTGCAACTGGATATTTTGAGCGGTCAATTTTTGATTTTTTTCTTGCAATTGCATTTGCAATAAACGCACAGTAAGTTGATTGCTCACTCGCGCCAACACTTCTTTCACTTGAAAAGGTTTGGTGATATAATCCGCTCCACCAACTTCAAAAGCTTTGGCTTTATTTATTCCTTCTTCTAGCGCGCTGAGAAAAATGATGGGAATTTCCTTAAATTGCGATTGTGCTTTTAATTTTTTACATAGTTCGTAGCCGTCAATATCCGGCATCATAATATCGAGTAAAATCAAATCTGGTGCGCTAGATTGAATAGCATCTAACGCCGAAAAACCATTAGTAACAGGTCGAACTTTATAGCCATTTTTTTGCAAAATTCTAATCAACAAACGCAGATTATCTGGCGTATCGTCAACTACTAAAATATCTGCTTGATAGTTTTCAGTTTGTTCCGCCTTCATCTGCATTATCTGATTCCTCCGCCTCGGCAATTAAATTGAGAATTTTCTGGTAATCAAAATTATCCAGATGACCCTGGAGGATTTCCGCCAATTCAGGATGAGGATCCCTTATTTCGTCGATTGTCCTGACAATTAAGTCAAAATCAGCACTGCGGATTACCTGCTTCATGTTGTCTATCCATTCTGCGGGAAGTGTAGGTAAATAAGCAAGCGCAGCATTAGGGAGCGAGCTAGATAAATTATTTCGATCGCCTATTGAGATAAAGTCCGTTGAGTTAGAGTAGAGATACTTCACCCCCAAATGTTTGTTGATGGTATCAAATATATCTGTTTTGCGGAAAGGTTTGCTAATAAAATCGTCGCAGCCGACCAATAAAGCAAACGCTTGTCTCCCTTCAATTGTACTAGCTGTCAAAGCAATAATCTTCGGAATCGGGGATTCGGGCTCGTCCAGATTCATTTCCTCTTTTTCTTGCTGCTCTTGCTCTCTCTGCTTTATTCTGGCCTTAATTTGTTTAGTAGCTTCGTAGCCGTCCATCACCGGCATTCGCACATCCATCAAAATTAAGTGCGGATGCCAATTTTCCCATAATTCTATGGCTTCCTGGCCGTTGGTGGCTTGTTCCACCCCGAAACCTAAAGGAGAAAGCATTTTGACTAAAAGTTGGCGGTTGTCTTCGCGATCGTCCACAATTAAAATCCGATAGCACGGTTGATTGGGTTCCAACCCACTAACTTCGCGGTTAAGTTGCGGATCTGGAATATCGGCAGCATAAACCGCACCGACAGGAATTTCAAATTTAAAAGTGGTGCCGAGTTCCAGTTGACTTTCTACGACAATTTCTCCTCCCATCAGGCGGACAAATTGACGGCTGATCTTCAATCCTAAACCCGTGCCTTTCTGAATTTTTTGACCGGAAGCTGTTTGCACAAAAGCCTTAAAAATATTGCCCAATTCTTCGGAAGCAATGCCAACTCCTGTATCTTCAATTTCAAAGAGAAGGAAAAAATCCGGCACAGTTGAATCCTCAGCCTCATCGCTGCATTCAACCTTTGCAAAATCACTGCTAGTTCTCGAAAAATCCCGAATACTTCTTGTGGTATCGAAGCAAGCTTTAGGACTATCCAATAAATCCAGAAATCCCGATTTTTCTAACTTTATAACTCTTAAGATGATTTCGCCTGTTTGGGTAAACTTAATCGCATTACTCAGAAGATTAATCAGCACTTGCCGCAGTTTAATATCATCGGTTCGCACGTACTGAGGAACGTCAGCATCGCGCTGGAAATGCAACTGCAATTCTTCATTATGTACCCGCAGTTGAAACATATCTTGCAAATCGTCAAGCAAGCGGTAGAGGTCGAAGTTTTTCGGGTTGAGTGTCATCCGCCCCGCTTCGATTTTTGACAAATCTAAGACTTCATTGATCAAGGTCAGCAAGTGTTCGCCACTACGGCGAATAATTCTCATATTTTCTCGGTTTTCGACAGTAAGATCCGGGCTGGGTTCCATGATTTGTGCAAAGCCGAGTATAGAATTGAGAGGGGTGCGTAACTCGTGGCTCATATTGGCAATAAACGTGCTTTTAGCTTTGTTTGCTGCTTCAGCAGCTAATGCGGCTTGTTGCAGTTGTTCTGTGCGTTCGTCAATTTGGGCTTCTAAGGTGTGGTGGTAATCTGCTAGTATTTTTTCGGCTTGTTTGCGATCGCTAATATCTTGAAAAGCTGCGATCGCATAAACAATATTTCCGCTAGCGTCAAAAATCGGCGTGGTATTGATCTCGATCGCAATTCTTTTGCCATCTTGACGGATTTCTACATCGTCAACCTTGACAGATTCTCCTTTCAGTGCGCGCAAAATTGGCAGATTATCCGGCGGGTACAGCTCATCAGTATTGGCAACATAAAGTTGATAAGTAGCAGCTAATTGTTCCGCAGTGCTTTCCGGGATAGTGTCTGCACCCAGCAAATCCCGCGCAGCCTGGTTGAAATAGGCGATCGAGCCGTCGGGATGATAAACAGATACCCCCACTGGCAAAGCTTCTAAAAATTGGCTCAGGCGGCTTTCACTCGCAGACAGCGCCTCATTTACTAGCTTTAACTCCTCGTTTACTTCTTGGCGCTTATGAATTTCATCTGTTAACTTTTGATCTTGCAAATAACTGTGAACAGCTTCTACTACCGTTAATTTTAAGTCTTCATTTTGCCAAGGTTTAGGAATATAACGGTACAATTTAGCATACTTAATAGCATTACTCAGGGCTTCCAAATCTGCTTGCCCCGTTAGCATAATCGTAAGCGTCTCCGGCGAGCTTTCGTGAATTTTTCTGAGCAGTTCATCCCCTTTAATATCCGGCATGATATAATCGGAAAGCACCAAAGCAATCTCGTATTCATCTGCCTGCAAATCTGCCAGCAACTCTAAAGCATCAGCCCCCCCTTCAGCGGTTTCAATTATACACCGATCGCCGATCGCCTTTTTCAGTTCAATCTTTAAACTATTCAAAACATCAGGTTCATCATCAATACAAACAATCACAGGTTTTTTCATAACTTAGCCAGCCCAGATTTTATAGTCTCTATTAAGTCTTTGCTTTGCCAGGGTTTGTACAAACAACAGTATAAATCTGCTTCTTCTACTGCCCGCTGAACAGCCGCTGCATCCGCTTGTCCAGTCAACATCACTTTAATAATTGTAGGATACTTTTGGTGAACTTTAATTAAAAGTTCGTCACCTTTAATTCCCGGCATCAGCCAATCAGAAACAACCACAATCACCTGAGCTTTTTCTTGAAAGTCCTCCAGTAAATCTAAAGCTTCATCACCACTTTCAGCTAATTCATAAAAGTAATCATTTTTAAATTCCTTCTTTAGCTGCATCTTGAGAGTATTCAAGATATCGGGTTCATCATCAACGCAAAGAATTATAGGCTTATTCATCTTTTCCTCTCTGCTTAAATTTTAGTAGGTTTACTGACATGACTGGCTTTTGCATTATTGATTTCGGGCAAGGATGCAGGATATCTGTCCCCTATCTTATTTTAATAGGACTTCCGAAGATCAACAGATCGACCCGGTTTATTGTAATAAATCTTGTATTTGTCAGCGAGACAGCAACGAGTGTCACCGGGAATCAGCCCCCGGCAGGTAAGTTTTGTTTAATAAATTGGTAGCGAGACTGTAAAAGTTGTCTGCCCCGGTACAGAATCTACAGCAATTGTACCTTCGTGTTTTTCCACAATTTTTCTGACAATATCCAATCCCAAACCGCTACCTTCGCCCGCAGATTTAGTCGTAAAAAAGGGCTGAAAAATTTTGGGAATAACTTCTGAGGGAATACCTTTACCGTTATCAGTAAACTTGAGAAAAATATTTGCCTCTTGCTGCCGAGTTTCAATCGTCAAAATACCTTTATAATCCATTGCTTGCAGGGCATTATGAACGAGATTCGTCCAAACTTGATTTAAGTCATCGGGATAGCACATAATTTCGGGTAAATCTCCATAATTTTTCACTACTTCTATACCGTGTTTCAGTTGATTTTGATAAAGGGTTAACACCGTTTCAATGCCATCGTGCAAGTTCGCCTGGACTTTTTCTGGTTTGCTATCAAAATGAGCGTAGGTTTTTAAGGCAAATACTACTTTCCCAGACTTCGCTGTTGCTCTTTGGATCAGGCTAATACTTTTTTTAAAGCTCGCAAACTGGTAAGCACTATTTAAAACTACTTCCCAATCCGGCGATTTGAAAAGCGGCAAGAACTCTTCTATTTTATCGTAGATTTCCATGTCAACTAAAGTATCCGCAATTTCCTCGGAATTTTCAACAGATTCTGCCATCAAATCTCCCGTCAACTGCTGCTTGAATTTGCGTTTTTCTCTGCTAGTGAATAAAACTTTTTGATGGGTTGCTCTGTACAGTAAAGCTAAAAAATAAGCTTTGCTTTCGTCAGAAAGTTCTTGATAAATTTGAGGAAATTTCTCTAAAAAATCGTCTGAAAAATTAGCTATATTATTAATAGAAGAACCTATAATGCCCAGGGGAGTATTGATTTCGTGGGCAATGCCGGCAATCAGTTGTCCCAGGGCTGCCATTTTTTCCGATTGAATCAAATGCTCTTGGGTGGCTTGCAGTTGGTGGATCGCCGTTGCTAAATCTTGATTTTTTTCTTGCAAAGTTTGTTGCAGTGAACAAATTTTTAAATGAGTTTCTATCCGTGCTAAAACTTCTTCAACCTGAAACGGTTTAGTAATAAAATCAACTCCGCCAACTGCAAAAGCTTTAACTTTATCCAGCACGTCATTGATTGCACTAATAAAAATAACAGGAATGTCTTTTGTAATTTCAGAAGCTTTGAGTTGCTGGCAAACTTGATAGCCGTCCATTTCCGGCATCATAATATCCAGCAGCACTAGATCCGGGGGTATTTTTTGAGCAGCAGACAATGCTAGCTTGCCGTTGGGAACCGGGCGAACTTGATAGCCTTTTTCGCTCAAAATTCCGGCCAGCAACCGCAGGTTTTCTGGCGTATCGTCCACTACTAAAATATTAGCTCGATTGGTTTTAGGTAAAGTTGAAGTCATCGGGTATTTACTGTTTCTCGCTGAGATCGATTATGTTCAAAATTCTGTCATATTCAAAATTATTAATGCAATCTTGAAGCTTGCCCGCAAGAGAGGGATTGACAGTGCCGATTTGTGCGATCGAACTGGCGATCGCCTCCATGTCCACACTCAAAATACTTTGCTTAAATTCGGCTATCCAGTCGGGAGAAACAGAGGCGAAAGCCTCCGGTGTCAGCACCTCCTGACTTGAATCCTCTACACCTGCGGCACTTACTGCGGTTGGATATTCATAAATATAGCGTACTCCTAAATGCTTTCCCATTGCCACAAAGATATCCTCCTCGCGGAACGGTTTCCGCATAAAATCATCGCAACCCGCCGAAAGAATCACCGCCCGTTCTTCCTCCAAAACGCTAGCCGTTAGGGCCACAATCGCCGTTGCTTGCCCGCCAGTTGTAGTTTTAATCTGTTTCGTTGCCTCGTAGCCGTCCATGACGGGCATTCTCATGTCCATCCAAATCAGATGCGGTTCCCACTCCATAAAAATATCAACCGCTTCTTTACCGTTATTCGCTTCTCTCAACTCAAATCCGAGTGGACTGAGAAGTTTTACTAACAGTTGGCGGTTCAAAGGTTTGTCGTCCACAATTAGCAAGCGATAACTCGGCTGATTCGGTTCGAGGGCAACAACTCGACGTTGAGTTTTTTTGCTTTCAATATCAGTAGCTTCAACCAGATTAACTTGGATGTCAAACTGAAATACTGCACCCTTGCCGATCTCGCTGCTAACCGTAATTTCACCTCCCATTAATTGCACGAACTGGCGGCTAATAGCTAAACCTAAACCAGTTCCTTCTTGAGAATCTTTACCTGTTTTCGTCTGCACGAATGCTTCAAACAACTGATGGATTTCCTCAGCAGCAATGCCTGTACCAGTATCTTGAACTTCAAAATGCAGCCAGTAGCGGCCGGGCAATTGGTCAGTGCTGTTTTTATTATGTATATTCCGCCTTCCTCCTTTGACTTGCATCGACACTCCCCCTTCAGAAGTAAATTTAATTGCATTATTGAGCAAATTAATTAAGACTTGCCGCAATTTAACTTCATCCGTACAAATGTAATGGGGAACTTCTGCGTCTCTATCGAAGATTAATTGCAAACCTTTTTGCTCAGCTTTGAGAGCAAACATATCTTCTAAATCGTCGATGAGTTGGTACAAATCGAAGTTTTTTTCATTAATCGTCGTGCGTCCGGCTTCGATTTTTGACAAGTCTAAAACTTGGTTAATTAAAGCCAGTAAATGTTCGCCACTCCGCAGGATAATTGCAACATCTTCTTGATTTTCAGGAGACAGAGTTTTACTGCGGATCATGACTTGAGCAAAGCCGATGATCGCGTTCAGGGGCGATCGCAATTCGTGGCTCATATTCGCTAGAAAGGTACTCTTCGCTTTGTTTGCTGCTTCGGCCGCTTCTTTCGCCTGCTGCATTTTGATTTCCGCTTGTTTGTTATCAGTAATGTCTTTAATAAAACCTTCGTAGTAAAGTAGATTTCCTGCTTCATCGCAGACAGCGCGACAATTTTCAGAAATCCAGATTATGCTGCCATCTTTGCGGTAAATTTCCGATTCAAAGTTTGATAGTATCCCGTACTCGTTCATCAGCGCTGCAAATTCGTCGCGGCGGTTGGGTTTCACGTAAAGCTGGTTATTGAAATTCGGCTGTGCTGCTATTAAATCTGCAGGCGAGTCGTAACCGTAGATGTTAGCTAAAGCGGGGTTAGCGCTGATGTATTTCCCGTCAATAGCAGTTTGAAAAATTCCATTCAAAGCATTTTCATAAATGTTGCGGTACTTTTCTTCTGCTTCCCGCAGGGCAGTTTCTGCTTTTTGCCGCTCGGTAATATCGCTAGAAATCGACAAAAAACAAGCTTCTCCCTCAATATCGATGGTTTCTATAGACAGCAGTGCCGTTCTTTCTGTACCATTTTTATTGCGAAACCTCAGCTCATAATTGTGAATTGCCGTCTTATTTTTTAACATTTGAATCATGCGATCGCGCTCTCCCAAACTCGCCCAAAAATTGAGCTGCACCGCTGTTTTTCCAATAATTTCTTCGTGACTGTACCCCATCATCCGACAAAAGCTCTCATTGGCTTCTATGTGGCGACCATCGCTAATTCTAGTCAGGGTAATCGCATTAGGACTTAAACGAAAAGCTTTAGAAAACTTTTCTTTTGCCTTGGCAAGATCGGCGGTACGTTCTGCAACTTGCACTGCTAAATTGTCGTTGTATTCCTTTAATACCTTTTCCGCTTGTTTGCGTTCTGTAATATCTTGAAAAGCGCACATCGCGTAGATAATATTTCCTTGAGCGTCATAAATAGGAGTTCCCCAAACTTGCAGGGGGATAGTTTTGTCAGTCGCAGAGATTTCAATGTCATCAACAGTTACACTTTTACCCTGCAAAGCATTTAAAATTGGGTCGCGTTCCGCCGGGTAAATTTCCTGAGTGCCAGCTAAATAAACTCGGTAGGCTTGACGTAAAGTTTCGGAATCTGCTGGTACAATTCCTTGAGATAAAAGTTGCTCTCCGGTAGGATTAATGTAGTGAGGTTGACCGTTCGGTTCTGCAATAAAAATCCCTAGCGGTACTGCATTAAAAAATTGTTTTACTCGGCTTTCGCTTTCCGACAGAGAATTAAATGAATGCTGCAATTGCTCGGCCATGCTGTTAAAAGCAGTGGCAAGTTCTCCGAGTTCATCTTCGCGATTCAGAGTGAGCTTTGTATCCCATTCATTCCGCGCCAAAGCTTTCGCCGCCGCATTCAATCTTAAAATCGGCTGAACTACCCATTTAGCAGTAAGAATGCCCAGAATTGTCGCCCCCATCAATGCTGCAAGCGACAGTAAAAAAGTCGTGCGGGTGTTGAGGTTAATTTGCTCCATAAAGTCAGACTCTGGCACAACTACTACAATCAGCCAATCCAACCCTCGATCGTCTTTAAAAGGAGCTACCTGAATAAAATTTCGCTTGCCATCAACATCAAAAGTAAGTTGTTGAGAATTAGTGATTTTAGCTAAGCTATCGTAGGATTTATCTAAATGCTGTGCAGTTTGGCGAATTACCGGATTCTCGCTTTCTGAAGCTTTAATGCGCCTTATTTCTTTACCTTCCACCACGAATTCTGGACTCGCCGTTGAAGTAGCAATTAACATCCCCGATCGCTCCATGACAAAAGTTTGTCCTGATTTGCCAATTTTCAGGCTAACGAGAAATTCTTTGATGCGGGAAAACAGCAAATCGCTGCCAGCTACTCCTAACAATTTGCCAGCGTCGTCGTAGATAGGCAAAGCAGCAGTAATTGCCAGTTCTCTAGTCAAAAAATCTGTATAAATTGGAGTCCAAATAGGTTTTTTTTTCGCAGCGGCAGCGATGTACCAAGGGCGAGTTCGCGGGTCGTAAATATTGGGTGAAATTTGCACTAATTGAACGCGGTTTCCCTGAGAGTCCGCAGTATATCGAGCTAATTTATTGCCAGTAGAGCTGTCAGCAGCCGATATCAAAGTCCCATCTTTAGTGCGGATTGCTCCCGAATGTTCTCCATTTTCTTTGCCTGTGTAAATGATGCTGATAGAATCAAAATATTGAATTTGCTCGAGGAAATGATGTTCGAGTTTTTGCTTGTCTTCTAGGTTCAACTGTCCCAATTTGATCGCTTGAAGGTTCAGGTGATTGACAATGTGGGGAATTGACATATAATGTTCCATGCGGTCTTTGATGCGATCGCTAATTTCTCCCCGCAACTGAGCGGCAACATCGTTGACTGCCCGCTGACCGTTTTGGAAAGATAGCCAACCTACAACTCCTACCGTGCCGACAATTTGCACTAAAAAAGGAACCACGAGCACCGTTTGTAATGGAACTTTGCCGATAATTTTTGTAGCCAAACGATTGAGGGGTTTAGGAAACATATTCATCCTAAAAGTAATTTAAATGGGCAGTTGAAATTAGGAGATGTTAAAATCTTGGAGCGAGAGACGAGCGAGGAATATAAAATCCGGTTAATCACTCATCGTCAAATTGTTTGAACTGGACCTTTAAGAGTTTTGAGGACTTCCGTCCTCACTAAGTAGGTGCAAACTTATATCTTGCACTATTCTCAATTAGCCTTTTAGGAACAGGCTTTTCGGCCTGTGAAGCGAGAAAAATTATCTTTTGTGGAACGGGCAAGATGCCGTTCGCAAGATGCCTGTGAAGCGAGAAAAATTATCTTTTGTGGAACGGGCCGGAGAGCCCGTTCTTGAGAATGGTGCAAGATGTGAGTGCAAATAAACATTACATGGTTCGGGCGGGTGAGAGGACTCATCTACTCGCTTCGATCGCGGATCTTAACTAAACCCTCCCTGATAAGATACTATGGTTGTTTTGCGATGACCTACTTACAAACTTACAGTTCGCGATCGCACTCCGACCGAAGACAGCGGGTTTCGGCTTCGCTCGAGCACCGGGTTTTTTACGCTCATCTGCGGGCTCGAACGAAGTATTGCTGTGAAAAAACCAAGGTGAGGATTACCCCTGGCATCGCGAACTAACTTAATCGGGGCTTACGCACTCAAGGGCGTTAAATCAAGGGTTTGAGATTGCTTCCCTAGGTTCGCCACGACAGAAAATCTTAGTACGTGCGTAAGTTTTTTTAATGAGAGTACGATCGCCCAAATGTTAGCACGATCGCACTATCCACAGCAGCACACACCCCAAAAACCTGCATTTACCTGCGATTCAACTCCATCCTTTCGCCGTAACGTAAAAGCATATCCAAACTCTCCAAACGATTTTGCCAAGTTTGCACCTGATAGCTATTTTCGGCAGAATGCAAGCGCATCGAAGATTGAAATTGAGATTGAAAACTCCCCAACAATCTTTTAGCAGTTGCTAAACTTTCCGTAGAAGGATTTGCCGCCAACTTGCTCAAAGCTTGCGCCAATTCATCCGATCGACTTTGCAAAACTTTCAGTTCAGATTCCGACACCCGCAACTGATTGTTAGCCAACAAAAAACTCCATTCCTGCTTGAGAGCAGTATACCGCGAAGCCGCCGCCGCAAACGGCTGTCGGTAAGGAATCGGCTCCGCAGCAGAAGTGGAACGCACCGGCGGGGCTTGAGTGCGGTTAAAAAACCCCTGCATCCCGCTGCTGATACTTTCCACCGCAAAAATAGCATAGCCCCCAGTCGGCAAATCGCGCAAAGCTTGAATTTGGTCGATCGCCACAACTTCCGGGAGAGTCAACAACTTAACCGAGGGAGAAATCAAAGCCGAACCGATCGTTTGTTCCTTTACCAACGGTTCGGTGATGCGCTGAAGTCGGTTCGTATCCAAAGCATAAGTCATCGGCACAATCAAATCTACAATGCCTTGACGAGCCCAAACTTCCCAATTTTGCTGAATTTTGTAAATCCGCTGACTTTCCGGGTGCGGAAACACCGCCACCGACAGAATTGTGCGCGGATAATTCTGCCGCAAAAGCTGAGAAACTTCAGCTACAAAAGTATTAATTTGATTGGTTTTAAACTCAACCCACTGCCGCCACAAACTGCCCGATCTCGGCGAAATATTCACCGGATCTGCACCAGTCAACTGCTTAAATTGCTGCCTCCCCGCAATACCGTAACCGTAAGTAAAATTCGCATTGTCATCTTGAAAAGGATAGCGAATATAGTCTAATTGCACTCCATCAACTTTGTAGTTATTGGCAATTTCGCTGACAATCCGCAGCAAATAATTCCGCGCTTCCGGGTTCGCCGGATCGAGATAAAACTTACCGTCGTTAGGATTTTGCGTGCGCCCTTTATTGTCAATATTTGCCCAATCAGGATGGGCGGAAAGCACCGGCCCTGGATAAGAACTAGGCTTGCCAATTAAAGTATTGTGGCGCTTATTTCCTGTGGCAAAAACCCAAACCCAAGCGTGCAGTTCTATGCCTCGCTCGTGAGCTAATTTAACCGCAGATGCCAGCGGGTCCCAGCCAACAGTCAGGGGATTTTGTTGCGGTGCAACTTGACTGGGATAAATCGTATATCCGGCATTCAAAGTTTCAAAGAAAACGGTGTTGATACCGGCGGCGGCGAGCCGATCGAACACTGCAGCCAAACCTTGTTCGGATCGCGCTGCGACGATCGTCCCGCGATCGAGCCAAACCGCCCGAATTTCCGCCCCAACCCGCTGTCCTTCCTTCGGGTAATTTTCCCACAGCAACTGCCGCGCTTCCACCCACTGCGATCTCGCCTCCGCGTAGTTTTGCTGTTGCAGGAGTTGGTCGAAAGTTTGCAAAACCTGCCGCGCTTGGGCGATCGCCCGTACCCTAATCGCTTGTAGAACAGGGGGGCGGCTGGTTGCCGGGCCGCCTCCGCCCTGTTCTGCCGCCACCAGTTGAGGGGAGGTAGCAGCATTGAGATTGATGGCGGTATTGGCTGAATTAGATGCTGTCAGGGCGCTTTCAAACCGGCCGAGGAGGTTGGTGAGTTCTTGGCGCATCAAGTACGCTTCAATGCTGACGATCGGCTTATTGGAATTTGCCTGCACGTCCAAACCCGCCGGCGCCGATTGATCGGAAGGGTCTGTAAAAGTTGCAGGTACTGGATCGGGCAGCGCACCCGAGGGAGAAAGTCGGCTCAGCGGGGTAGTACGCGGCAAACTAGGGCTGTTTATAGTGACTCTTGAGGGGGGAGTTGGCAGTGGGGTCGCGGCATTAGTGGGAGGCGCGGAGGGCCCAGAAGCGATTGTGCCTCCCCAGCGGGCGATCGAGGCTTGCAGCCAAGCCTTATCTACATTTCCCGAACCGTCGCTACCCCAGCGCCAGCCGAGATAGGTAGCGCGATCGGTGGCGATGGCGGCGGAGGAACCGGAACTATCTTTCCAAGTAGCAATAGTTTGACTGTTCGCATCAGCCGGAATCAAGACACCGCCTTGGACTGAGGCATTTTTTTGTTCTGCTGGCACCCAACTGCTAGAAGTAGTGCAAGCCAGATCCCGACAGCGGCTGCGCGGTTGCGGGGTCGCCGGTTGGGTTAACGGAAAAGCCCAATAGGCCCCGAGGAGCGATCGCAAAGATTGGCGCACCAAGGCCGGGGAACTGCGGCCGACGGGACCCGAAGCAATCAAGCGGCCGCCCTGGGAAGCCCAAGCTTCTAAAACTTTAATTTGTGCCGGACTCAAAGTTTCAATGTTGGGCAAAAACAGCACGTTAACGCCTGCTAAATCCGCCGTATTTTTGATTTGTTCGAGATTGATCGGTTTGTAAGCAATGCCGCTTTCCCAGAGGCGCGTGGTAATCTTTACCCAGTCGGGAGAATTCTCGGAACTGCGAACAACGCCCAGAACTACTTCTGCGAAACTCGGAGAGGGAAATAGGATGAAGAGATTGAGTAATGTACTCGCTAGAGTTCCAATTAAGACTCTTTGCAAGAAAGTGAAAAAGCGAATTTTTTGAACCTGGGAGCAGGCATCAGGCAGTTGATCGGGCTTTTTGATTTGTTGCATGATAAATATGAGAATTACCCAGCGCACCGCTCAAGAAAAATTCAATAACAATTAAGAGCGATCGATCGATTTTAGATTTTAGATTTTAGATTTTAGATTGGGGATTTTAGATTTAAATCATGGTCTATTCCTCATGACTGTTGACTGTTTGACTGTTTGGGCATTTGAACAATACCGAGGCCACCGGAAACGATTTTAGATTAAAACCTGGGTGCATTTGCGTTGAAAAACCAAAAATACAATTTAGATGCCGGACAGCCAACAGTCAACAGCCAACAGTCAACAGCCAACAGTCAACTGTCAACAGCCAACTGTCAACAGCCAACAGCCAACTGTCAACTCTTTTCTAAGTTGCAGCTTCATTCACCGGGAATCTATCGATTAACTGCATCGCCCGACAAGCATTCCTCCGCAAAGAATCGGAAACATGAGGAACATGAGGAATCTGAGACAAGAAATCCAAAGTCCGGCGCAAAATCCGCACCACATCCCCTTCATCCAAACTCGTATGGCTAATCAGTTCCAGCCATTCAACACCCAGAGCCCACTGTTCGACCAAAGTCACTAATTCCCGTTCCAGCCAAATCGGGATTGCAGCTTCGTGACGGTACTGCACTTGAAACAACCGGCGGCGCAGCCCTTTTTGCAGATTGTCCAAAGGTGCCAAAACTTCTGGCGACAGCGAGTAGTGAGTCCAACTGTCGGGCCTGGAAACTTCTGTAACTAAGGCCGCGCAAGCAGCAGCGAGGTGGTGGGGGTCGAGTTCGTCAAACTCGGCAGACATCAGGGACAAACCCAGCCACAGTTCGTTATCGCCGCGAATGGCGGCGCAAGCTTGACCCAAGATTGTCGGCACCAACCTGTCGGAGGAGTCATCTCGGTTTCCATGTGCCGAAACTACTCTTTCCAAGCAGCCAAAATTCAGCAAGATGTCGATTAAGTTGAGAAATTGCTCCCAGTAGCGAGCTCGCTGCTTTTCTAACTCTTGTTCGCTTTTGCGGATTTCTTTTTTCAATTCTTCCCGGCGGCGCTGGCGTTTGAGCAAAGTACCGGGATTGCCCCATTCTAGAACCGGGTGAATTTCTAGCTTAGCTTCTAGGGCTGCGATTTTGTGCTGTTGCTCGATCGCCTCTGGGCTCGGTTCCGGTGTCGGCAATTGTGGGATCGATCCAGCAATTGAAGCAGTTTCTTCAGTTCCCAAGCGGCACTGGCCTAGTCTCAGGGGCATTTCCGGCGGCGGGTTCAAGGTATCTGCAACGCTCAAGCGGGGTAATTCGGCGTGCAGGGTAGCGACATCGCTAATGGCGACGACATACCAGCGGTTATCTTTGCCCAAGCACACCAAATTTGGTGCTTGGCCGGAACCTGGGGTTTTGGCAACCAGTACGGCGGGTACGGGAGTTGTGTGCGATCTTTTGGCTGTCGGAACGTGCTTGCCTTTGAGACTCAGAACCGTGCCGAGCACTGCAAAAGCCACAGCTACGGACATTTC
Source organism: Oscillatoria nigro-viridis PCC 7112 (assembly GCF_000317475.1). Classification (NCBI taxonomy): domain Bacteria; kingdom Bacillati; phylum Cyanobacteriota; class Cyanophyceae; order Oscillatoriales; family Oscillatoriaceae; genus Phormidium; species Phormidium nigroviride. The sequence continues at coordinate 4,816,532 of NC_019729.1, forward strand.
CTTAAATCTGGCTTCTTCAGCTTGCTGCAATAAAGTTTTCAGCAAACGTTTCTCTTCTTTGAGTCTTGCCTGCAATTTTTCGTAATGGGCGAGTTCTTTTTCCAGGGTAGAGACATTTCCTCCCCCCGCCAGGGACTCTTCGAGCACCGCCAATTCTGTTTGCAGCCGGTCTAATTCTGCTTGCTGCGGCTGCAAGTACAAGGTAGACAGGTATTGACCGAAACTCCGCTCTACCAACTCTTGAGCTTCGTCGAGAGTGTGAGTTTGCAGCAAATTCAGCACCATGCCGTAGCTGGGCGTAAACTGACTGGCGAGGGGGTCGGCTTTGGCTGTTGCCAAATAAGATGCTTCTTTTGCGCCTTCAAAGCGCGTCTGAACTGCGACCACGTGCCCCAGCTTGTCCATGCCCCGCCGACCCGCCCGACCGGCCATTTGCAGGAATTCTGAAGCGTTTAGCAGTCGGTGTCCCTTGTCGGTGCGCTTGGACAGGGTGGAAATGACTGTGGTGCGGGCGGGCATATTAATGCCGGCTGCTAGGGTTTCGGTGGCAAATACGACTTTAATCAAACCTCTGCCAAAGAGTTCTTCTACTAAACCTTTCCAAGCGGGCAAAATGCCTGCGTGGTGGGCGGCGATGCCTTTTAAAAGTGCTTCTTTTTGACCGAAGCGTTCTGCTTCTGGGTTTCGCTGTAAAAAATCGTCAATGATGCGTTTGAGTTCGGCTGTTTCGGCTTCGTTAACCAGGGAGAAATTGCCGACTTCTGCGACTGCTTGGTCGCACCCGCGACGGCTGAAGATGAAGTAAATTGCTGGTAGCATATCTCGATCGTCCAACCGGGCCAAAACATCGGTCAAACTCGGAGTGGGGATGCTGCCTCTTTCTACTTTTTGCTGCTTCTTTTTGGGGACTAACCGGACATTCGCTCTTTTGCCGGTCTCGTCTAGCAGGGGAAATATCCCTTTTTGGTTGGCGAAGTGGAATTGCAGCGGTACTGGCCGAAAGTCTGAGTAGACGAGCTCTGTGGGCCCGTGGACTTTGTTAATCCAGTCTGTGAGTTGCTCGCTATTGGCAACGGTTGCTGAGAGGGCGAGGAGTTGAATTTCGCTCGAACAGTAGATGATGGATTCTTCCCAGACGGTACCGCGCTGGCGATCGTTCATGTAGTGACACTCGTCGAGTACCACGGTTTCGACTCCGGTGAGGGAAGTACCGACTTCTCCGATCGGCGTACCGTAGAGCATATTCCGAAATATTTCGGTAGTCATCACCAAAATCGGCGCATCTCTATTGACGGAGATGTCGCCGGTGAGCAAACCTACGTTGTCGTCTCCAAATTGACTGCGGAAGTCGCGCAGCTTTTGGTTGGAGAGAGCTTTGAGGGGAGTGGTGTAGAAGACGCGCCGCCCCCTGGAAAGTGCTTGATGGATGGCGTATTCCCCGATTAACGTTTTCCCAGAGCCTGTGGGAGCGCACACGACAACCGATTTACCTGCATCGAGGGCGGCGATCGCCTCTCTCTGAAAGTTATCTAGCTCGAATGGAAATATGGTCTTCAGATCCAGCTCTGGGCGGTTCTGGGCAGTGTCTGGCACAAGGATTATTATCAGGTTTGAGGGTAAGTATGCTGAAATCTTGCTAAAAGCAAGTCAGCAGAGGACTGTATTGATTTTAGACCTTCGTCAGCAAATCGGCTATGAAGTCATTAGTCATTAGTCATTAGTCATTAGTAACAATTACCAATTACCAGTTACCTGTTTGACCCCTGCCCCATGCCCAATTCCCCATTCCCATTCCCATTCCCCATTCCCCAAGTTTCCTTATCTATGATTCCTGTTATTTCGACTATTCCTGTGGTGCAGCTTGCTTCGGGCGATCGGCTTTCACTGCAAGTCTATCAGTTCCAAGGTGCGATTCCCGGCAAAAAAGCTTATCTCCAATCTAACCTCCACGGCGCTGAGATTAGCGGTAATGCGGTGATTTACCAATTAATTGAGTTTTTAATGTCTTTAGACAGCAGCCAGTTAATCGGGGAAATTTGGCTGGTTCCGGTTTGCAATCCTGTGGGTGTCAGTCAGCGATCGCACCATTTTTCCCCTGGTCGCTACAATCTTTATGATGGGGTAAATTGGAACCGGATTTTCTGGGATTTTGAAAAGCAAGGTGAAGATATTCTGGGTTTTGCTAAGTCTCACCTCCATCTCGATGCCGATACTGTCAAAGTTAATTACAGAAAAGCGATTGCTTTGAGTTTTGCGAAAGAGTTGGCAAAAATTAACGCTCCTAGTTGCCGCCCCTACAGCGAACTTTACCGATATCAGCTACAATCTTTGTGTTTGGATGCTGACTACGTGCTCGATTTGCACAGTTCTACGAATCAAAGTTTAGATTACCTTTACTGTTTTAGTTCCCGCGAGGATAGTGCGAAAGCTTTTTTGCTCGATCGCGCAATCTTGATGGACGAGTACGACGGCGATGCTTTTGACGAGGCGTTTCTCAAGCCTTGGCTGGCGCTGGAGAAGGTTTTGGCCCAGTTGGGAAGTGCGATCGAATTTGACATAGAAGCTTGGACTTTAGAATTAGGTTCGGGGATGGAAATGAATCCCCAGTCGGTGGCGAATGGCTTGCGGGGCATCAAAAATTACTTAGCCAGTAAGGGTTTATTGAAAATCGATGGATTTCCTCTGCCGGAAACTGCGGCGCATCAAGTTATTTTTACCCCCAAGAATTCCGCGATCAAATACTACGCGCCGGCGGGGGGGATGATTCAAAATCGAGTGCAATTGGGGAGTTATGTCAAAAAGGGCGATCGGCTTTATCAAATTCTCAGCTTTAATAAGAATGGGGAATTTCCCAGTTTGGTTGATGTTTGTGCTGAGTCGGATGTTTTCATTTTTGATGTTTCGACCAATCAGTCAGTAAATCAAGGAGAGTATGTGTTGTCGGTGATGGCAGATTGAAAATACCGAGAAACCGGGTTTCTTCAAGAAACCTGGTTTCTGAAAACCTCTTGGTAGTCGAACCATAAATTACGATATACTATTGAATAGGGCTTGTTTAAATTCGGCTGCACTTTTATAATAAATTTCAGGATTGTCAATTAAAGCGCGATCGATAACTGTGGCTACCGGTTTAGGAATCGCAGAAGTGCGATCGCGCACAGGAACCTCATCATTTTGCAACACAGCCAAAAACGGGTCTCGATCCTGCAAATTTCGCGGGGAATATCCCGTTATCATCACATACAAACAAGCCGCTCGATTCGGGATTTGGGATTACAAAAACTTCTACTCCCCCCCTTAGCACTAAGCTGTCGCGCATTTAAATTGTAGATTCAGGGCGGGCGGGACACCCCACAAGACGGGGAATTGTTTTTTAACAGACAATTTAAATGTAGAACAGCTTATGCTTTATAAACATCTTTCTGGGAGCATCTCACTTGTGCCCACACCTATTGGTCGATAATTCCTAATGGTAGCCCCTGTGTTGTTGCTGCCAAATTAGAATGCAATTTCAATCCCTGAGCATATTTACTATCAAGATATCCGACTCCTTTGATGGTTTTATGCGTAGTGTAATTTAATTCGGTTGTATGTTGTATTGCTCAGATAATTTGATGATTTTTGATTTTTGAAAGCGTCGCATCTACGTGTCCTCTCCTAAGCTGAGCTGGTTTTATGTATGGTGAATCCCAGAAATCATTAGTAGCTTTAGTTTCTGTCCATGTACCACTAGCTTGAGCTACACTGGAGGTTTGTTGCTCGCTCAAGTTAGAGACAATTTTCATAAATCTCTTTGTTCTTCTTACATCTGGCAATTGAGTTTTTTCTAATTCTTGCCTTACCTATCGATCGATCGTTTTAACCTGATTTCTGGGCGATCGCCGCAGCGTTCAACTGCACAGATGTTGATTTTTGTCAACTTTCTTGTTAAGAAAAATGTTGATCGAGCATAGCTTAGCAAGGGCGGTTTCATTCGACCTAGGGGCAAACCCTCGTGAAGAGCTCCGATATTTGAAACACCGATTCCCTCGTCCGTGGAGGGGGTAGGCATTCTTGGCGCTACTCCTACAAAACGATGATTTCCCTGAGAATGAAACAGCCCTGCTTTGTTCTGCAAGATGACGGGCTTTGATATTGGGATATTACTATGGAATGTTGATTTTTCACCCCCTAGTTAACAATTATTAACAGTAGGCACACCGCAAAGGAAAAGGAGTATCCCGCAGGGGGAGTAGGACACAGCAATGCCTTGTCCCTACGGTTGGCTTTGAGTTTTAATACTTGTTATAAGATTGACGATTGTAGAGTTTTACAATCTTTAAAATAGCTGAGCGCGCTAGCACAAAAGAAGAGATGCCGTAGTATTCCTATAGTATTAAACACCCTAAATTATACACTTCTGACTTTAGGGAGAGGGAACTGAACGAATTAATTTCTACTATTAATTTAAGTAGAGCAAAGAGGAAAAAACACATGGCACTTCAAAAATTAGCAGACTTTTATCCTAACTATCAGGAAGAAATATTTGCTGGAGACGACATCAAGGGATTTGATGTTTATGCGGGCGACTCTGATGAAAAAGTAGGCACGGTTTATGATGCTTTGGTTGATGACACTGGTCGTTTCCGCTATCTGGTAATTGATACCGGTATTTGGATTTTTGGCAAAAAAGTATTGTTGCCAATCGGCTCAGCTCGCTTCGACTACGGAGCCCGTCGCGTCTACGCAACAGGCCTTCGCAGCAAAGCTCAAGCAGAACAATTGCCGGCTTACAATGAATTAGAATCAGTAGATTACGATCGCGAAGAACAGGTAAGAGGCGTTTACCGCAATCAAGAAACTGCCGCTGTCAGCACTGCAACTCCTGCTAGCTACGATCGCAGCAGCTACAGCTACGATATGGACCGCCCCCTCTACGACACCAACGAACAGCAGCACCAAAATCTCAAGCTTTATGAAGAACGCTTGATTGCCAACAAACAGCGCGCAAAAACAGGTGAAGTAGCAGTTGGCAAGCGCGTGGAAACTGAAACAGCGCGAGCTTCAGTACCCATTGAAAAAGAACGAGTCGTAATCGATCGAGTAACCCCGGTAGAAGCGGGTCGAGTAGTTTCAGTCGGTGACGCTGACTTCCAATCAGGGGAAGTTGCACGCATAGAAGTCTACGAAGAAACGGCCGACATTCACAAGGAAGCTTTCGTCCGGGAAGAAGTCAACGTCAGAAAAGAAGTTGTTCGCAGCACGGTTGAGGGCGAAGAAACCTTGCGTCGTGAAGAATTAGACGTTAAGACTGATGGAACTGCGGTTGTAGATAATAAAAATCCAAAGATCTAAACCAACCGCAACAGGTATTGCGTAGGAATTGCGCCTTAATGACATAATTCTGTCACTGCCCAGGTTTGATTTGATTTGTGGCGATCGCGCAATTCCTATGTGAGCGGCGGCGGGGGTACAAAACTTGTCTGGTTTTGGCAACCTTTATGCACTTTCCCCGCCTTTACCAATTTCCCCTTACCAATTCATAATAAAAGTCCCCAAGCAGGAAAGTTTAAAAAATGAACGGTCAAGCATCAGCAGAAAAGATAGCAACTGCCAAATCAATAACCCGTCTCAACCGGGTGCCTGAAAAAGTCAGAACTAAGCTAAAAAGTTTTACCGTCAAAGACAACCAAGGTCACTTAGTAGGCAAAGTTAAAGATGTCTATTTTGATGCTAACGGTCAGTTAAACTTTGTCGTGGCCGGGCTAGGCAGCGAAAACACCCGCATTTTTTTATTAAGTGTTAAGCTGCTAAAAAAAGTCGATTATCACCAAAAAGTGCTGTTTGTAACTATTAATTCGTCTCAAGTCGATATGCTGCCGGTAGTTTCGGAAAATGACTGGGATACGTATTTAGAAAATGCCTCTGAACCGCATAGTGAATTTAGCAACAGTGAGTTAACAAATCCCTCAACAGTTATGTCAAATCTAACAGATGCCGATCGCACAGATGCAAATTTGGAGATAGATCGGGATGAGGAAAACTTCGATATTGTCGATCGAGAAGTAATTCGCCTGTTAGAAGAACGATTGGTGATCGATCGCAGCAAGCGCAAAGTCGGCGAAGTCATAGTGCGTAAAGAAATTGAAACTCGGATGGTACAAGTACCCATCCAGTGGGAAAAGCTGATTGTCGAACAAGTCGGCGACGATCCCAAGGTGTTGGCAGAAATAGATTTAGGCGAGGGAAACATCACCGGTATAGATTTGACGGAGATTAAGACCGATCGCCAAGAACCGACAGTTAAGGCTGAATTTACCTCTGTGCAGAAAGCTAGCAAAATCTTAAATTCGATCGCCTCTCAACCCCGCCACGGTTGCGTTAAAGTCCGCCTCGAACTCGTTCTGGAAGACAAGCAACTTGAGGATACTTACCAAAAATGGATGACGGAACACCACCCTGAGAGTTAAAATATTCGTCCTTTTCGGTGCAGATTTTAGCTATTAGCGAGAAACTTAAATCTAAGAGTGGACTGTGGCGAGTCGTGCTGGGGAGGAAGTTCACCGCCATCTACTAAGATCGGGTTCGGAATTAACCGTAATTTTGGTAGGGGCGGGTTCACCAATATCTATAATACAAGCGCGAGATCCGTAAGCCCGCCCCGACCGGGATATTTAAATTTTTAGCGATCGACCTCTAGACAAAATTGTACCGACTTGCGGTAAAATTGTGGTGGTCAAATTTAAAAGTATTTGAAAATGCCCAGCACAATCTCCGACATTAAAGTAACAACGATCGCAGGCGAAGACAAGCAGCTAGGAGAGTACGCTGGCAAGGTACTCTTGATAGTTAATGTAGCTTCCAAATGTGGCTATACGCCTCAATACAAAGGACTCGAAGAATTGAGCCAGAAGTACAGCGCGGCTGGACTCCGGGTTTTAGGATTTCCCTGCAACGACTTCGGAGCTCAAGAACCCGGAAGTAATCCAGAAATCGTCAATTTCTGTACTACAAAATACGGCGTCACCTTTGAATTATTTGACAAAGTACGCGCTAAAGGTACTCAGCAGCACCCGCTGTACGCTAAACTTACGAATGCAGTCGATCCCAAGGGTGAGGTTTCGTGGAATTTTGAGAAATTCTTAGTTAGCAAACAGGGTGAAGTGGTTGCTAGATTCCGCAGCAGTGTTGGCCCCGATTCGCCCGAACTGATTGCTGCTATCGAGCGAGAATTGGCAAAATAAGAAGTTCGGCAACTAAGCAGTGTACAGGACTTAACGGATTTAACGGATGGATGTTTAGGGAAGAGGGAAGAAATTAATCAGCTTTTTTTTCAATAAGTTGAAAGCTATTTTTTTTCTATCTTCCCCATTGTTGGCAAGCACTCAACCCTGAACGAATACCGATGATTGTATTTAATTGGAGAACGGTTTAATTTAATGGAAAATACATCGGGATTAGATTTAGTGGTAGGTTTACTTGCCTTAGCAATTCTGGCAGGTGGTCTGGTCATGCTATTTGTAGGTATGGCATCGTTTCCTAAAGAAAAATAATACTAATCGATATGAGATGCGATCGCACGACCCGAATTAAAGTCTTTGTAGTGAGGTCTGAAGTCCTCCTAGAAATCGGAGGGTTCTAGCCCTGATTGCCCACTGAAAATGCTTATTTTACAGCAGACGATCTGAATCAATCAAACTGCTTTCAATTTTAACATTCGGAATTGACAATCATGCAAACTACCGAAAACAACGTCAAAATTGCCCTCGCGCCGGGGAATTTGCGCCGCGTTCACCATATCGCTTTAAACGTGCGGGATATGAAAGCTTCCCGTCACTTCTACGGTACAATTCTCGGGCTGCACGAACTAACAGGTGCAGAAATTCCCGCAAGTTTAACAGAAATGGTGGCCGCTGGTAAAGTCGCTAATTTCGTTACCCCAGACGGTACTGTTATTGACTTATTTTGGCAGCCCGACTTAGAACCGCCAAACCCAGACCCGGAGAAAGCTTTTACCCGCGCCAACCACTTAGCCTTCGATATCGATCCGGATTTGTTCGATCGCGCTCTGGAAGTGCTAAAGTCAAATCAAATTGCGATCGATAGCGGCCCCGTCACTCGCGCTACAGGGCGCGGCATTTACTTTTACGATCCTGATGGATTTATCATCGAAATCCGTTGTGATGCAGTTTAAACAGTCGCTATCGGGTTCTCGGTAGTCTGCCTGCACCCTACATTTACTCTTTCGATCGCGGTGTTCCGCAAACATCCTACCTTGAGAGTTGTTTTATTTTCCGTCTTGGCTAATAGATTGCTTCGGCCAAGTAAACCGAAAAGTTGCTCCCTCACCTTCGGCAGATTCTAGGGAAATACTGCCCCCTTGACCTTCGACAATTTTTTTCACCAGCGACAAACCAATCCCAGTATTTTCAACTTTATCGCGAGCTTCCAAGGTCTGAAAAATTACAAAAACTTTATCGTGATATTGAGGAGCAATCCCCGGCCCGTCATCCTCTACAGAAAACTCGTAAAAATCATCTAACTCTTTAACCGAGATTTTTAAATGACCCGATTCAGATCGGTTGTGCTTAATTGCGTTGCTAATTAAATTAGAAAAAACCTGCTGCAACAGCAATCTTTCTGTCACAAAAGTTGGCATTCCCGGTTCAACTTTCACCTCAAATCCATACGGCGGCGCCAACGAATCAATAATTTCGGCTAATAAATTCTCAACTTTTACCATTTCTGAAGGCACTTGAATCCGTCCGACGCGGGAATATTGCAGCAGTCCTTCAATCAAAGCTTCCATCCTGTGAACTCTGCCGCGCAGCAGGTTCATTTGGTGCAGAGTATCCTCTGTCATCGACTCGCTGAGGTCTTCTTCTATCCAACTGCTGAGATTGGCGATCGCCCTGAGCGGCGCTTTCAAATCGTGAGAAACTACATAAGCAAACTGGTCTAATTCTTGATTCCGCTTTCTTAAAACATTCGTCGTTTGAGCCAGATTTTGGGCTGTCCACCTCAATTCTTCAGCGCGCAACCGCAGCGATTCCTCTGCTTGTTTGCGATCCCTAATATCTTCAACCACACTCATCAGAAATTGACTGCCATCTTGTTCTCGCAGCAGCGAAACCGTCAAGTTTGCCCACACCAACTCTCCGTCTTTGCGGATGTAGCGCTTTTCCAGAGAGAAATTTTCAATTTCTGCTGCTAACAATTGGCGCAAAAGTTCCAGTTCGCTTGCCAAATCTCCATGCCAAGTAATCTCCTGAAATCTTTTCTCCAGCAATTCTTGCCGGCTGTAGCCCAAAATTTCGCAAAGTTTTTGATTGACTAACAGAAATTTGCCTTCCACAGTCGCTTGAACCATGCCGACTGCCGCCTGCTCAAAAGTAGCGCGAAACCGCTGCGCGCTTTGGGCTAAAGCAATTTCTGAGCGTTTGCGATCGCTAATATCGTTGCTGATTTCCAAAATAGCGACTGGCCGATCTCGATCGTCGTACTGCAAAGTCCACCGGCTTGCCACCGTTATTTTTGTGCCGTCTTTCTTAGTTCGCACCAGTTCTCCTTGCCAAGAACCCTTCTCTAAAAATACTTTTTGAATTACCTCAAAAGGTTGGATCCATTCTGTTTGTAAAAGCTGGTGAATATTTTTTCCTATTGCTTGCGACTTCCGCCACCCGTAGAGCCACTTCGCCCCCAAATTCCAATAAGAAATTGCCCCATTCAAGTCTAGTACCGCGATCGTATCGTTGGCCAAATCCAGAATTTGTGCTTGCTTTCGCAGAGTTTCCTCGGCTTGTTTTCGTCCTCTGGCATCGCGGCAAATCGCAATAAACAAGTGTTGATTTGCCAGACGCATTTCGCTGACAGCTAACTCCATCGGAAACTTCGTTCCGTCCTGTCGAAGTCCAACTGTTTCTTGCTGGTAAGTCTTCAGGGTAGTATCTGGATGTAACACAAAATATTCGACCGAATAATCCCCCACGCTGCTGTGCGGCTGCGGTTGAGCGATCAGCCCCCGCAAGTTAGAGCCAATTATTCGATCGGCTTTCTCGCCAAAAATCTTTTCTGCTGCCCTATTAAAAGACTCAATATTTCCCCGTGCGTCCAAAGTAATAATACCGTCAGCCGCATTGTCTACCACAGCTTGAATCCGGCTTTTACTTTCTTCCAAGCCAGCTTCCCGCTTCCTCAATTCCTTCTCTAAACTATCAAATAAATACCAGGAAGCCCCTGCACCCAAACAGCCGGAAAGCAAACCCGCAAATTGCACAAAATTAATGAAATCTACCAACTGCCCTACTTGCCGATCTACACTTTTCTGGTAGGCTTCGACGGCATCAGAAAAGGCATTAATTTTTGCGCGCAGCTTATCCATGTTTAATTTGCCTCGAGCAAACACCTGAATTATTTCCGGCGACTGCATCCTTGTTCCCGAACTGTCCAGCTTATTCAAAGTGTTTTGCAATAAATTTATTTGCTGTTCGGTACTTTTTTTAATTTCTTCAAATCCCTGAGGTTGCAGTTTGCTTTCTTGAACCAATACTTGGAGTTTAGCCAGCAGCGGAGGCAAACTCTTCTTGGCTTCTAAGTAGGGTGAGAGAAATTCGCGGCGCTTTGTCAACCCATAACCCCTAACGCTCGTTTCCGCATCTACCACCAGGGTTATCAAGCGGTTAGTTTCCTGAAGTATTGCCTTATTAGTATCTGCTCGCTTTCTTATCTGTAGGGCACTATCCCGGAGGGCTGCAATTGCTACGAGCGAACCAAACAGCAAAATCATGGGAATAGCAATGATTACTGTTCCCCGCTGGCGAATTGGTCGGTCTGTCCATACAAAGTGGAGGCAGCCATCGAGCAAATACTTCACGGATATTGAAGGAGAAAGTTTGCTGCCAGTATATCGCTTTTTGGCAGTTTAGGCTATGGATAAGTTCGTTTTTTTATTGGGCGATCGTCGGGGACTAACCGTGGAAACTAGATTAGACCCCTGCGATAGCTACCTGCTGACACTAACAGCAGATTTTTTGGCACGGTGTTTAAACTGAGGCACGGAGAAAGAAAGGACTTTTTTCGGCAGCGAGACAGCAGGCGCAGCAGAAAGGATCGTTTCTGCTTTACCTTCGTTTTCGCCTTCGGCTTCTGCTGTTAAACTAGAGTCTGTTTCGCAAGTGTTTGGAACACTTGTAACTACAGTAGTCCACCTGCCTGTAGCCGGATCGCGATAACAGGTAAAAGGATTTATTTTTAGCGGTTGACTGCAAGGTTTAATCATGTAGATGCACTCCTTTGATTCAGAGAAATTGTGCATTGCTTTCAGCAGCAATGCTATCTCGGCAGTAGCAGCAGTATGAAGGCAAAAAGCAGAATTGTGTTTCTGCGTCCAGAGACTTTTGAGAATTCCTGAATTCCTTTTAACTTTTGCCTTCTACTGGTTCGCGACCATAGCATTACTTTTACCAAATTGCCTTTCTGGAAGCAACCCCCCACCCGCTTATTTAGGTTGAGGTGGGATTTGTAAATGCAGCGAGGCGCCCGATCGTGCCGGCAGGACAATCTTGGAATAATATAGGTATTCTAGGCTGAAAAAAAATGCTACTGTGTGATCGACAACAGAGGTCGATCGCGATCGGTGTCACAATTAAAAAGGTAATGGGTAATTGGTAATGGGTAATCGGTAATGGGGGAATTAGGAATTGGGAAATTATTCCATCTTTTGGCATCCGTTAAATCCGTTAAATCCCGTACAGGATTCCTGGCAAAACCCCCACCCGTTAAATCCCTTAAATCCCCTACATTGCTAGTTGCCCAACTTGCTTCTAACTAATATCAACTTTTGCCTTTAAATGAACAGTAAAAGTAGAGCCAACATCCAACTGACTCTCAACAGTGATATCGCCGCCCATCATCTGGCAAAACAAGCGGCTAATGGCCAATCCTAAACCTGTGCCGCCGTACTTGCGAGTAGTCGAAGCGTCCCCTTGAATAAAAGGTTCAAACAAACCCTGCTGCTGTTCTGCCGACATTCCAATCCCCGTATCAGATACCTGCAAATAAACCCAATCGCTGTCGCCTGCTGGTTCGCGAGTCGCGCTCAACAGCACCGTTCCACCTTCGGTAAACTTCAGGGCATTAGAGAGCAAATTGAACAGAATTTGCCGGACTTTAGTCAAATCTGCATACATCACTCCCAAATTTTCTGAGCAAGAAACTTGCAATTCATTGTGATTTTTTTCGACCAAAGGGTGCAAAGTTGCAACGACTTCTTCTATTAAATTACTGAGGTCAAATTTTTCTAAATAAAGCTCCATCCGACCGGCTTCTATCTTAGAAAGGTCTAGAATATCGTTAATTAAAGTTAGCAAGTGCTTGCCGGCGTTATAAATTTTTTGGGTATCGGGAATGATGTCTTCGAGTCCCGATTCCCGTGCTTCTTCTTGTAGCATTTCGCTGTAACCGATAATCGCGTTGAGCGGCGTCCGCAGCTCGTGGCTCATATTGGCTAAAAAAGTGCTTTTAGCTCTCGAAGCTGCTTCAGCTTTGTGTAAGGCTTCTTGCAAGGCTATTTCGGCTCTTTTGCGCTCGGCAATTTCGATGCGGAGCAGTTTATTGGCGGCGGTGAGTTGAGCGGTGCGCTGATCGACGGTCATTTCTAGCTGCGCTTTGGCTTTGGAGAGTGCTTCCTGGGCCCGCTGGCGCTCAAATCCTTCGATCGCCAGCGCTACCAAATTTGCCAAAGAATCGGCGAAGGTGCGCTCCTCCAGAGCCCACTGGCGGGGCGCGCCGATATGTTCGAGAGAGAGGATGCCCACGATCTGCCCGCCGAGCCTAATTGCTACATTTAATATGGATGAATTGGGCTTGCTGGCATTTGGCAGCACACCGGAAGGTTCGGCTAGGGAAGATGAGCGAGACAAATTTGTTTGTAGAGATTTTTGAGTCTTGGTCGTAGGTTCTAAACCATTCTCCGATCGCAAATTTTCGCCCCGCGCGTCGCCTTCGACATCTAAATTTGATAAATTTAAATCGCTTGCCGATATGGACTCCCGGCTCAAATGATTCTCCTGGGTGCGATCGTACAAGTCGAGACAGACTAATTTGAGGTTGGGGATTTTAAACTTAGAATGATTAACCCCCTCGTGTTGCTCTGGGGCAGCGGCCTCTGTATCGAGTGGCTCTGTTTGGTTGTGGGCGAGCACTCTCTCCGTAAAATTTAGCTGGGGCTCGTTCGGGTAGCGATTTCCAAATCTTCCGTGGTTGTAAAGCCAGACGCTGACTTTTTCCACATCCAAAGTGCGGGCTGCCGCCTCGGTAATTTCGCGAATTCCCACATTCAGCGCACCGCTGTTGAGAGTCCTCTGGCGACCTAGCTGCAACAAAGCCAAACTCTGGCGGCGGAGACGCTTTTCGCTCTCTTGGAGGGTTTGTTCTGCTTCCTTGCGCTGGGTGAGGTCGTACAAGGCGCACAATGCCGTCTGCTGCCCGTTAAACACCAGCGACTGAACCGAGATCATCGCCCAGAAAGCGGTGCCGTCTGATTTTTTGCAGTGGAGTTCGTAGTTTTGGAGGTATCCCTCTTTAGCAAGTGCCTCAAGTACCTTTGGGCGATCGGCGGGGTTGAAGTAAAAGTCTGGAGTGGTGCAGCCGATCAATTTTTCTAGGGGTATGTTCAGGAGAGAAGCCAATTGAGCGTTCGCATACATAATTAAGCCGTCACAGAGGCGAGAAACTAATATCGGCACGGGAGTTGCCGAGGCGATCGCCCGAAACTGCTCTTCGCTTGAACGCAGCGCCAACTGAGCTTTGCTGAGCAAGTGAGCTTCCATCGTATCTGAATGTTCGGTGGTAGTCTCCAGCAAAAGTTCTAGGTCAACCTTTTCGCGCTTCAAGTTTTCAAGTTCCGCACTCAGCCGCTGAACGTCGAAAAGTAGCTGTTCTGTCGATGGTTCTTCCTGCATAGCAATTGAAAATTGGTAATTTTTAGTCTGTTCTGAAGTTTTTTAGGGTTTTGTGCTAGTTTAACTATGACTTATTCCGATTAACTTCAGCCACCCTCATCCTGGTTCCCGGACTTAGCCGGGGATTCCTGTTTACCTTTTTCGCTACTATTCCAATTCTAAGTGCAAGGAAGGCATCAGCCGCTGCAAGTTTTTCAGGGATTTGATCTGCCAGGGGATCTGTTTAGAACCTTTGATGGCCATTTGAATATTTTTTTGCTGGCGCACTTCGATCGCAAATTTTGAGAAAATATTAATTCCAGAACTATTTAAAAATTCTAGCTTTCGCAAGTCTAGAGTAACCGTGTTTGGGCAGGAGTCAGCCACTTCGTTGAGCAGATCGACGATCGGCGCGTATTCTTCCACCTGGCTGAGTCGGAACGAGCCGCTACAGGTGACTGTTTGCGTAGCGCGATCGTACTGGACCGTGTAATCTTTGGTCTGAATCTCCATACTTTTGTCAGTTGCCGGTTTTGAGTGGTAAAGGGGCTTTGGCTGCGCGAGCGAGGATTGAGCTTCAGGCTAGCACGATCGAGACTCAGCCGTTTGCCGAATGCCGAAGGTCTTTGCGCGTGTAACTTTTATTACATATACTGCCAACTGTACCATTCCCGCAGGGCAGTTAGGAGTTATTTGAGGATTTATCAGTTGTGATACCAGTTGGAAAAAAGAATGCAACTGTTGACTAGCTCTCAACCCTTGTAGTCATCAGTCATTGCCAATCTAACATCTCAAATCTCAAATCTCAAATTGTATGAGTTGTGGGGCTTGACGAGACCAGCTTTTGCTGAAGTTCCGAGCTATCAATTCGATTGTTTTTCTCAAGTCAGTATTGACAAAATCACCAAAATGTGAGAGATATTGCACATCTGACACTGAAATGAAGGGGAGAATATTTAATGGCAATTTCAGGAATTACAGAAAAGCTTTTGGCGGCTAAAAAAGCTAAGGGAATTAGTTTTGCAGATTTAGAAAAAGTTTTGGGGCGCGACGAAGTTTGGATTGCCGCGGTTATTTACCGTCAAGCTACTGCATCAGAAGATGAAGCCGAGAAAATTGTCTCGGCTTTGGGACTAGATAGCGAGACGGGTGCGGTTCTCTGTGAACCTCCGTTAAAAGGTTCTTTGGAGGAGTCGGTGCCGGTTGACCCCCTGATGTATCGTTTTTATGAAATTATGCAGGTTTACGGGATGCCACTCAAAGCAGTGATTCACGAAAAATTTGGTGACGGGATTATGAGCGCGATCGACTTTACTTTGGATGTCGAGAAAGAAGCAGACCCAAAAGGCGATCGAGTGAAAATAATTATGTCGGGAAAATTTTTGGAATACAAAAAATGGTAAGCCCGGGCGGCTTTACTTTTAAGTGAAAATTAAAAATTCAAATTGGCTCGAATCACTCATGACTAATGACTAAAGCCTCAAAAGTGTTAACTTAGAAATAGAGATCGCGAAGCTGGAATCCGCCAAAAAACGGAGACAAGCCCCCGACTTAAGTCGTGCAGCTCCCCAAATTTTAGACCCTAGTTCAGCTCCAAAACTCATCTGTGGA
This sequence comes from Oscillatoria nigro-viridis PCC 7112, assembly GCF_000317475.1. Lineage (NCBI taxonomy): Bacteria > Bacillati > Cyanobacteriota > Cyanophyceae > Oscillatoriales > Oscillatoriaceae > Phormidium > Phormidium nigroviride. The sequence continues at coordinate 4,832,062 of NC_019729.1, forward strand.
GTAAATCTAAAATCTAAAATCTAAAATCTCAAATCGACTGACTGGCTTGGGTGTCCGATCGGGAAACCTTTCTAGGGCAAAGCTAAGGTCGATCGCGCGGCAACTTCCCCAGTCGAAACAAGCAACCGCAACCGTAAATTAAGAGGCAAATATGTCAAAATATGACTCCCATCTCAGATGCTCCTTTTGCGGCAAGTCGCAAGAGTACGTCCGCAAGTTAATAGCTGGGCCCGGCGTCTACATTTGCGATGAATGCGTGGAACTGTGCAATGAAATTTTAGAGGAGGAGTTCTTTGACTCCAGCAAAACAATTGGTCAACAGATTCCCCAATCAGAGGTGCGAGAGTCTCAGGGACAAGGAACGCGGCGCCAGGGTCGATCGAATAAATCGAAAATTGTTTTAGGTCAAATTCCAAAACCGACAGAAATCAAGCAGCATTTAGACAACCACGTCATCGGCCAGCACTCAGCAAAAAAAGTCCTTTCTGTAGCAGTTTACAACCACTACAAGCGCTTGAGCGTCGATCAAGCTAAAGATAGCGACAAGTCTTCCCCCGACAGCGATGTAGAACTGCAAAAATCCAACATCATGCTAGTGGGCCCCACAGGTTGCGGTAAAACTTTGTTAGCGCAAAGTTTGGCGCAAATGCTCGAAGTCCCTTTTGCTGTAGCGGATGCGACGACGCTGACAGAAGCTGGATATGTCGGGGACGATGTAGAAAATATCTTGCTGCGGCTGTTGCAAATGTCCGATTTTGATGTGGAATCGGCGCAGCGGGGCATTATTTATATTGATGAAATTGACAAGATTGCTCGCAAAAGCGAAAACACTTCGATCACTAGAGATGTATCGGGAGAAGGAGTGCAGCAAGCGCTGCTAAAAATGTTGGAAGGAACAGTGGTTAATGTTCCCCCGCAAGGCGGCCGCAAACATCCTTACCAAGATTTTATTCAAGTTGACACTAGCAAAATTCTATTTATTTGTGGCGGTGCTTTTGTCGGTTTGGAAAAAATAGTTGAACAGCGTTTGGGTAAAAAATCCTTGGGCTTTATTCAGCCAACAGAAAGCGACAGCAACTCGACTTTGCCGGCGAAAGACAAGCGGGCCGCTGATATTTTGCAGCAGGTACAGCCGGAGGATTTAGTCAAGTTTGGTTTGATTCCTGAGTTTGTCGGGCGGATACCGGTGGTGACGGTGATTTCGCCGCTGGATGAAGCAGCTTTGATGCAGATATTGACTGAGCCCCGGAATGCGCTGGTGAAGCAGTATCAAAAGCTGTTGAAGATGGACAGCGTGGAGTTGGAATTTCAGCCGGAAGCGCTACGGGCGATCGCCCAGGAGGCCTACCGCCGCAAAACCGGCGCGAGAGCTCTCCGCAGCATTTTAGAGGAGTTAATGCTAGATGTGATGTACGAGTTGCCTTCTCGCAAGGATGTGGCTCACTGTAAGATTACTCCTGAAATGGTCGAGAAGCGATCGACTGCTGAATTGCTGTGGCATCCCGCATGGCACAAACAGCACGAAACTGCATAATTTGTAATCTGTAGGGTGCTTGTGGCGCACCCTGCAAGCTTGGCAAATTTACTTTATGACAGTTAAAAAAATGTCAGTCAATGTAGCTAAAGCCAGTAAAAAATCGAGATTGCCAGTATCCAGTTTGCTGCCGAGGATTGCAATTTACAGCGCGGTTTTGGCTGGCATCATGGCGTCATTTTACGATTTTAAACTCAATCAATTTTTTATCTCCAGAGATCCGCAATCCTCAGAAGCCATACAATATATTAATAGCATCAATAGAGCGCAGCAAGCTTACTATGCAGAGTACGGTAAATTTAGCGATAACATTACCCAACTGGCTATAGGACTTAAAGAACACACCGATGACAATAATTACACGATTGTCTCATCAATGGGCCCGGTTCAAACTTTGCACAATCACCGCCAACCAGCACAATTTGAAAGCGCGATCGCGATCGGCAAACCTAATGATATGAGTATCGGAAAATCCTACACTGGCGCAGTATTTGCTTTTAAAGAAAAGGGTAGCAATATGATAACAACTATTGCGGCAATTTGCGAGAGCGATCGAATTAATGCAAGTTATGCAGAAACTTGGAATCCGCCAACTTTTGACGGGCAAGAAATTCACTGCCAGCCCGGAACAACTATCTTAAGGTAAGACCTTGAAACTATTTTGCGCCACTCTTTCACCGTCCAAGTAAAATTCAAACTTCCAATTTCCCGGCTTGTCATCTTGTTTAAAATTGTACCAACACCAAGTATTTAATCGATCGCCCGTCGTTTTTAAATAAGATTGACTTTGGGCTGCTAATACTCTTTGAGGGTTGACAACCTTACAATAACTTCTATATTCTCCTTCTGGCAAGTTAGCAGCACTTACAGCAAAATAGACTTTTTTGTTTTGCTTCAAAGACCAAACATCCCTAAGTTTCGTTGATTCTAATTCGTCAGTTAACATTACTTGAGTCTTAGGTTTCAAATTTGCTGAGTTGATTACTCGTTTGATATCTACTACTGTTTGAGGTTCGGGAGATTTCCAAAAAAGCGGAATAAAAATAGCAGAAATTGCTGTTAATACTCCGACTGATATCAATACCAGTTTTAAGTTGTTATGCTGCTGAACTACTTCCAGGGGAATCAAAGCATTTAATGCCGCATCTGCGGAAGGATAGCGGTGTTTGAAATTAGGTTCCACCATTTTTTGCAGCCAGTCAAGAAATTCTGGAGTTAGCTGTGGCAACCGATGTTTAAAATTAATCCGCCCGGTATCGTCCATCAAGCTGCCAATTTCAGTAGAATTGATGCCGATTAGCAAGCAAATTAGCGTTGCGCCTAGACTGTATAAATCCGATGCAACAGTTAGCTGGCGGTTGAACATTTGTTCTGGCGGCATAAAGCCCAAAGTGCCTTTAACAACGCTGCTGGCGGCCACTTCTCCCCCGCCGATTCTAGCAAATCCGAAATCGACAAGGCTGACATTCAGGCGATCGTCCACCAAGATATTTTCCGGTTTTAAATCTCTGTGGATGACTGGCGGAACGCGGTTTTGCAGGTATTTGAGGATTTCTAAAACCGAGATAGCAATTTGCTTGATTTGTTCGGGATTCCAGCGGCCAGAATTTGCCAAAGAAGGAGCATTTTTGTATTCTTGCACCATGCAGAAACCCGAGGCGGTTTGGAAGGAATCTAAATAGCGGGGAATGCTGGGATGGTCGAGTTCTCGCAAAATTTGAATTTCTTTTTCGTAAGCTTGATATTCTGACCAATTAGCGCCGGTGCGGGCAAATTGAAATTGTTTGACAACAACCGAACGTTTTGTATTAATTTCGGTAGCGAGATAGGTAACGCGGCCGCCTGCGCGATTGTGTCCGAGTTCGCGAGTTATTTGATAGCCGTAGTTGGAAAAGTCAGGAAAAGCATTCATAGGTAAGTTGTAAGGTTTGTAGTAAGGACGGAAGTCCTGAAAAAGCTTGTAGTAAGGACTTCCGTCCTTACTACGAACAAGTTTTTACGGTTTGATTAAATTGGGTTGAGATTTGCGATACTTGGCAATAATTCTTTTTGGTTTAAAAACAATCAGGTCAATTAGCGGAATTGCAGTAACGGCTAAAGATGCCAGTATCGTTCCTCCTACAAGTAGTATTTCGACTGGTTCAACCCATTCTAATTGAGTCCCCCATTTTAAAAACAGTTGAAATGCTATTCCCAAGCTCGTACAAAACCCGGCAGTAAGAAAAGCTATTTTTGCAGCATCTTCTTCAAGAGTTTTTCTGGCTATCTGCTCGTCAATCAGAGTGTTAAATATATAATTAACTACCTTATAAATCAGGGTTGCCCAAGCTATAATCCAGATGAATATTATGCTTAATAAAACTCCGAATACTCCCCAATAAAAATACAATAAAAATAGTAAAATTACCATACTCATTCCTGCGAGCGTAACATTCATAATACTTCCTAGTATAAAAGCTCCAAGTAAAGTTACTGCGATCGGAAAGCTCGCAGTCCCAGCAAACACAAAAAACATTAATTGATAACCGATTGTGTCCTTCGCGATATCGAAAGCAATACTTCTTAAGAAGGCGAGCGTAACAGACAAAATCACTCCTATTATCCCTCCCCACAAGGCTCTAAACCAATTAAAATCGTGTTTTTTCGATCTAGCTGCTATCGCTATTTCAGCGACTGAAAATCCCAAAAATCCACTTGTAAAAAAGCTCGCAAGTATGATAGTAGTACCCCAAGAAGTAAAAAAGCTACTAGACTCGATATCGCCGAAATTACCAGTCGCATACAAGTGAAGTATTAAGTCTGGTAAGATAAAACAGCACGTAAAACTTGCCAAAATAAAACAGCACATAAAAGTCAGCCTGCGTGCGGACAAACCATTAGTTATTTGCGGTACGGGCAGGGCAGATGTGGTGACTTGCAATTCTCTTGTATGAGTTTCGGGTTCAGAATTTGCGCGCAAGATGATTTGGCGGTTGTAAGTTTGACTTGCCAGCAATTTGCTCGTATCGACTGCGATTTTGCACTCGATATTATTGCTTTCAAATGCCTGCGGTTCAAAGGAGATCCAAGAGTGGTCGTAGGGCGTGTGGGGCGGATCGTTCGGATGCGGCGCGACTTCCCACCTGCCACAAAGTATTGTATCGGGAATTGGGTTGCTAATGGCAATCGTCCCTGTTAAGATTTTTCCATATTCTGTGGCGGTGAATTGAATGCACTCGCGCTCCATTCTTACTTTCGGCAAGCTGCTGACATCCAAAGATTCTAGTGCAGCTAAAGCATCAGCCGCCGACTGATATCTATCTTGAATTCTCGGCGCTACCATCCTGTCCAGCCAGTTCATCCAACCCTGCTGCAACGGCGGTACTAAATGCCGAAAATGAATGCCATAATTGGCATCAACTAAATTACCGACATCCGCAGATTTCGTACCAGTTAACAAGCAAATCAGCGTTATCCCCAAGCCGTAAAGGTCGGATGCTTTTGTTAATTTTCGGTTGAACATTTGTTCCGGTGGCATGAATCCCATCGTGCCTTTGACGACGCTGCTAGCCGCGATATTTCCACCTCCTAGCCTAGCAAAACCGAAGTCTACTAAATAAACATTGAGTTCGTCATCTATTAACAAGTTTTCTGGCTTAATGTCGCGGTGAATTATCGGCGGTTTCTGAGCTTGCAGGTCAACTAAAATCTCTAAAGTTGCGATCGCAATTTGCTTGATATCCGGCGGCGAAAAAGTCCGCGCGACAGCAGATTCGGCATTTTTGTATTCCTGCACCATGCAGAAACCGCTGTCAGTTTGAAAAGAATCGAGATAGCGGGGAATGCCCGGGAAATCCAGTTTTTGCAAAACTTTAATTTCTTGTTCGTAAGCTTCGTATTCTGCCCAGCTAGCACCTAATTGGGCAAATTGAAATTGCTTAATTACAACTAATTTTTGAGTATTTGTATTTTTCGCTAAGTATGTAACTCGGCCGCCGAGACTGTTGTGTCCGAGTTCTTTTTCAATCTGATAGCCCTGAGTGGAAAAATCGGAGAATGCGTTCATATAGTTTGTAGTAATTTTATTGTGGGAGGGGATTCTAGCCCGTCATTAACAGGCATCTTGCCTGTTCCACAAAAAGTTATGTTTTTTGGGATGGGTTTCTATCCTGTCAGCAACAGGCAAGATGCCTGTTCCACAAAGAGTTATTTTTTTTGTGGGGTTATATCCTGTCAGGAACAGGCAAGATGCCTGTTCCACAAAGAGTTATGTTTTTTGGGATGGGTTTCTATCCTGTCAGCAACAGGCAAGATGCCTGTTCCACAAAGAGTTATTTTTTTTTGATGAATCGACATTACCAACATAACTTTTTTCCAAAAAGGCGGCAAGTGCGGTATGATGTGATTTCGCGATCGGTTCTAGCGGGGAGCAGCCGTTAGAGGAAACGGGGAAAGTTCGGTGCAAGTCCGGCGCTGTCCCGCAACTGTAATGAAACCCTTGTGGTTTCTAAAGTCAGAATGCCCGCCGATATCTAACTCACTTTTGAACGCATCTGCGAGGTACGGATGATGGATGGAATTAACACGGCTGTACGCACCAAGCACAGTCTATTTGTTTGCACTGCTTGCGCTAGTGTTTGGAAAAACGGCAAGCGCGAAGGCAAAAGCGGCGGTCAACAATTCATGGAAAATTTGTCGCAACTCGCTAAAAATTGGGAGTTTTCCGATCAATTTGAGATTCAAGAGGTTGAGTGCATGAGTGCTTGCAGTCACTCTTGTGCGGTGTCTTTTGCTGCTGTTGGAAAGTACACTTATCTGTTTGGCGATTTACCAGCAAATGAGTCGGAAAGCGTCGAGGCTGTACTCGAATGCGCGGGTCAATACTATGCTAAACCGGACGGTTTGTTGCCTTGGTCTGAGCGTCCTCAAGCTCTAAAAAAAGGCGTTTTAGCAAAGATTCCACCGCTGGGAAGTTAAGCTCTTTCCTTCCAGGCTTGGCCCATCGGCAATAACTAAAGCCACCAATCCGCCAGGGACTTAAGTCCCTGGCTAATAGCGAAAGTCCTCTAAAGAGGACTGAGAATAAAAATTTTAAACTCATTAGTCCTATGCAAGAGGACTTTCGCTTTGAGGCAGGGGTTTAAACCCCTGCCGGACTGTCGGTTTAACGAGTTTTATGTCCGCAATTGCCTGACCAAAAATTGAAAGATATTCAATCACACTACAACAACTAAATTATCAATGCACAAAATTCCTGTTACTGTCATCACTGGTTTTCTCGGTAGCGGCAAAACTACCTTAATTCGCCACTTATTGCAAAATAATCAAGGCCGCCGCATTGCTGTTCTGGTTAACGAATTTGGCGAAATTGGAATTGATGGAGAACTGCTGCGCGATTGCCAAGTTTGCGACGAAGAAGAAAATGTTAGCAGCAATATTGTAGAACTAACAAATGGTTGTCTTTGCTGCACTGTTCAAGAGGAATTCTTGCCGACTATGCAGGAATTGTTGAAGCGCAGAGAACAAGTTGATTGTATCTTAATTGAGACTTCTGGCCTGGCACTTCCTAAACCTTTGATTCAAGCTTTTCGCTGGCCGGAAATTCGCACCGGTGCTACTGTAGACGGTGTTGTTGCGGTTGTCGATTGCGAAGCTGTTGCTAGCGGTACTTTTGTGGGCGATATCGATGCTTTGACGGCACAGCGGCAGGCTGATTCTAGTTTAGATCACGAAACTCCGATCGAGGAATTGTTTGAAGACCAGTTAGCCTGTGCCGATATGGTACTTTTAACGAAGGTCGATCGCGTAGATGCGGAAACTCACCAGAAAGTCCAAAGCTGGTTGCAGCAAGAGTTGCGTCCGAGTGTGAAAATAGTGCCTTGCAAAGGTGGCGAAATTAACCCCGATGTGCTCATGGGATTTAATGCTGCGGTTGAGGATGATTTGGAGTCTCGCCCGAGTCACCACGACACTGAGGAGGAACACGAGCACGATGATGATATTAACTCGACTTACTTTATTGCCGATCGCGAATTTGAACCTGAAGCTTTGGTCAAAAAACTGCAATCCTTGATGCAGCAGGAGGAAATTTATCGGATTAAAGGGTTTGTGGCGGTTCCCAAGAAACCGATGAGGATGGTGTTGCAAGGTGTGGGTTCGCGCATAGAATATTTTTACGATCGTCCTTGGCAACCTTCCGAACTCCGCCAAACCAAATTAGTGCTGATCGGTCGAGAGCTAGAACGAGAGCAAATTGCAGCTATGATTAACAATTAATTGTCATCTGAGAGGGGCGGGTTTATCGATATTTTGAATTGCAGCAAATATTATTGGCAAACTCGCTCCTCCAAGCTCTCACGAACAATTTATTAACATTATTTAATATTGTGACCGCTGCCAGCAAGTTTGGTATAAAATAGCGATAATGGTTATCATTGTACAATAATCGAGGTCAAGTATGGTGACTGCTGGGGCGATCGAATCAGTTCCTGTTACCGTTCTCACGGGTTATCTCGGCGCAGGCAAAACTACGCTACTGAACCGCATTTTAACACAGGAACACGGCAAAAAAGTTGCAGTCATCGTCAACGAATTCGGCGAAGTAGGCATCGACAACCAACTGATAATTGATGCCGACGAAGAAATTTTCGAGATGAACAACGGCTGCATTTGCTGTACAGTCCGAGGCGATTTAATTCGGATTATCGGCAACTTGATGAAGCGGCGAGACAAATTCGACCACATAGTCATCGAAACAACAGGTTTAGCCGACCCCGCACCCGTAATTCAAACCTTTTTTGTAGACGAAGATATGCGGGAAAAATTGCTGCTAGACGCAGTTGTCACCGTAGTCGATGCCAAGCACATCTGGCAGCACTGGGACGCAGACGAAGCTCAAGAACAAATTGCATTTGCCGATGTAGTTTTGCTCAACAAAACTGATTTAGTGACTGAGGAAGAATTGGCAGAATTAGAAAAGCGAATTCGCGCCATGAATGCAATGGCAAAAATTCACCGCACCCGCAACGCTGAATTACAAATGGATGCTTTGTTGGGCGTCAAAGCATTTGATTTGAACCGGGCATTAGAAATCGAGCCCGACTTTTTGGGCGAGCACGATCACGAACACGACGAAACTGTTACTTCGGTAGCAATAGTAGAATCCGGTGCTATTGACGGCAACAAATTTAGCGATTGGATTGAGGAATTGTTGCGAACTCAAGGGCCGAATATCTTTCGTACAAAAGGCATTTTGAATGTCGCCGGAGACAACAAGCGATTTGTTTTTCAAGGAGTACACATGGTGTTTGATGGCAGGCAGGATCGATCTTGGAAAGCTACAGAAACTCCGAAAAACGAGCTTGTATTTATCGGTCGCAATTTAAACGAAAATCAATTGCGAGAGGATTTCCGTAAATGCCTGGTTTAACTGACATCTTGAAGCATTTTTAATAAGTTTTTTAGGAACAGGCAAGATGCCTGTTCCACAAGAATAAAATTCATCTCTTGTGGAACGGAACAGGCAAGATGCCTGTTCCACACAAAGAAAATTCATTGAAACGGAACAGGCAAGATGCCTGTTCCACAAGAATAAAATTCATCTCTTGTGGAACGGAACAGGCAAGATGCCTGTTCCACAAGAATAAAATTCATCTCTTGTGGAACGGAACAGGCAAGATGCCTGTTCCACACAAAGAAAATTCATCTCTTGTGGAACGGAACAGGCAAGATGCCTGTTCCACACAAAGAAAATTCATCTCTTGTGGAACGGGCATCTTGCCCGTTCTTAAGAAGAGTACAACATCTCAGATTCAATAAATATGGGTAACGAAAAGACAAATAAAAGTGAACTAACTCTGCAATTTCACGCTAAAGAAATGCTGTCTGACTACGTAACTGCTGTTACTTGGTCGCCGGACGGCACAACTTTAGGAGTCTGTTCTGCTGCGGGCGAAGTGATGCTGGCGAAAGTAGGGGTAGTTAATGAATTGTCCTTGCAAACGCTACAAAGTGCTACGGGTAAATCAGCCGATTGCTTGTCTTTTTCCCGCGACAGTCAATTCCTAGCTGCTGGCGGACAAGATGGAAAAGTGCGAATTTGGCGCGTTAATTCTGGGGAATTAATTGCTGATTTGGACAACCAGCGCGTCTGGGTGGATAAGTTAGCTTGGAGTCCCAACTGCAACCAGTTAGCTTTCAGTATGGGCCGCTACGTTCAAGTCTGGAATGTTGAGGATAATGTTGTTGAAGTAACGCTGAATTTCGACTCATCATCTATCCTCGATTTAGCATGGCATCCGATGGTTCAATATCTGGCAGTTAGCGGCTATAAAGGCGTCAAAGTTTGGCATGGGGAAGACTGGGACGAAGACCCGGAAATTTTATCAGTACCTTCTGCAACTGGTGCAATTGCTTGGTCGCCACAAGGGGAATATTTAGCTTGCGGCAATATGGACAATACTCTCATTGTTAATGAATGGGGCAATTTTGAACCGTGGGTAATGCAGGGTTTTCCGGGGAAAGTTCGGCAGTTAGCTTGGTCGGATAAAACTAATTCTTTGGGTGCGCCGTTGTTAGCTGCGGCGAGTTCGGAAGGCATTTCAGTGTGGGAAAGAGACGCTGATGAAAGAGTCGGTTGGGATTCTTGGGCGTTAGAAGTACATGAAAATGTGGTAAATGCGATCGCCTTTCAACCTAGCACATTTTTATTAGCTTCTGCCGCCGCAGACGGTCAAGTTTGTTTGTGGTACGAAGCAGAACAATTGCTGCAAATTCTCAAAGGTGCAGAGGGCGGTTTTTCCTGTCTCGCATGGCATCCCGAAGGCCAGTTTCTCGCCGCTGGCGGCTGTGGAGGCGAATTTCTGGTTTGGTCATAAATCTACGGGCGGCAAAGATTTCGGGGGGCGCTAAGTTCGCATAACGGGCGCGCCTGTTTGACGAAAACATAAACAATTGAAAACTTGGTCTTGACAAAATGCTAAATTACAATACCATTTTAGTGGCTGTACTATCCTCAAAGGCGATCGACAATTATGACCCAACAGCAATTTCTCGAACAACTCAACACTATTCTCGACCAAAACCACCTGCTGAAACACCCGTTCTACCAAATGTGGAACGAAGGTAAACTCGATCTGGCAATGCTGCAAGAGTACGCCAAAGAATACTATCTGCAAGTCCACAACTTCCCCACCTATGTCAGCGCTACGCACGCCGCCTGTGACGACATCAAAATTCGTCAAATGCTCCTCGAAAACCTGATAGAAGAAGAGAGAGGCGCTGCCAATCACCCCGAACTGTGGCTGCGCTTTGCCGAAGGTTTGGGTTTAGACAGAAATGCAGTTATCGATCGCGAACACTTAGAAAAAACCAGCGAATCCGTTCGCATTCTCAAAGACTTAGCGCGCAGCGAATCCCCCGTCAAAGGTTTAGCCGCCCTTTACGCTTACGAAGCGCAAATCCCCGAAGTTTCTACAACCAAAATTGCTGGTTTGAAGGAATTTTACGGCATCCATTCAGAAGCTGCTTTGTCTTTCTTTAAAGTGCACGAAAAAGCCGACGAGTTCCACTCGCAAGCCACCTGCGAAGCGCTGTTAGATCTTTGCCAAACTGAAGAAGCAAAACAAGAAGCGCTGTTAGCTGCTGAGAAAGCAACTTTTGCTCTCAATTTACTGCTTGACGGTGTTTACGAAGCTTATTGTCAAGCTAAGTAAGTAAGCGTAAAAAACGAACGCATAAAAGGAGTTTCAGCTTAATCCGAAAGCCCGCCAGAGACTGAAGTCCCTGGCTAATAGCGAAAGTCCTCGCTATGAGGACTGAAAAACTCATCAGTCCTCATAGCGAGGACTTTCGCTTTGAGGCAGGGGTTTCAACCCCTGCCGGACTGAAACCCCTGCCGGACTATGGCTTGTACCTTAAGTTGACGCTCCTTGGGCAATGCTGTCTCGCTACGGGGAACTTTTTGCCTAAGCAAGCGTAAAAAACCCACAACAAGTAGAGTGTGTGCATCCAAGAGTGTTATCCTCTCTTTCTTGTCAAAATCCCTTGAGTGGGACTGAACAGCAAAGCTACTAAAAATAACCCAAAAACAACTAATACAATTGCCGCACCCGATGGCATATTTAAATAATAGCTGAGATACATACCACTCACGCTAGCTGTCATCCCAAAAATGGCTCCTAATCCCATCATTAAATGTAGCTCTTTTACCAACAAATACGCCGTTATTCCCGGCCCGATTAATAGAGAAATTACTAACAGCGCTCCCACAGTTTGCAAACTCGCCACAATCGTCAACGTAATCGCCGAAATCATTCCGAAATAAATCCAGTTTACAGGCAAACCGGATGCTTGCGCCCCCAGCGGGTCAAAAGTATAAAATAGCAGTTCTTTATAAAACATTTTAACCATCGCCAAAATTATCAAAGTAATGACAAAAGTCTGCTGCACGTCAGCAGGTGCAACTGACAAGATATTCCCAAACAAAAACCCGTCTAAGTCTAATTTGGTTGTCCGTAACAGGCTAATCAAGGTGATGCTAATTGCTAAAAATGTAGCTAGAATTAATGCCATGACGGCATCAATTTTGAGGCGCGATTGTGATTGAATCCACGCCATAATCACGGCGCTGATAATTCCCGATATAAACGCGCCGATCGAAATATTGAAACCTAAATAAAAAGCCACAGGCAATCCTGCTAATACTGAATGGGCAATCATGTCAACCATCATTCCCATTTGTTGTACAATTAAGTAGGAGCCAACAACGGCGCAGAGAATTCCTAGCAAAACGCCGACGCCGATCGCATTTCGCATGAACTCGAATTTTAGCGGCTCAATTAGTAGGTTTAACATTGAATTACATTAATAAGGGGATTTTTTAAACTACTATCAATTTCACAGGCGGGACGCCCGTGCCACCTTCAACTGCACAGGCGGGACGCCCGTGCCACCTTCAACTGCACAGGCGGGACGCCCGTGCCACCTTCAACTGCACAGGCGGGACGCCCGTGCCACCTTCAACTGCACAGGCGGGACGCCCGTGCCACCTTCAACTGCACAGGCGGGACGCCCGTGCCACCTTCAACTGCACAGGCGGGACGCCCGTGCCACTATCAATTTTAAAGATAAATCTTTTTTGGCTTACGCTGAAACTAAACTTAAATCGTATCCATAGGCTTTTTGAATATTGGCTGCGGTGAGAACTTCTCGGCAGGAACCAGTCGCAATTAACTGCTTGTTGAGCAACAATAAATTGTCGTACTGTTTTAAAGTTTCGCCTAAATCGTGGCTGATTACTAGCAATGTTTTATTTTGGGCTTTTAGTTCGGCAAAAATATTGAAAATAATCTCTTCTGTTGCTTTGTCGATCGCGTTAAAAGGTTCGTCGAAGAAGAATAAATCGGCTTGTTGGGCGATCGACCTTGCTAAGAAAATCCGCTGCTGCTGTCCGCCAGACAGTTCGCCAATTTGCCGATCGCGCAAATCCCACATTCCCACCCGCAGCAAAGCAGCTTTCACCAATTCTTGCGACTGCTTCGAGGGACTGCGAAACCAACCAGTCTGGACGGTTCGCGCCATCATTACCGCATTCCACACCGTAATCGGATAATCCCAGTCAATTTGCGATCGCTGCGGCACGTAAGCCACCCGCGACAACTGTTCCTTCAGCAGCCGTCCCTGATATTTGACCAAACCCCGACAGCCCGGGATCAATCCCAGCATCGCTTTCACCATCGTGCTTTTCCCCGCGCCGTTGGGGCCGAACACACCGGTTAATTGCCCCGATTCTAAATGGAAATTCACGCTGTTGAGGGCCGAGATTCCTCGATAATTGACAGCTAAGTCTTGCACTTCTAACATAATTCAAACTTTTGAGAACGATTCTTGTTCGTACCTACTACAATAGGATAACTCGAAAAAGCAATAATGATTATCGTTCCAAAGGTGAAAATGTTAAAGAACTGGGCTGGAAAAACTGGCAGATTGTGCGGTGCGGCTGTTTTGGCAATTGGCTGCGGGCTGGTTGGCTGCAGTGGAGGACAGAACGCCAGCAATCGGGCGCCAGAGAGTCCCGCCGCCACTCAAACTCAAGCCAGTCGGGCCGCCAACTTGCCCAAAGTCGTCGCCACGACTGGCGTTATCTGCGACATAACTAAAGAAATCGCTCAAAGTTCGATCGACACCACCTGTCTAATTAAGCCGGGAGACGACCCCCACGCCTACCAAACCAAGCCGGAAGACCGCAAAGCGATTGAAACAGCAAATCTGATTTTATACGGCGGCTACAACCACGAACCCAGCATCATTAAGTTAATTGAATCTAGCAGTAATTCCGCACCCAAAATCGCCGTACACGAACTCGCCGTTCCCAAACCGCTGATGGGCAAAGACGAGCACGAGCACGGCGAAGAGAAAGGGGAAAACCAACCCCATGCAGAAGGCGAAAAAGTCCCTGACCCTCACGTTTGGCATAACCCTCAAAATGGCATCCGTATGGTAGAAACAATTCGGGATGAATTGATAAAAGTTTCCCCCGCCAATGCTCAACTTTATACAAAAAATGCAGCAAGCTTAACAGATGAGTTGCAAAAAATAGATACTTGGATCAAAGCTCAAATTGCGACTATTCCAGCCCAAAAACGGAAGTTAGTAACAACTCACGATGCTCTGAGTTACTATGCCGATGCTTACGGTTTGGAGATGGCTGGAGCTTTGCAGGGCGTGACGACAGAGGAACAGCCCACCGCCGCAAGAATTGCCGAATTGTCCTCAGAAATTAAGACTGCAGGAGTGCCGACAATTTTTGCCGAAACTACAACTAATCCGAAGTTGATGGAGACTGTGGCGAGGGAGGCAAATGTCGAAATTTCGGACAAAAAGCTTTACAGCGACGAGTTGGGCGGCCCCGGCACCGGTGCTGATACATATCAGGGAATGCTGAAAACTAATACTTGCGCGATTATTTCTGGCCTCGGCGGCAATTGTACTTCGTTTGCAGGAGAAACTGCACCAAATCCCAAACCCTAGACTTTCTAAAGTTCGCCTACTAACAAGCACCTTACATTTGCTGGGTACGCAGCAAAACACAGCGCTCGCAATCGCAGGGGTTTTCGATTGGAAACGCTGCGTTTGCTGCGATGGCCTTAAGGTGAATTTTGCTCCTCGGTACTGGGGGGTTTTTGGCCAATTCCCAATTGCTTCTTAGAGGATTTTAAGTCTTTCCAAAGCATCTTAATATCTTTATAGGCTTTCTCAGCGCTAATTTTCCCCCCTGTTTCTAGCGAGCAAATATAAGTTATTTTTTGAGCAAACTCCTGCAAATTGGCATTAAACGCCAAGTTTTCTGGCGTGAAATCACCGTAGTAGCGATTGCGAGGATGTAAAAAATCTTCCCGCTCTTTCATTGCCCCCTCCTAATTTAACTTTTGGTTTTCAACTTTTGGTTCGGTCTCTGCTGTTAATAGCACTATTTGTACTCACTATCGCGGCGCTAACTTGCTTCTATTGTATTGCGTAAGTAGCAATTGTGCTTTTTCGCTCTGTATTTAGTCTATTAATGCAGTCTTAACCTTAAGTTAGCTTTATTTTAACTTTTCTTTAACCTAAAAGCAAAAAAAATGGGAAATGCGCGGTTCGCATCTCCCTTTAGATATATTTGGCAGTTGTTGATTAACCTTTTCTGAAGCCAAATATTTATTTGTGGCACTCGCAGCCGGTGTGACCGCAGCCTTGGCCGTTGGGGTGGCCGTCAGCGCAAGCACTGGAACAGTATTGTTTGCCGTCTTTTTCAATGGCTTCGCTGACGTTGACAACGCACGAACATGAAGGACAGGCACATTTGGTTTGGGTGGCGGTAGTCATACTTGAGATTCTCCTGGTGGGGTTGTTTGTCTTTACTAAAATCTGAACATATATTCATGTATAAGTCAAGGAAATGTAAAAGTTTTGTTACAAAAGGTTTGCCGATCGCACTAAAATGAAAATGAGAATTAAAACTAGCCGGGAAAAGATGTCACCCAACTCTGCTGTTAATGGAGCGATAACTCAGCCTCACGAACAAAACGATACACCAATGTGCGATCGACCGCACCTAGTTGACAGCTTGCGGGCCGGGGACATCCAAACACAGGTTCTCAACACCGCAAAAGCGCAGCGGATGGCTGAGTTTTTCAGTCTTTTGGGAGATGCGAATCGCCTGCGGCTGCTGTCGGTTTTGGCAAAACAAGAACTGTGCGTTTGTGACTTGGCTGCGGCGTTGAGTATGAGCGAGTCAGCAGTATCGCACCAGTTGCGGGCATTGCGGGCGATGCGTTTGGTAAGTTACCGCAAGGTTGGGAGACAAGTTTTTTATAGTTTACTCGATCGCCACGTTTTTGAACTTTACCAAGCAGTCGCCGAACACTTAGACGAAACCTAATATTATTCTCCTTGGATGGTGTGGCCCGTAGCGACCACAGCTTGTTTGATTGACTCATCAGAAGCTTTGGCTTCCACCGTAACAGTCTTAGCCGTTATATCCACATTGACAGAAGCATCGGATTCAACAGTTTGGATGGCTTTGGTAATTGTATCACCGCAGCCAGAACAGACGATCGACGGAACTTTAAGTACCAGTGCCATAATAAAAGCCAAATATTGTAGATGACAGTATTGATTGTGCTTTTATTTTAATCTAATTTCGCTTTCCAAGCAAAAGTGCGCCAGAATAAATTCTGACGCTACAAAAAGTAACTCTTCCGGCGCAGACTAATAATTAATAACTGATGACTAATGACTGATGACTAATGACTTAGTATCTGGTATGCACCGCCCAACGGCGGCGGCTACAGGCCGCAAACTCGCAACTAAATCAACCATATCTGGTAAAGAAAGAGCTTGCCGCGCGTCAGAAACGGATTTTTCCGGTTGCGGGTGACATTCAATAATTAATCCGTCTGCACCGCAAGCAACCGCTGCTTTGGCTAGTGGTGCGACTAATTCTCGCTTGCCTACGGCGTGAGAAGGGTCTACTATTACTGGCAAATGAGTTAACTGTTTTAGCGCTGCGACTGCACCTAAATCTAATACGTTTCGGGTGTAATTGTCGAAGCTGCGGATGCCTCTTTCGCACAGAACTACATGAGGATTTCCGTGACTGAGAATGTATTCGGCGGCCATCACAAATTCTTCGATTGTGGCTGACAAGCCGCGTTTTAGCAGGACTGGTTTTCCGGCTTGACCGATCGCCTTTAGCAACTCGAAGTTTTGCATATTCCGACTGCCTAGTTGCAGCATATCAGCATAGGTGACAACTGGCTCGATTTGGGCGATCGACATTACCTCTGTCACGACGGGCAAACCGTAACGCCGGCTGACATCGGCTAAAATTTCGAGTCCCTCAATGCCCATGCCTTGGAAAGCATAGGGAGATGTGCGGGGTTTGTAGACTCCGCCCCGCAAAGCTTGCACGGATGTGGCGGATAGTTGGCGGGCGACTGTTTCCATTTGTGCGGAACTTTCGACGGTACAGGGGCCGCCGATGATTAGTAATTCTTGGCCGCCGACTGAGACTGTTTCTGAGAGTTGGACAATTGTCTGGTGTTCGGGTGAGGCGCTGAAATAGATTTCTTAGACAGGTATTGACATTCTTCCCGGATTGGGTAACTATTGAGTTGTAGTATTAGAGGTAAGCAACTTTGGAGACTCAATCAGACGTGACACTCTCAATCGGGGAAGCGGCTAAGGAGCTTGGTATTTCGACAAAGACGCTGAGACGCTGGACTGATGCAGGCAAGATTAAGTTTGAGCGCTCTCCCACGGGACAGAGACGCTTCTACCTTACCGATATCAAGCGAATTACTCCCAGAGACTTAAACCAGGCAGACGATCGAATCACTATCAACTATGCCAGAGTTTCTAGTCATGACCAAAAAGAAGATTTAAAGCGTCAAGCTGCTGTTTTGGAATCGTTTAGCGCTGCCAATGGCTGGCAATTTGAAACAATTCAAGACTTAGGCTCTGGACTTAATTACAAGAAAAAAGGACTGACAAAACTACTCAAACGAATCATGTCCGGTGAGGTTGGCAGACTTGTTGTTACTCACAAAGACAGGCTTCTAAGGTTTGGTTCCGAGTTAGTTTTCGCAATGTGTGAGGAATTTGAATGCGAGGTAGTAATAGTCAATAAATCGCCGGATGAATTGAGTTTTGAACAGGAATTAGTTCAAGATATGATTGAATTAATTCAGGTTTTTAGCGCTAGACTTTATGGCGCTAGAAGTCACAAAAACAAAAAACTGATTGATGGTATAGCTAAAGCAGTGGAGGACGTAAAATAATGCTACTCAGTTTCAAGACGGAATTAAAACCTAACAATAGACAGGTGACTCTATTCCGTCAACACTGTGGAGTAGCCAGACACGCTTACAATTTTGGCAATGCTATTATTCAGGAAGCTTTACAACTTAGAGAGGCTGATAAAACAATCAAAATTCCCTCTGCTATTGACTTGCACAAACGTCTAGTCGCTGAGATTAAACCAGCTAATCCCTGGTATTATCAAAGCTCCAAAGCAAGTCCACAACAGGCTCTGGCAGAGGTAAGGACGGCATGGGATAGATGCTTCAAAAAAGTCTCTAAACAGCCTAGATTCAAGAAGAAAGGCAAGTCTAAAGACAGTTTTTATCTTGAGCAAGGCACTAAAGCAAAACCTGGTATCAGCAATGATGGTAAGCGAGTTAAACTCCCTAAAATTGGTTGGGTGCGATTGCACGAACCTCTCCCCATTACGGCTACTCATAATTGCGTAATTAGTCGCACTGCCGACAAATGGTTCATAGCCATCAAGTATGAGATTGAACAGCCACCAATACCTCTAAATCGCCCCTCTATTGGTGTTGATATTGGTATTAAGGAATTAGCTGTCACCAGTGACGGAAAGGTTTTTGCTAACCCCAAAGCTTACCGCAAAATGAGTAAGAAAATGAAGCGATTGCAGCGCTCTGTTAGTCGCAAAGTTAAAGGCTCAAAGAACAGAACTAAGGCAGTTAGAAAGCTGGCAAAACTGCATTCTAGAATTTCATTCATCCGCAAAGATGCTATTCATAAACTCACCAATCATCTCGCTAAAAACCACAGCGTGATTAAAATTGAGAATTTGAACGTCAAAGCATTTTTGAAAAATCACAAATTGGCGGGTGCGATTGCCGATTGTGGAATGTACGAATTTAAGCGACAACTTGAATATAAAACTGAGAAATTTTCTAGTCAGTTGATTTTAGTTGACCGCTTCTTTCCTAGTTCTCAAATCTGTTCAAATTGTAGGAATCACCGCCACAAAATGCCATTAAAGAATCGAGTCTATGTATGTCCTGATTGCGGTCATACAGAGGACAGAGACTTGAACGCAGCTAAAAACATTGAGCGATGGTTTGAAGGAATTCACATTCCGATTCGCTCAGATTAAGTAAGTCAAACGGTAAGCTCTACCGAGATTGCCTGTGGAGTAGGCAAACCCTTAGAAGTCATTCTGAGACTACGCTGAAACAGGAAGTAAACACTAAAGTCCAAAACTTTCGAGCAATGGGTAGCTTTGGGTAAGTTTTATAGAGCGGATGAGATTTGGTTGCGAGTTTGGCTTCTAACATGAGGGAATTCTCCGGGAAATTTAAGTGGGTGGTTGAAAACAAAAAACCCGGAACTTTTAGGAGTTCCGGGTTGGTGCGAAAAGACAGCGCGACAATTTACCCAGAACTCTTGTTGGGCCAAAAATAAAAGCTGTTGTGCCAGTTACTGAATAATGTCATCGGTGTTTTCGCTTGTGCTCGATTGGTTGTTGGGAAAAGAAGTAGAAAAAACAAAACCGCAGGTGTTAATCTGCGGTTCGCCTGGATGTTCACAGTGAATTACCAATTCACTCCGGGCGAACTTGGCTGCACCAAAAATAAAAATAGCTGTTGGCTGTGAACTTCGCTGTGAACATAGGTGAAGTGCTGCGATTTGTGGATTAAACACAATACTATTCGATAACCTAGCACAGAGTGGTAGGAATGTCAAGCATTTTTTTGCAAAATGTATGGAAACGGCAATGGCGTTTAACTCGGCGTGGTTGTCGTTTTTTGGCTATGTCTGTTATTCTATCGATATAGGGACAAGTCCATAAGTCCTTATATCGACAAGTAGCCCTATCCGATCGCGCGCCTGTGTGTCAGGCTAGACACATAGACAAATCGATATAGCGATATGGAAACTTTGACTGCAAGTAAAACTGTGTCCGTAAAAATCTATCTACCTGAAGAGACAAGAGCCAAGTTCAAAGCATCTTGCGCCATGCGTAGCCTCAGCATGAATGAGGTTCTGTTGGAGTACATCGAAACTTGGTTACAGGAAAACGAACCCGTTTTAGAGCCAAAGCCCCAGCGGGTCAAGACGATCGCCAAAACTGAGGAAACAGACTGATGACCAAGAATTTCAAAGGTGGTACCCGCCACGCGATCGATCCGTGGAATCAATCCCAAATCGAAAATCGAAAATCCTTGCATCCCCCGAATTTATCTCGCGCAAGTCAATCCAAAATCCAAAATCCAAAATCTAAAATCGAATGACCGATCGACTATATCGAATAAACGGCATCCTCGAACAAACCGCGAGGGACAAATGCTGAGAGATTCAGATAACCCAGAGAAATCTTGGGAGGATTTAGAAGCCGAACTGCTTCCTCACCGTCCTTTTTATGCCCCCGGCGAGACTGAAATTGAAAAAGACCTTTATGCTAAGCGACGATGTGCTCAGCAAAAAATGAAGGCTGAAAAACGCCCCGATATTGCAGGCCGCTCTTATTACTACTGCACGGAGACCAATAATGATGACTAACTCGAATTACCGACTGCTACCTGCCAGAGATGAGTATGTCCAAGTGTCTATCTATCTCAATCGGGTGCATTTGGACGGATATACGCCCGATCGCGCGATCGCAAAATTGATCGAAATGGGTTATGCTCCTACTTTGCAATATCAGTGGAATCCACAACGAAATGAGTTTGATTTATTTGCTTTGATTCACGATCGCCCGATCGCCGATTCACTGATGGATAAACAGGCTTGTGATGCTCTCTGGGCTGCTTTTAACGAATCTTCGCTTTATGTGATTGGTTGCGAGGCGGCGCAAAATCCTAACTGGCTAGCGGCACGCAGCTTTAACGATCCGCGCCGTCACGCTACGCCGGAGGAAATCGAGCCTTTGGAAGCAAATGCTACGGCCGCTGCTTAATATTTTAGTCCTGAGCGCAACTGGCACAAAAAAGGTACGTAGTTGCGCTTAAGCGCTCTTACTTAATATCTATGAAAGAGCGCTCTCTTGGCAACTACGTGGCTCAAAAATCTTTAACTTTTGCACACTACGGATATTCGATCGCCCGATGGGGTTGGAGGAGACGGTGCCGTGCCCAAAGATTCTTCTTAAGGGGGATGCAAGGGGATATGGTCTTGGCTATAAACCAATACGGTTCAGTTAAGGAAAATTGTAGCGAAAATGTTGGGTTTCTATTTTGAGAAAAAGATTTGTAGGGGCGGGTTTCACAAACAATCATCGTCAATAATCCACAATCTCGTAAACCCGCCCCCACCCAACGGTAAATCGACCTCGTTTTGCGAGGAAATCAAGGTTCATGTAGGTTATTGGTGGGGTGGGGGCGGGTTTATTTAGATGGTTTGTATTTGTTAGATATTGTTGGTAAAACTCGCCCCGACAATTCCCAAAATGATTAGTCCCAGGGGCGGGTTTATTTAGAGGGTTTGTATTTGTTAGATATTGTTGGTAAAACCCGCCCCGACAATTCCCAAAATGATTAGTCCCAGCCGAAGTCTCGATCGCACAATTCGGCCAGTCTTTGGTTGTGCGATCGAAAATATGCTCTCAATTGCTCGTATACTGTATCGCTGATGGGCGGATATTCGGTGGCGTTGTATTTTTCGTAGGTTTGTAGTTGGTGCGGCGGCAATTCTAGAAATTCTAAGACGCTGTTGTATGTGCCGAAGGTATTGGTATACAAGTCTTCGCTTTTGAGGATTAAAAGTTGTGATTTGGGAAAAAGTTTCATCCACGCTGGGAGTTGATCGGCGTAAATGCCGCGGGTTAGATAACTGTGGTGTTGGTGTTCGTAACTGTAGTAGTTTGGGTCGGCTTGGAGTTTTTCTATTTCGCCTTTGAGTCTTTTGGGTTCGGAGGCGATCGCACTTTCTAATGATAGGGATTCGTAGCCTATTTTTATATAGTAATAATAGTGGGAGATTGCGCGTTCTACTGGGTTTCTCAGGAGGGCGATTATTTTAACTTTGGGAAATAAATCGTGGATTCGTTGCGGAACTTGGGGGTGACAGATGTAGTAGGGGCTGGCTTCTCCGGTTACTAGATTTTCGCCTGTTTGGGGCTGGGGAAATTGGGAACAGTACCAGTCTGGGCTTTTGTCGAAGTTGAAGTCGAAGTAATGGATTTCTTTTTGGGCGGCGGGGGCGATTTGGGGATGTTGGATTAAGTAATTGTACAGAGATGTTGTGCCGCCTTTTTGGGCGCCGATGATGATGAAGTCTGGGGGTTTGGGAGTTTGTTTCATGGGTTGTAGGTTGATTTTTTTCACTTGTACTGACAGTGTTTCGGATTTGGCCTTTGTACCGATAGTCCGCCGGGGGTTTAAACCCCCGTCTCATAGCGCAAGTCCTTTGAAAAGGACTGAAGATGTATTTATTTATCTAATATCTTAATATTTGATTAGTCCTCATAGCGAGGACTTTAACTATGAGACGGGGGTTTTTAACCCCCGACGGGTTGGGCGCAAAATGAAAAGTGGTAGGTTGATTTTTTGCACTTGTACTGACAGTGTTTCGGATTTGGCATTTGTACCGATAGTCCGCCGGGGTTTAAACCCCGGCGGGCTGGGGCGCAAAACGAAAAGTCGATCGCGCTGACATCTTGCACTATTTTGAAGAACAGGCTGTCCGGCCTGTTTTACAAAAGTTCAATTTTCTTGTGGGGAGTAGGGGGTGGGCCGGAGAGCCCGCCCCTAAAAGGCTGATTGACAATGGTGCAAGAGTTGATCTCGCACTTTGACAATCAAGCATCCAGGATACAAGCCCCCAATTTATCCGTGGGGTCAATCCTTCAATTCTTTAATCTAAAATCTAAAATCTAAAATCTAAAATCTAAAATCGATTGACAGGCTTAACCACTGGATCGCCTACTCTACATTCTAGATGCCGGTGGTTGAAACCGAGCCTAGACAAACAATGCCTGCTTGGGCGGGCTGGGAAATACACGGTATACGATCGCGATTGCTGTTTTTGGGCGATCGAATTAACTCTCGCTCTGACCGCTGACATTTCAATTTAACTCGATTAGAGTAGAGTTAGGGAACTCTCATCCTTGCAGGCCAAATATTTCGCTGAGAAATATATTATTATCGGCGGCGATTTTGGTGGCGGGTTTGTGGGTTTTATTTTTCAGCCAAAGTACAGATTTAAGTTTGTGCAAGAGGCTGATATGCAAGTTGCCAAAAATGGGAACAATGTAAAGATGGGATTGTACTGTCGAGCAGTAACTACCAGCAATACCATCTCTGAAATTATTCAGGAAGGCGTCAATGTTTAAGAGCAAATTATCCAAAGTTATCGTATCCCTGCTGCGGCGGATTGCTGGTGTTACCAGATCCGGGGCGAAGCGGCTGATGAGAGCAATGCTGCAAACCCTGATGGCTATGGGCCGGAGGGCGAGACTGCCGGTGGCGGGGTTTGTGCTGCCGACGGTGACGATGGTGTTGCTGGTAGTGATTTTGCTGACTGTGGCGATTACGCTGCGATCGTTCGATCGGGCGAATACGGCGCGCAACGTGCGCGTGAACCAGCAGGTGCTGGCGGCCGCGACTCCCGCGCTCGATCGGGCGAAAGCAAAAATTCAGTATGCCTTATCCCCTCAAGGAAGCGGAACACTTGATACACCATCAGACTTGAGCGTTTACCAAGCGCTGGATTCAGATCGCTTTAAATTTGGAGATGAGGATGTTCTACAGATCAAGTTTGATCTTGATAATAATGGAGTTCCTAATCCTCCCCCTGCAGATATAACTAACATCAATCAAAGCGAGAGGATAAATACCGCTTGGAGGTTCCCTGTAGATACTGACAACAATGGGAAATTTGATACCTACACTCTATACGGGGTATTTTTTCGCAGCCCACCTCGCGATCTGAACACAGGAGAGTTTAATCGCTCTAGAAAGAGTTTAGAAGCCAGAACCCCTCCTATGTCGGTATCCCAAGGTTCTACCAACGCCATCTGCAAGGCCGCAGCAGGTACTAGCGCTAGTTTAGTAGGCAGTTCGGACTGGTACAAAGCAGAGGGCGTACTCAAAAAAAGCTTCTTTGTCTACACAGTGAACGTGCCGATCACTAATATTACGGGAGTAGCTACACCAGACAAATACGAAATATTTAAAGGATCTCCAAGTTTCTCAGCTTTGGAGTACCAACAAGACCAAAAACGCATTCCACTACAAAATAATGCGGTGGTTTATGAAGATGATTTAGAAGTATCTCCCGGCCCGGCGCTGCGTCTAAACGGACGGATATTTACTAACAGTAATTTTATGGTTACCACCACGGGCGACGGGCCGGTGGCGTTCTATCTCGTTAGCAGCAGAGAATCGTGTTTCTACGACCTAGAAAATAGTAAAATAGTCGTTAGTGGTAATGTGGTTAACGGCTGGTCGGGAAGTAGTGGCAACACTGGCAAAGACATAGCAGTTCATCTATTTGGGAAAGAGGCTACCGATCCAGTCACCACAAAAGCAATTAAAGGGGGCGCCGACCAATCTGTAGCCTACAAAGATGGTGCTTTGGGGGTCATGTACAATAACAAGGCTTATTCCGATCGCATCGGTCTGTTAGTTTCCGAACAGGAAAAAAATGCCCCTGCTTCCGATCCGCAGGAAGTTAAAAATGCCATTGCCACACAAGTTCAAGAAGAAACCGACCCCACTGCTCCCAGCGCCGATCGTCAAGAGGAGATTCGCCGAGAGAACCTGGAATCTTACTTTAGATTGCGGACACGGAAAGTGCCTTTTGCAGAAGTGCCGGCCACTGGAGACGCATTGGCTGGCTTTGTTAACCCTACAACAAAAGTGGTGACTACATCTCCCTTCGGCGGAACAGGAGAGGAACTGCGACCGGTGGATGCCTGGGTTATGCCTTTGGACACCAACACTAAACTCGATACAACAAGTGTCAGGCTCAAAGCCAACAGCCCCGAAAAGGTAGAGGAAGATAATAAAGAATCAGAGTTAGGCGATCGCATAGTAGTAGGGAACAATCTACCAGCACTGAGGTGGAGAACCGATTTGGACACTCCCAAATTTGTGGGTGAAGGTGAGGAAGGAAGAGACACATTAACGGGAGTTAATTGGCTGGATGGGGGCCAACGCTACCGAGAACCCCAAGTCAAGCAGTTCGCTGATGTAGGGGGAGCAGAGAGGGACGGCTTCTGGGAAAAGAGTGCAGCCCAAGCACCTCAAACAGCAGTTGATGGCATTGGCGGATTGCGGGTAATTACGGGTGCGGGTGTTTACGAGCGCACTAACTCTTTTCTGCCACCTCCCAAAGTCTTCAACCCTGCTGCGAATGCAGTATCGGAGTTCTACGACAACCCGGCAACTACTGCTGTAGAAAAGTTCCCTGTTGTTTGGCCCGACTCTATGCCGATGTCACCGGGCCCGAATTCTGAGGTTTATAACAATAATCCTGCTGCTGGTGCTGTCGGTTGGACTGATTTGACGGCTGCTATTTGGAACGATTTGCCCCGAATTCCGGCACCAGTATTGACCGGCACTATTGATCCCAATACTCGCCAGTATGCTAAGGGCGACTTGCGGATGCGCGCAAGTGCGATCTATCACTACGCCGACAACACAAGCGATCAAAGTGCTAAATTAGCTGATACCCCGCTGGCTTGTGTCAGCAGCTATTACGATCCGAGCTACCGATACCGCAAAGGTACAACTACATTTGATTCCAGTCTCAACCGTCCAGGCTTGCCATTGGGAAGCGACACCAATGGTAAATCCAACAACGGCATCGTGTACGGCCCTCCTGCCACCAGACCACCGGGTGTAACTCTGACAACAGCTCTCCTGACTGACGCATCGACTCTGCTGCCGCTGGCTGCAGGAACACCAGAGCAACGCTTGAACTACCAAGCCAGTCTCGTTTTCCCCGATGGTCGGTTTGTTAACGAGAACTTAAGGAAGGCTTTGCAGAAGGCTGACGGGGAACGCAGCTTGTCGGAAAAAGCTGCGATCGACTCTACTCTTTGCTCTTTTAAAATTTTGGCTAATCCGACTGCGGACATTTCTACTACCTATCTGGATCACGGGACAATTCGAGAAGTTGCTTTTCTCAATCCTAGGGAAGTTAAGGCGATCGACAAGGACGACCCAGCTACAGCAGTGGACGAGACTTATAGCCTCAGCAGTCCTTTGGCATCTTCCGGCGGTAGCGGCTTGATGGCTTCCACTCAGAGCGCAAAGCTAACCGGACAATACGACAATCCCCTAGCCGAGAGGCAACCCCTCGAAATCCGGGTCACGCAATTAGATATCAATAAGCTCAGGAACAAAAATTCGATCGCCTACAAGCGAGTGCCCGTCATCAACACCCTTAACCCAGAGTATATGCTGCCTTACAGTGGCCTAATTTACGCCAGCCGTGATGATGCAGCACCCGATCGCAGCGATCGTACTCCGAATAGTCTGGGCACTGGCATTGATACAACCCGCAGCCAGCTAAGCAGCTCAACAGATTCTCGGCTAGACCCCAGTCGCCGCCCCCACGGAATTATGCTGATTAACGGATCTAGCTTGGGCCGCCCGACAACTGTAAGCACGGTGACAGACGTACTGAAAGAGAAAGGTCTGCTGTTGACTTCTAACCTGCCGGTGTACATCCAAGGCGAATTTAACAAACACACAAAGAGGGAATTTACAGGGGCTTTTAGTTGGACTCCCAGCGATTTCTACGGCCGCCCGGCTGCCAACCTAGATCCCAATTTTGCTTGTCGCCTCGGCGATCCCCGATACCCTGGCAAATGCGCTGGCAGCGATAATTGGCGAGCGGCAACAGTGCTCTCCGATGCGATTACCCTACTCTCTGAGCCAGTGTCAGGTAATTTACAGGATGGCTTCCGGTACGGTGTCCGCAATCACGGAGATTTTGACCTGAGAAATAATGCAGGTACCACGATCGTAGGCTATGACTTCGATGGCGATGGCATTCCTCCTGTTGATACAACTATTGATGCAGCTAATGAAGCTGACTTCGGCTTTGACCTCAATGGAAATGGGACTACGAACGATACGGGCGTTAAAGAGACGGAGGTAACGGCTAAAGCAGCTCGCAGGATTAACGGTTTCGGTGCTAACAACTACGTCACTAACGGTTTGAGTAGCGGTGCTGCTTTTGACATTCTCAACCAAGAAAAGTTCGGGCAAAGCGCGGGGACTAGCGTTACACCAACAGACACAAACTACAGCACTACCACAGGTGCTGCTCCTAACAGTTCATACTTCAACAATTTCGTTACGCCAGTTCAGCGACGGACTAATTTTCCAGAATATGTAATGGAAATCTGCCGGAAGTTGCCTGTTTCAGCTTGCGGGCCTGATGACTGGGTGGTTGGCATTGATACTGGTACTCTTGGGGAATTTGATCCATCTACTCCTATTGATCAAAGAGAAAAAGCAAGCATTGTCCCAGCAACTACACCTGTCGGGCAACTTTTGTCAGGTACAACAGCTAAACCAGCGATCGATCCAGCAGATAGACGATATCCCCGTCGCGTAGCTTTTGTGCGAAACATCTCAGGTACTAACAAAAAAAATAGGCTGGTTTTTAATGGCACTATCCCTGTGGCACTGGGAATTAATGGTACTGCAGTAGCTTTCTATGGTGGTGCGCCATCATCTTCTGTCCCTGTGGACGGCGGAACTCCCATAACTACAGCCTCTGGTACGACGCCTACAGCGGTAGCAAATTCTCTTTGGTATGCGACAACCACCACTCCAGCCACTCCAACGGGAGGAAGGGACGATGGTATTACCAACCCCCTGTTTTACGCCAAATTACCAACAGTTAGTGGCGGATTTCCTAATACAGTTGAGCAGCCACAGCTAAGACCGACTTTGCAGATTCAGGCAACAAATATTGCAAGTCCTCCCCTAACCAACGCCCAAAACGCCAACGACGTAACGCGATGGGTACAAAAAGCACGAACGACGGAGTTTAACCTCATAGTCGCCTCCAATGACGTTCCTTCTCGGGCTATCTCTTCCACCCTGGGCGACACCAATGGTGGTATGCAAAACTTACCGCGCTTTATGGAAAATTGGAAAGGCTTAACTCACTCGATCGCAGGTTCGTTTATCCAATTCAAGCGCAGTTCTTACGCAACTGCTCCCTACCTATCTGTTATTAACGATCCTGCTGGTGGTTCTTTATTCAAGGCCAAGCTATTCGACTACGACACAACCTACCCGTCTTTCCCTTACAAAATAGAAACCGGGGTTGGTACGATCGGCTATTTCGTACCACCCACGAGGGAATGGGGATTTGATGTAGGTTTGCTTTCACAGCCGCCTGACTTGTTTGCCCAAAAATTCACTCTCCCTGCTTCTCAGAAAAAACCTGACGAATACTTCAGAGAAGTCAGCCGGAATGATGATTGGGTAAAAACTTTAATGTGCGCTGAAAAATTGAATGATATAGATCGCAAGCCATCTGGAATATATGCTGTCAATGACGGCGCTAAACCAGCAGGCTGTCTTTAACTTCCCTGACCTTTAAACCCTCACATTCCTGAGTTCCAAATGCGGAGTGCTTACTATGATAAAACGCCAACAGCCACACAGTAGTTTACAGAAGTCTCAAGAAGCCGGCTACACGATTATCGAGTCATTGGTAGCGATGATTGTAGTTTCGGTGCTGATGATTGCGATCGCCCCCGTGATGGCTTTCTCAGTAGCAACTCGCGTACAAGCCAAACGGATAGAAATGGCTACTCAAGCCGCCCAAACCTATATTGAGGCGCTCAGGTCTGAGGCGCTTAAACAAGGTGCTAACGGGTTTCCTGCAACGTCCACAACCGCCAAATTAGAGGAAAACCCCGCTCCCGGCAACATCAACGCTCTTTACTGCATAGACAAAGATGGAGATCAAATCTGCACCGCTGGCAGCAATCAAGACTTTGTAGTTCAGGGTTACTACTTTAACAACTTACCCGCTACAAATCCGGCAAAAACAGGTTACAGCTTAATTGTTCGGGTTTACAGGGCAAGTTCTTTTGCTAGTGGCGTGGGTGCACTAACAACTCAGAAAATTCAAGCCGATCAAAACCGACAAGTACAGCAAGGAGTTACTAGCGCAGGGCTGGGAAATCTCCGAGCGCCTTTGGTAGAAATGAGAACAGAAATAGGTGCTAGCGATAGAGAAGGTGCTTACAACAGTTTGTGTACTCGCATTAATGACGGCCCATGTCAGTAATAATCAAAGTCCCCGTTATTAAATTTAAAATCGCTCCCCCCATTGGACAAAGGAAACAGTCAAAATGAAAACTTTACTCAGGTTGCTTCTAAAAACTCAGTACCAGCGAAACCGCTCAGGGCCAGCTCAAACAGAAAAGGGGATGACTCTTGTCGAGCTATTAGTCGGAGCAATTATGGCGTTTTTAATCATTACGCCGATGCTCGGTTTTGTAGTCGATATGCTCAATACCGACAGGAGGGAACAAGTCAAGTCAAATACCGAGCAAGACCTTCAGGCAGCCGTTGATTTCATCGCCCAAGATTTGAGTCAAGCTATTTATATTTACGATCAGGCAGGAATCACTGCTATTAACCCCGCGACTCAACTTCCTCCGGCTCCTACAAATACCACAGGTACTCCAATTTTAGTATTCTGGAAGCGACAGCTAATTAAAAATGCTGTTCCTATTAATTCGGCTGTTACTGCAAAAACACCAAGCGCTTGCCCACCTAACGGTAGTGAGTGCAACGACACTTATGTACTATCATTAGTGGCCTACTACCAGATTAGAGATACTGCTCCTAACTCTATTTGGTGTCAGCCTTCAGGAGGCAATTGTCCTACTCGTATTGCTCGCTATGAAATTAGGGAGCCAGTTAGAAACCCCTACACAATAGATGCTACAAAACCTTATTACGATGCGGCAGATTTAAGTGATGCTCAAAAAGGCAGTGAAGCCTTTAATAAAGACTTTGACTTTAATAAGCCCACAGTAAATGTGACGATGGGAGCCAATTTTCCCGATCCTCAAGTATTGGTTAATTACATCCACTACAGTAGCACTAATGTTCCAATACCAACCGGAACTCAGTGTCAAACTCTTCTTTCCGTAACACCACCACCACCACCAGCAACATTCAATGCAAACAATTTACTAATAACGGACAGCTCAAACCACAGCTTTTACGCTTGTGTTGATACATCTAAAAACATAGCCAGAGTGACGCTCAGAGGAAACAGCCTGCGCCGCATTCAAACTGATGCTGATTATGAGGCCACGAAATCGGCATATTTCCCAACAGCAACCGTGCAAGTACAAGGTTTAGGTGGGTTAGGAAAATAACGGATTTCTGAAACACATTTCCGAATCGCCGCCCGCCGATAAACAATAGGAGAATACCATGAAAACCCCACCCATATTATTAAAACTTTTGCATAACTCGGCTGCCAAGCCCAGCCATAATTTCAACAAAACTGCATCCAGAAAAGATGATGGAGGATTCACCCTTCTAGAAGTGCTCGTGATAGCGTTAATCATAGGTATATTCAGCTCGATCGCCGCTCCAAGCTGGGAGGCATTCATCAACAGACAAAGAGTTCGCACTGTCAACGATCGGGTTCTCCAATCATTACGCCTTGCACAAAGCGAAGCAAAACGAACTAAGCGCGATGTCACAGTTACATTCAGTTATAATCCTAATGCTAGTCCCGCTATTGATCCGCCAACAGTTACGATCAATAATATTACCCAGCAGTTAAATGCCGGAGGCGAAATTAAACCCCAAACCATTGCGCTTACCGTTAATACACCTGCTGCTCCTACCACGCCTCCAAACTCGATCGTTTTTGATTACCAAGGCAATCTCACCACAGGTATAACTCCATTTTATGTCACCGTTGCTCCATCTCGCGGCGGTACAAAACAGTGTGTAATTGTGGACACTATTCTAGGAGGAATGAGAACAGATGAAGGGACATTCGATACCTCAACAGGAAAGGGTTGCAAGTAGCCCCCTAGATATTTTTTAATCCATAGCATCAATTCCGCATAAATGCAGAATTGCTAAAGTATATTAACATAAGTTATTTTATATTTCAAATCCTATTAAAACAGTCAAAATATGCAGCTAGAACTAAAACAAATAATCATCCAGCCAGGAAATCAACTATTACTAAAAGACATCACCTGGCCAATGTTTGAAACCCTACTAACAGAATTGGGAGAAAGTCGCGCATCCAGACTTTCCTACAGCAAAGGAACATTAGAAATCATGGTTCCCCTACCCGAACACGAAATTGGCAAAGAAAATATTGGCGACTTAGTAAAAATTCTCCTTGAAGAATTAGACCGAGAATTTTGGTCTCTAGGTTCCACCACATTCAAAAATCAAAAAATGGCTCAAGGAGTAGAACCAGATACCTGTTTCTACATTCAAAACGAAGCCGCAGTCAGAGGCAAAAGCCGCATCGACTTAGAAACAGACCCACCTCCCGATTTAGCCATAGAAATCGACCTCACCTCCCGCACTCAGTTCAACAACTACGAGGCATTAGGAGTTCCCGAATTGTGGCGCTACAACGGCCGCCACCTGCAAATCAGCGTACTGCAAGATGGAAAATACATACAGGGCGATCGCAGTCTCCAGTTTCCCAACTTCCCCATCACCGAGCTCATCCCCCAGTATTTAGAACAAAGCAAAACAGCCGGCAGAAACGTCGCCATGAAAGCCTTTCGATCTTGGGTAAAAGCGCAAATTTAGCGGGGCGATGACAAAATTGCTGTAGGGAAACCAAAGCGATTAAAAGGGCGGGTTTTGGAGAGTGTCAATTATTGGCAGATATTGTTCGTGAAACCGC
Organism: Oscillatoria nigro-viridis PCC 7112; assembly: GCF_000317475.1. NCBI lineage: Bacteria > Bacillati > Cyanobacteriota > Cyanophyceae > Oscillatoriales > Oscillatoriaceae > Phormidium > Phormidium nigroviride. Next base: position 4,863,752 of record NC_019729.1, read on the forward strand.
CCCTACCGTATTAGATCCTGTCCCGTCAATCGATTTTAGATTTTCGATTTTAGATTTTAGATTGACTTGCGCGAGATAAATGCTCTTTCTTGAGGATTTTCGATTTTCGATTTTGGATTGATTCCACGGATCGATCGCGTGGCGGGTACCACCTTTGAAATTCTTGGTCAATCGATCGTGATTCTTGTAGGGGCGGGTTCACCCTGATATTCAACACAAATCCCAAATCCAATAAACCCGCCCCGACCGGATATTATGGTCGATCGACCGGACATGATATAAAGCTGTTCTACATTTAAATTGTCTGTTAAAAAACAATTCCCCGTCTTGTGGGGTGGGCCTATGAGCCCGCCCTGAATATACAATTTAAATGCGCGACAGCTTAGGGGTAATCGATCGGATATAATATCATGTTATGTCCGATCGAACGATTAAAAGGGCGGGTTTTTGAGATTGGAGATTGTTGGCAGATATTGTTGGTTAACCCGCCCCTACTTATTCCTCGGAGATCCCCCTAAATCCCCCTTAAGAAGGGGGACGCAAGAGTAAGTTCTTGTCCCCCCCTTTTTAAAGGGGGCTAGGGGGGATCGAGCTTAACTGAACCCTATTGACTCATAACTGCTTAACTAACCAAGCGATCGCCCCTTCAACATCAGCAACCTGCTCAACATCGGCAATCGGCGGCCGCTGCACCATCACCACCGGAATTCCCAGTTCCCTAGCCGCCACAATTTTCGCATAAGTAGCACCGCCGCCGCTGTTTTTGCTAACAATAGTATCGATCTGATATTCTAATAGTAATTGGCGCTCCTCTTCCAAAGAAAAAGGCCCCCTTGCTAATAACAACTTACCGTTAGGAATAGGAGTATTTAGTGCCGGAGGATCGATCGCCCGCATCAAAAACCAAATAGCATCCAAACCCGCAAAAGCAGCCAATTCCTGCCTGCCAATCGTCAGAAACACCCGCCGAGACTGCCCTAATAAAGCCCTTGCAGCCTCCGAGTGGCCCGCAACTTCAATCCAGCGATCGCCCTCCACCCTCTCCCAAGCGGGACGCACCAGCATCAAATAGGGCACATTGCATTCCGCAGCAGCAACAGCAGCATTAGCAGAAATCCGAGCCGCAAACGGATGAGTAGCATCAATCAACAAGTCGATCGGGCGATCGACCAAAAAAGCTGCCAGCCCAGCCGCCCCACCAAACCCCCCAATTCGCACCGTACCCGTTTTTGGGGTAAAAGGCTGTTGAGTGCGCCCTGCTAGCGAAGATACCACCTCAATTTCAGCGATTTGAGACGCTCTTGCCGCCAGTTCAGCAGCATCCCCCGTCCCCCCCAAAATTAGCAACCGTTTTTTCATAAAATTAGTCCTAATACCAATTTAATGTGAAGTTGCACATATCTCGATCCCCCTAAATCCCCCTGATTGTTGGGGGACTTTGAGAAGAATCTTGTCCCCCCCTTATCAAGGGGGGCTAGGGGGGATCGGATTCTATGCAACCTCATAAAAAATTGGTATAACTTATCCAAGCAACCCCGGCAAATTCGGTTAATAATATGCTTAGTAAAGTTTAAACGACCAACAACGATGATTCGCTCACTTTTCACATTTTTTACAGTATTAATTGTAACCGGGTTAGTTTGGTTGGGAAATATCGCGCCCGTTGCCGCACAAGTACAACCAACAGATATCGCCGATCCTCAACAGGAATTGGAAGAACTCGTTCAAAAAGCTTTTGAAGCTACAAATGAAGGCCAATTCCCCGCCGCTGAAACTTTTTGGACTCAAATCATTGACAAATTTCCCTCACAAGCAGCCGCTTGGAGCAACCGAGGCAATTCTAGAGTCAGCCAAAACAAACTGCAAGCAGCTATTTCCGACTACGAAAGAGCGATCGAACTAGCTCCCGACGCCCCCGATCCATACCTAAACCGCGGCACCGCCTTAGAAGGTTTAGGACGCTGGTCAGAGGCGATCGCCGACTACAATCACGTACTAGAATTAGACTCCCAAGATCCAGCCGCCTACAACAACCGAGGCAACGCCGAAGCAGGTTTAGGACAATGGGAACAAGCAATTGCCGACTACAGCAAAGCCTTTGAACTAGCCCCCGAATACGCCTTTGCCCGCGCCAACCACGCCCTCGCACTTTATCAAAACGGGCAAACCAAAGAAGCAATTCGCAACATGAAAAACATCGTCCGCAGATACCCTCAATTTGCCGACATGAGAGCCGCCCTCAGCGCCTGTCTTTGGGAAGCAGGAAAGCGCGGCGAAGCTGAGAGCAATTGGGTAGCAGCCATCGGCCTCGACTCCCGCTACAAAGACCTCGATTGGGTTGCCCACAACCGCCGCTGGCCGCCACTTGCAGTCAGTGCATTAGACAAATTTTTGCATTTGAAATAATCTCACAACACCAATGAAAAATTGCGAGCATCCCCATGATTGTCGGGTATAGTTCCTAAAAGGGATGCTCCAAATAATTGCCAAATGTCACCCGAAGATATATAGCAATCCTCGCATCATTTGTGAATTTCTTACTCCCTCCTCTTGATAAGGGGAGGGTTGGGGTGGAGTAAAAAGTTTACGACTCCTGCAAGGATTGCTATAGCAAGAAATAAACTATTGAAGAACAATTCTAACTCTTCTTACCTGTTTCTTCTTTCCTCAATATTCACCAGTACACCGCTCGTTGCCAAAACTTCTTTATTCTCAAAACTCGTATTCCACATCTCCAGAAACAATCCTATCTGTCACCAACATTCTGTACATTTCCAGTTCTTCAACAGTAACTTTTCCGTCAGCCCAAATCGCTCTATTGATGTCTTCCATTTCTTGCTTAGATATCTTGCCGTCAGCAACAGCTCGCTCGATTTGGACTTGGAGCTTTTCTAGTTGCCGAGTTTCTTCCGGCGTAGGTTGTTTATCACTCGATCGCGAAACTAACATAGTTGCATTCTCCTAGAACTTGACCTCTACTCTGTACTAAGCCGCCGCAGCAGATATTGTCAACTCAAAGATGCAAAAATTGACAAATAAATGTAACAAAACTACATTTACTTGTCAATAGAATAAGGTGCAAAATTATTTAACAAAATTACATTTGTTGGTCAATAATATCAATTCCAACCTGCTGCCGGAATGATATCAAATCCGCGCTTCATCGTCAGGCACAAAGTCGAATCAAGCTGCCAACAAATCAGGAGCGCAATTTTCATTGTTTTGACCCGCCCGTCAACAGTCAATCGATTTTAGATTTTAGATTTTAGATTGTGATCAGTCAACCGTCAACCGTCAACCGTCAACCGTCAACAGTCAACCGTCAACAGAACTAATTCCCAAATCCGCGCAGCCGTCAACTCCTCGACATTCCTGAAAACCGCTGCTGCACCCGCATTTTCCAGCACCGCAGCATAAGCCTCGCAGCGCACAGCATCATCCAAAACATGAGGCGGCAAAATTCCCGCCCCCAGCCAAACCCGATTTGGTTGCACTTCCCGCGCCTTCCCAACCGTGTAAATATCCGCAACAGTATCTCCCGCATAAATCACGGGCAAATTTTTTTCTAAACCGTGCAGGTTTTCCAACTGTTCAATTGCCGCGAAAAGTCCAGCCGGATCGGGTTTTCCCGGTGCATCTTCCATCGCCACCAACACCGGGGAATTTAAACTCAGTTTCCCTGACAAAACATAAGCAGCTTCATCCCGCATCGCCCCGCTAAAAAAGCCCCAAACAATCCCCCCAACCGTTAAATTTTCCAGGTAAGCCGGACTTAACAACAGCGGTTCGGTACAAATGTAACCAGTCCAATTTTTCTCATCGGGCCCGCGATAGCGACTTTGGAAAAAAGCCACTAATTCGTCATAGTTGAGAGCGAGTTGGTTTCTCGATCGCCCAATCCCCTCAAAATAACGGCAAACTAACTCGAAAGACGCCTGCCAGTCATTATTCCACACTCCCTCCGACTTCAGAGAGTCGATATCGAGAGAATTCGGACGAAAAGCACCCGCCGTGAAATGTTCCACCGCATCGGCGATCGCCCGCCGGTAAGAACCCGAAACATCCCGCACCACACCGTCAATGTCAAAAACTACAATAACTCTGTTCACAACTTAACCATCCTTGTACCTAGGGCGGGTGAGAACCCAAATTTTATCTGTTCCCAGCCCCTGAGTAGCGCTAAAAGCAGCCGCGCCACAAAACTTTTCATGGCCTATGACCAATTATCGAACAAGTGTGCTACGCTTAGCGATTGTAGAAATTTTTAACAAGTTCGATCGGAACCCTGGAGGTTTGCTTGTCCAAGTTCATCTTAAAAGTTCTCTGGCTAGAAGAGAATGTTGCCCTCGCCGTTGACCAAGTTGTCGGCAAAGGAACTAGCCCGCTGACATCCTACTTTTTCTGGCCCCGCAAAGATGCGTGGGAAGACCTCAAAAACGAACTCGAAGCCAAACACTGGATTGCTGACAACGATCGCGTCGAAATCCTCAACCAAGCCACAGAAGTAATCAACTACTGGCAAGAGGAAGGCAGACGGCGCCCGATGACTGAAGCTCAGTCAAAATTCCCCCAAGTTACTTTTACCGGCAGCAACTAAGCCCAGCTTTAATTTGCTACCCACATACATTGCCTGTTATGGCTGACGAGGGGAAGGAGAGAGAGGGGAGAAGGCGAGAGGATTTGACGCTTTTTCCACCTCGCCGTGAAACGTACAATATGAATGCGCTACAGATTATCTCGATAGTAACTCCGATTTGGGAACCTACTCGCGTTTTGGGCTCGGTCGATTTGAGATTTATTGAAAATAAAGCTCTAAAATCGGCATTTTTTTGATAATTAATACTTACGCGAAAAGTGGTTTGACGCGCTGCTTATAGCTTTTTACGAACAGGCTTTTCGGCCTGTGAAGCGAGAAAATTCCCTCTTTGTGGAACAGGCCGAAAAGCCTGTTATTGAAAAGGATGCAAGATGTAAGTTATAACTGAAATATACCCTTGTCAATAAGCCTTTTGAACGGGCTTTTCGGCCCGTTCCACAAGCAGAAAATCTACTCGGTGTGGAACAGGCCGAAAAGCCTGTTCTTGAAAAGGGTGCAAGATGTGAGTTATAACAAATATAGCAATCCTAAATGATTCAGATAAATTTGTAGGGGTAGTGCCCCCGTGCCTACCCCCTATCTATCGGGCAACCGGGCGTGGGATTGCCCCTACAATAATTATGCAAATGATGCGAGGATTGCTATAACAAATAACAAATAACAAATAACTAACAGCTAACAGCTAACAGCTAATCACCTCTTCGCGGAATTTATGGGCGCCGAAAGTACGATCGACCAGACCGAAAAGCTACCGCTGGTAGTAAATCCCGACATTCTCCAGCAAGCTATCCTCTACAAAATTAATACTCGCATAAACGCTCGCGGAGAATTAGTCTTTCCCTGCATACCGGGAATGCTAAGCCACTATCTCAAGTCCATAGAAAAGCTATTTAGCACTCTCGACAGACCCCTGCCAGAAGACCGCAGAGACGAGCTCAGCAAGCTTTTAGCCACCAAGTTAGAACAAGGCTACCGCACCTCCACAGCATCGATGCTGATCCTGCAATACGAATCAGTGCAGCCGCCGCAAACCGGTTTAGCTTGCAAAGTGATTGTTACTACCTCAACAGTTGGAGAACAGTACAAAAGCTGGGTAGACACCAGAGAACCTCCGCTTTTCGGTTCTCATCCAGATGCAAAATTGATGACAACGGCTGCTAAATTGGGCACGCCCGATCGAGTGCGGATATTGGACGTGGGGGCCGGTACCGGCCGCAATACCTTGCCCCTGGCGAGATTGGGCTATTCTGTGGATGCGATCGAACTAACTCCCGCTTTTGCAGAACAATTGAAAGCGGCAGTAACAGCCGAAAACCTTCCCGTCACAGTGACTGAAGGCGACGTGCTCGACCCCTTAATGCGGATGAAACCGGCCCGCTACCAGTTGGCAGTTGCCGCCGAAGTCATCTCACATTTTCGAGACAGCGATCAAGTACGGCTTTTCCTCGCTAAAATGTGCGATTCCCTGTCTCCCGGAGGTCTGTTGCTGTTCAGCACGTTTTTAACCGTCGGCGACTACCAGCCAGATGCCCTGGTGCGACAAGTTGCCCAACTCTCCTGGTCTACTTTATTTACGCCCCAAGAACTCGCCACCGCAATGGAAGGGTTGCCCTTAGTCCAAATATCAGACGAATTGGTGTTTGAATACGAACGCCACCACCTGCCGGAAGGAGCCTGGCCGCCGACGCCCTGGTTTTCCAGTTGGGCCACCGGTCGAGATGTCTTCCCGATGGCAAACGCACGCCCGCCAATGGAATTGCGCTGGATTTTGTGCCGCCGAAGTTAAAAATTTTTGTCATTTCTAGGCGGACACAGCAATCACAACTGTTAACAGGCATAACAGTTTCCTCAGATATTTTTATTTCAACAGCTTAAATCCGGCTTGCTGTTAATATTGTCCAGCCTGGACACAAAGATTTACAAAAATATATATTAAAATGTAAAGACAGCGAAGTTCGATCGCCCCTGGGTGACAAACCCAGTGTCTGATTAGATCCGACGCTTGCCAACCCTTTATTTCTTGCGAAAAATAGGGTGGCTAATGGCAATCGACCTTGCATAAAATTCGATCGCCATCTCCGTGAGTGCAACTAGAATTAAGATGAATTCAACAAACCTATTCCTCCCGATAGATGACTTTTTAGGGAATAGGAGTAGCCAATAGATTAGCTCGCTAGTCAGCGATGCTGCTGAGAAACAAATATGCTTTTAACACGTCCACTACAAGCGTTTGGGGCAATCTTCGGGCACAAACCTTCCACAAATAGATCATCCATCGACCACAAAACCAGTAAAAATTATTGGGAGGGGAATATTGAATCCGCTGTAAACGAACAAATTGACTGGTACATCCAAGTGGAAATGCTAATGAGTAACGCTAAATCTTCCTGCACCAATGAAGAGATTACTGCTTGGCTGCGGGGATTGCTGACAATTGCTTGGGCCGACGGCAACTTTGACGAAGACGAGCAAAAAATGATTGCAAATCTAACTCAGGATGAACTACACCCGGTATCTTTTGAAGAGGGTTTTGAACCTATTGCCCCAGAGGAATTAGCCGCTGTGTTAGGAAAAGACACCGCCAAAGGCGAGGATTTTTTGAGGACAGCAGTCATGGTAGCTTTGGCAGACGGTACCTACTCGCTCAGCGAAGACGAGGTAATCTCTAAGTTTTGCACAGCCTTGGGACACAATGTAGACGCGATCGAAGCTCTGCGACACACCATCGAAGACAGCAAGTGCAATCCGCAGGGGCCCAGCAGCCAAATAGTCTTTGATGCGAATGTCGTCCCCGCCGCCGGAACACCGCTTTCATCTCGGCTACCTAAACCTCACCACAAAAATGTCCTGCAACCCGTCAAAGACTGGCTTGACGGCTGGGAAATTCACGACCCAAAATTGGCACACTTTGTCTGTAAAATTATTCCGCCCCAGTGTCCGTTTGAGCGAGATGTCGTGTTATTTGGTCACAAAATCGTCCACATTCCGGCGATGTGCCAGATTAACCCGCTTTACGAACAGTTAGTCGGGATGCGCTTTCGAGCTCTCTGCTATTTGGCAGATGAATGTAAGGAAGATGTATCGTCCTATTGTTAGCAGTCAGCAGTCATTAGTCAGTTTTCATTCTTGTGAAATCTGGGATTCATGACTGTAACTATTAACCAATGACTACTAATTAGTCCCCAATGCAAAAACCGGGTTTTTCTAGGACAAAACATCGTTACACCCATCCCCGCTAGTAGAAAAAGCCAGTAGAAAAACCCGGTTTATTCAGTTTTTGTGGGTAAGTATTGCTAATATCAAATCTGCTTTGATAATACTACTTCAAAAAAAGTTTTGGTACTATCCTCAAGCTGATACAAATTATTAAAAATCGCAGATTGAGGAGCCGGAGACGGCAGTGCCGTTTCTCTAAAAATGCTCGCGTACAATCTATCGCTCTCCACTACTTTTAAAAATTGGTATAATTATAATTTTACGACCAGTGTAAATCGCGACTAAACTTGGCTGTCGTCCGCCGACTCGGACTAAAGAAAAAGAGAAATATGGTACTTGGATCGGGTATCATAATAACTACTGACAATTGACCGATGACAACTGACAATTGATCGATGACAACTGACAATTGACTACTGACTAAAATATGCAATTTATCGATCGAGCAGATATTCAAGTCGCAGCCGGCAAAGGCGGCGACGGTATGGTAGCTTTTCGCAGAGAAAAGTATGTACCGGCGGGCGGGCCCAGCGGTGGCACCGGCGGGCGGGGCGGTTCTGTGTTTATGGTAGCGGTGGAAAGCCTGCAAACGCTGCTGGATTTTCAGTACAACCGGATTTTTAAAGCCGAAGACGGGAAGCGCGGCGCGCCGAAGAATATGACGGGGGCTTCCGGGGACGATCGCACGATCGAAGTTCCCTGCGGTACAGTAGTTTACGACGCGGAAACTCAGGCAATCTTAGCAGATTTAGTAACGCCCGGACAGACTTTTTGCGTGGCAAAAGGCGGCAAAGGCGGTTTGGGAAACAAGTGTTTTCTGACTAATTCCAACCGCGCTCCAGATTATGCGATGCCGGGAAAAGAAGGAGAACACAAATTTTTGCGTTTGGAATTGAAGCTATTAGCTGAAGTCGGAATTCTCGGGATGCCTAATGCTGGCAAATCCACCTTAATTTCAGCTTTGTCTGCGGCGCGCCCCAAGATAGCAGATTATCCGTTTACAACTTTAGTCCCGAATTTGGGCGTAGTCAGAAAACCGACCGGCGACGGTACTGTTTTTGCTGATATTCCGGGATTGATTGAAGGGGCGCACGAAGGCGCGGGTTTGGGTTACGAGTTTTTGCGGCACATTGAACGAACTCGGTTGCTGCTGCATCTGATCGATATTACCGATGAAGATCCGATCGCCAATTACGTCACAATTCAGGAAGAATTAAAGGCTTACAGGCGTGGTTTAGCCGATAAACCGCAGATTTTGGCTTTTAATAAGGTAGATGCGATCGATCTCGAAAGCGAAGAAATCGCTAATTTAATCAGCCGACTTAAAGAAATTAGTGGCGCTCCTGTTTTGTTGATTTCCGCCGTTAGTAGACTTGGATTGGATGAATTGATGCAGCAAGTTTGGCAAAAACTCGACGAGATGAACGAAAAAGAGGCGGCGGAACAGTTAGCAGTCGCGAGTGTTTAATCGCTTTCCGGTTCCTGCAATTTCCGTGAATCGGTAGGTGTTTTTTTGAGGAGGTCAATCGATTTTAGATTTGAGATTTTAGATTTTAGATTGACCCCACGGATAAATGCTCTTTCTTGAGGATTTTCGATTTGAGATTTGGGATTGATTCCACGGATCGATCGCGTGGCGGATACCACCTTTGAAATTCTCGGTCAAATCTTTCGGCTGTATGGCTTGTGTGGCAAGGGTTTGAGCCTCAACGCTGAAAAAATCGATTCACGGAAACGCTGAAATAATTGCTGTGTATAGCTTTGATGGTTGTTGAAAATTTTGTCTCTTGACAGGGCGGTGGCTGAAATGATATTTTTTGGATGCTTGACGGAACTGTACCTTGAAAACTACATACTGTAATGCTTCTGGCACGGGCGGCCGGAATCAACCTAAACCCCTATCAGGGATTGAAACGGAGCGTGACGCTGAGAACGAGAGCTAGCGTGAGCCGGAATCAACCTAAACCCCTATCAGGGATTGAAACTGGAACAGCCTTGGGCGCTTATGGCTCCTTTCTTTGCCGGAATCAACCTAAACCCCTATCAGGGATTGAAACCTAAAATCGCGCAACATCAAATTAACAGCAGCATCAAGCCGGAATCAACCTAAACCCCTATCAGGGATTGAAACAGAGCTAATGCGGCTGCTGCAAGTGAATAATTTTTATGCCGGAATCAACCTAAACCCCTATCAGGGATTGAAACTTTGACCGGTTCGCTTTCGGATACCGCGAGCGCGGTTGGATTCGCCGGAATCAACCTAAACCCCTATCAGGGATTGAAACAAGGGGGCGCTAGGCATTTTACATTGCTCCTCTCAGCCGGAATCAACCTAAACCCCTATCAGGGATTGAAACAACTCCCTTTCCTCGTCATCGTCGGGCGGTTCCGCCGGAATCAACCTAAACCCCTATCAGGGATTGAAACGCCTTTCTCGTGTGATTGTACATTTGCGAGAGCCGGAATCAACCTAAACCCCTATCAGGGATTGAAACGAGAAATCTTTAAAAGCAATTTACCGAGCAAATCAGGCCGGAATCAACCTAAACCCCTATCAGGGATTGAAACTCACGATGGCTGCCTTATTAGGCGGGACATTGTGCCGGAATCAACCTAAACCCCTATCAGGGATTGAAACTCTTTGGTGTCCGGGGAATCTACGCCTCTCACCCTGGCCGGAATCAACCTAAACCCCTATCAGGGATTGAAACCGATTAGCTACGAACAATTGGACGATGTAGATGAGCCGGAATCAACCTAAACCCCTATCAGGGATTGAAACTTCACCTTTATTGTTCGCCTGGGATTCTGGTTGCTTGCCGGAATCAACCTAAACCCCTATCAGGGATTGAAACTTTAAATATTAGTTGGTCATTCCGCAATTTATCGCCGGAATCAACCTAAACCCCTATCAGGGATTGAAACTAAAACTCTCAGAGTAACCATGAACCCCATCGGGGCTAAGCCGGAATCAACCTAAACCCCTATCAGGGATTGAAACTTTAAATATTAGTTGGTCATTCCGCAATTTATCAGACCAAATAGCCGGAATCAACCTAAACCCCTATCAGGGATTGAAACTTACAAAAACGATCGCACATTTGACAAAAAGTTGTGCCGGAATCAACCTAAACCCCTATCAGGGATTGAAACGTTCGGATTTATGGGAGCGAGAATAATCTCTCCCCTAGCCGGAATCAACCTAAACCCCTATCAGGGATTGAAACTCTGATTAGCTTTGTCAAAGTACCTTGCACCCTTGCCGGAATCAACCTAAACCCCTATCAGGGATTGAAACTTACTTTGTCTCCTTGTGGCTTGACTCTCCTGTGCCGGAATCAACCTAAACCCCTATCAGGGATTGAAACTAGTTTTCTGCCCCAGGAATCTTGACTCTCCTGTGCCGGAATCAACCTAAACCCCTATCAGGGATTGAAACTTATGTACGATATATCAAAGAATCGTGATTGTTGCCGGAATCAACCTAAACCCCTATCAGGGATTGAAACACAAATCGATTGATTGACGGATGATTTGGACTGCCGGAATCAACCTAAACCCCTATCAGGGATTGAAACCCAATACTACAAGTAACTCCTTGAATACCACCGCCACCACAAGCCGGAATCAACCTAAACCCCTATCAGGGATTGAAACGCTAATCGTCGGTGTACTAGTCGGTCTGCTAGTGCCGGAATCAACCTAAACCCCTATCAGGGATTGAAACAAGCCAAGCTTTCCGGCTTCCAATCTTAAAGGAACGCCGGAATCAACCTAAACCCCTATCAGGGATTGAAACATCAGCAGCCGGAACAAATAGCGACCGATCTTATTAGCCGGAATCAACCTAAACCCCTATCAGGGATTGAAACAAGATGATTTTTAGAGAGTGAACAAATCCGATTAGCCGGAATCAACCTAAACCCCTATCAGGGATTGAAACTCTATATCTCGGTTTCCGTTATTTTCAACAAGTCGAGCCGGAATCAACCTAAACCCCTATCAGGGATTGAAACAGAAGAACTTAAAAAGGAAACGCCGCCGGAACCTGTTAGCCGGAATCAACCTAAACCCCTATCAGGGATTGAAACTACCGATCGCCCGCAATTCGATTTACCCCACGGGAAGCAGGCCGGAATCAACCTAAACCCCTATCAGGGATTGAAACTCCACAACTTCGATTTGTTCGTCAGCGGGCGATCGCCGGAATCAACCTAAACCCCTATCAGGGATTGAAACTTTCTTGAGTGCGTTGAGCTTATTGCCGTACTGTCTGCCGGAATCAACCTAAACCCCTATCAGGGATTGAAACGAAAATTGTTAACCTTCCAGCTTCTCTCAATCCACGCCGGAATCAACCTAAACCCCTATCAGGGATTGAAACTTATCCTGTTTGGGGTTATTCCCCGCCCTTTCGGTTTTCAGCCGGAATCAACCTAAACCCCTATCAGGGATTGAAACAGGTGGATTCTCAGTTCTATCGAAGGGATTAGGGGCCGGAATCAACCTAAACCCCTATCAGGGATTGAAACCACACATCGACAAATACAATTCAACTTCCTTGCTAATCGCCGGAATCAACCTAAACCCCTATCAGGGATTGAAACTTGTCCGTAGTTTTGCCAGAGTTGCAAATACGTTTGCCGAAATCAACCTAAACCCCTATCAGGGATTGAAACCAGTAATTGCTGATGAAGTCTCATCAGAACAGGCTTCGCCGAAATCAACCTAAATCCCTATCAGGGATTGAAACCTGTATATCAGTGATTCCCGTAGCATTCCTAAATCGCCGAAATTAACCTAAATCCCTATCAGGGATTGAAACTCCTTGCGATTGACAATGAAGCCCGCCAGCGAGCGCCGGAATCAACGTAAATTCCTATCAGGGATTGAAACTTTCGGAAGTATTCAGGAAGTCCTGGACGCATCAACACCAAGAAACCGGGTTTTTTACGGTTTCTGGGGCTGTAACAAAGTATTTCGTGAAAAACCCGATTTCTGAGCACAGGTGAGTAAGTCGGAAGTATTGTTAAAGTGGGTTTGAGTTGCGAATTCGCCCGTTGTAATCAACTCTGATTCTGCCATCTTGGGAAACCGTAACAACAGTTTCTACAGTATAGACAGACGAACCAGGCTTGTAACCCTTAAAAGTAAAAGTCCAAGTTCCATCGCCATTGTCAACAAACGGCGATTCCTTAGAAGTACCGTGCATAGAAGCTTCAGCTCGATAGTTGCCTAAACCCCCGTTGGCAACTTCTGCTGCTTGACGGGCTAAGTTTTTTGCCCGATTGAGTTGGATATTATTGTTAATCACTGTCACGCCGTCGGTCTGATATTCAGGAGCAGGATTGCTCGAGGCGGGGGAGACTCCCACAGCTAAAGTTGAGAGCGCTACCAGACAAGCAAGTCGAATGTATAGTTTCATAATACAAACTGATTTATAGTTTGATAAAGTCTACAACACTTGCCCGAAAAAACCCGGTTGAATTTTCAATTTTTAATTTTCACTTGTGAATCGGCTGGGGTTTCCCCACCGTTCAAATAGCGGTAACTCATTCGAGAAATCTCCCGAATCAATGCTTGAGCTGGCTTCTCGGTTTCCGGCGGATGCTTCACCATCACCGCCACCAAATAACGCTTACCGTTCGGCAAATCCACCATCCCCGCATCCGCAAGCATTGTATTAATGTTGCCGGTTTTGTGAGCAATAACTGAACCTTCGCCTAAACCTTTCGGCAGCAAAGAATCATTTCTAGTTTGGCGCATGATTTGCAAAATGCGATCGCGCGATTTCACCGATACCAAATTACCCCGATCGACCTGGGCTATGATATTAATCAAATCCTTCGGACTGGTAGTATTAGTTCCCTCCAAATCGGGCAACTTATTACGCAGAACTGTGGTACTCAAACCCCAATTTGCAAAATGCTGATTCAAAACCTCAGCACCTCCCAACAACTCAATCATCATATTTGTTGCCGTATTGTCGCTGACAACAATCATCTTTTGGGCAACTTCCAAAGCCGAATACTTCTTACCCGGAGAGTCGTCTTGCATCTCCCCAGAACCGCCGACAATGTGTTCGGGCTTCAGCGTCAGCATCTGATCTAACTGCACTTTGCCCTCATCTACTGCTTGGAAAAAAGCTACTAAAATTGGCACTTTAATTGTGCTAGCTGAAGCAAAAGCAGTATCGCCATTAAAATTTAGGTAGCTTCCAGTATCTAAATCGACTAGAAATATTCCGGCTGTCAAACTAGGATTTTCTGTTGCTAAAACCTGAACTTGCGTTTTCAAAGCTCCTAATTCTTGATTGAGTTGCAGCACTTCTGGGGTTGCGGATGCCGCAGATGCGCTATCGGCTGGGTTTTTCTGCCCTGCGGTGGTTTGTTCTTCTGGCGCTACAGTGGATGCTCGACTGACGGCATTTACCACCGACAGCAGCGTACCGCAAATCACCGCCATCCCAACTCCCAAAATCAGCAAGCGAGTAGCGTACACCAACGGCGGCACGCTTCGAGGTGCCGGTCGTTTGCCCGGTCTCTGACTCGCTTGCGGGCGCGGTTGAGGCACGGGGGGTTTTTTGGCATCTGGGGGGATTACCGTGTCTGGAATGCGAACTGGGGGGGAACTGGGACGACTTCCACGGGTTGCAGGGGGAGTGGCAGTTGGGAGCTGGCTGTTGGGATTGCTGGCGATCGAACTCACATTTTCCCGCTCCAGAGTCGGGTCCGGAAACTCGAACATATCGACAGCAGCGAGACCTTTTTTGCGCGGTTGGCGAGTCTTCGACTGCGGAGTTTTGCTGGTTCTGGGTTTTCTGGGGTTAATTGCCGATCGGGGATCGGATAAAAAGTCTTGTGTAGTAAATTCTTCCGAAGATGTGGGAGAATTGGCTCCAATTCTGCTGCCGCGACCCTGTTGCAGTGGCAAAGTCGCAGGTTCGGGCGATCGAATTTCTGAATTGCCGTTTTGCGGTTGGGGAGGACGGCGGCGGCCCGAGTTGCCAGACTGACTTGCTTTGCCGGACTTAGGCTGCTTTGAGCCGGAGTTGGGAGAGGATATCGACGAGGATATCACCGATAATATCGATCCTTTGGGAAACCGCTCTGCCACGTCTTACTCCTTCATCACTAATGTAAAGTTCAAGTTTAAGATTTTTCAGCTTGCCAGCCAATCAATTTTAGATTTTAGATTTTAGATTTTAGATTTACCCCAGACGCTGCATGGTATCAGCAACCGGGTTTATTGCTCGCAAATTATCGCAAAGCTTAGGTTTTTAGTCAAGAAACCCTGTTACGAAAGTGACAAGTGGGTGCAGGAAAGTTCTCTGTGAAAAAAATCCTCAATCTCACATCCCCAATTATCAGCATTTCTGCTAGCTATCCGTTTGATTTTCCGGTAACGCCCCATCCAGAGTATCAGAATTTGTCTCTCGCGGGTAAGTTTTGATTGCCCATTCTGTTTGGCGGAGGACGCCCCGCAGCATGGCGACTTCATCCACTGTCGGATAGGCCCTGTTGTACAAACGCCGAAATTTTTCCATCCGGCTTGCTGCTGTGTGCTGCTGCAAATATCCTATTTTGAGTAACAGCGTTTCTAGTTGCCGGTAATATCCCTCTAAATGTTCCAAGGGAGCCGATTCCTTCTGGCCGCTGACAACTGACAACTGACAACTGACAACTGACTTGTATAGTTCGTAACAGCAGATAGCGACGGCTTGCGCGAGATTTAGGGAAGTGTAGGCATCGCTGGTGGGAATGCGGATCAGGCGTTGAGCGCGGTTTAATTCGGCATTGGTCAAGCCGCAGTCTTCTCGGCCGAAAATGAGGGCGCTGGGGGCTTCTAGGAGCCAAGGCAAAGCCTCTGCGGGTTCTTCTAGTTGTGTTGGCAACGATCGACTATCATCTCCTGTAGTTGCGATCGCTCTGACGCACCCAACCAAAGCAGCGGGCAAACTCTCGACTACTTTAGCCGTTTCCAATATGTCGGCGGCGCGAACAGCCATCAGTCGGGCTTCTTCCCCTAAATGATCGCATTGGGGATTTACCAAAACTAATTGGTGCAAACCCATATTTTTCATGACGCGGGCAACAGAACCGACATTCAATGGGCCTGCAGGTTCGACTAAGACTATTCGGATGTTGGCGCCGGCCGTTTCGAGCATTTAATTTGGGGAGATTTTTAGCTGAAATTGGTTGGTTTCGTTTCCTCAGCAACAGGCTTTTCGGCCTGTTCGACAACAAATTGAATCTTGTGGAACAGGCCGAAAAGCCTGTTCATAAAAATGGTACAAAATGTGAGTTAGTAATGTACTTTCCAAATTAGCATGGCTAAGCAACGATCGAAATCTGATTTGCCGACAAAAATGTGCCCGGTGTGCGATCGACCTTTTACTTGGCGCAAAAAATGGGCGGACTGCTGGGATGAGGTAAAATACTGTTCCGAACGTTGTCGCCGCCGCCGTTTGGCGGCTCAAGATTAAGAATTTAGGGCAAGTTGCTCGAACAAAGCTAAGATTGCAAAGGAAAAATTTTAGGTTATTAGGTTATAAATTATGGCATCGCAACAAGTGCAACCAAAGCTAGTTATTCACGGCGGTGCCGGCAGTTCTCTACACAGTAAAGGCGGAATTGAGGCGGTGCGGAAATCGCTTTACGATGTTTTGGAGGAAGTTTATCCGCTGCTGAAAGACGGCGCAAGTGCCGTAGATGCAGTGGTGCGGGGCTGCCAATTATTGGAAGATGACCCGCGATTCAATGCCGGTACTGGTTCTGTAGTGCAGTCGGACGGTCAAATTCGGATGAGTGCTTCGCTGATGGACGGTTTGATGCAGCGTTTCAGCGGGGCGATTAATGTTTCTCGCGTTCAACATCCGATCGAACTTGCTCAATTTTTGCAGCATTCGGACGATCGAGTTCTCTCTGATTTTGGTTCGGCGGAATTGCTGCGAGAACTTCAATTGCCGATTTACGATCCGATGACGGATTTGCGCTTGCACGAGTGGATGCAGGAACGCCAAGGCAATTTTAGCAAAGCAATGGCTGACGTGGTTGCCGAACCGGCCGGTATGGGTACGATCGGAGTCGTAGCTTTGGATGTGCACGGACGCTTGGCTGCTGGGACTTCGACTGGTGGCAAGGGTTTTGAGCGCATCGGGCGGGTTAGCGACTCGGCGATGCCGGCGGGAAATTACGCGGCCCAAAGTGCGGCGGTAAGCTGTACCGGGATTGGCGAGCACATTATGGACGAGTGTTTGGCAGCGCGAATTGTGATTCGGGTAACGGATGGTTTGAGTTTGAAAGCTGCTTTTGAGCGTTCTTTTACTGAAGCTGACGAACGTCAACGGGATTTTGGCGCAATTGGAATTGATGCTAGCGGGGCGATCGCTTTCGGCAAAACTAGCGAGGTGATTTTGGGTGCTTTTCACAACGGTATGGAAATGGGCGATACTTTGGAAATGAGCAAGGGAACGTTAATTTTTATTGCTTAAAAAGGATCTAGAAATTGTCAGTCTGCGGAGCGAGATACCCGACTTGTTCAAAAAGTCGGGTATCTCGCTCCGCGTTAGTTTTATATCAAATTTAATCGCATCATAATTGATATTATATCTCGTCCGATCGATTGACCGTAATATCCCGGCCGGGCGGTTTTTTGAGATTGGAGATTGTTGGCAGATATTGGCAGGTTTATCCGCCGCCACCTGATTTCGGGCGAAGCGAAGCGGAGGGCATCGACCGGACAGGATAAGCTGTTGCGGCATTTAAATTGTCTGTCAAAAAAAAATTAAAGTTTTGTGGGGTGTCCCGCCCGCCCTGAATATACAATTTAAATGCGCGACAGCTTATTACCCACAATCAGGACACGGCGCCGTGCCGTTTTCCTAGAATTACTCTGGCAATGCTTACATCTTTCATCGAAAAAGATTGATTCTTTTGGGCTAGGGAAACTGCAATGCCATTTCCTCATTCCTTAGACTCAGAAATTGAGCGATTTTTTTCAGGCAATTTAGGAACACTTGATTCACCATTAGTTACTTTTCCCTGAGCAATTTGCTCTGTGCCACTAACAATTTTCTGTTTTTGTTCTGCCAGACGCTTCTGTTTCAATGCACGATTTCTTTCTTCGGGCAGTTGCATTGGGGAGCATCTCATATTTGTAAAAACACTGCTTCTGGTTCCTTCATTCTGACTCTTTCCTTCTGACTCTTTCCTCAAAACTCCAATTTCTAGCGGAGGGCTGCTTTCATGGAGATGCTCCCATGTATTTGCCCTGCAAATCCGTGAACTCTAGCTTTCCCCTAGGGAATCGCCCAAATCCATAACTAAGCTGTTGTGCATTTAAATTTTGTGTTGAGGGCGGGCTTTCGGGCCCAACCACTACTCCCCACAAGAGTGAAAGTTTATTTGACCCAGCCCAAAAACGGATACCGTGCCACGTACTCCTGTCGTGGAAAGATCAAAATTTTCGACCCTAGTTCAAGCTTCCAGATTTATCTGTGGGGTAAATCTCAAATCTCAAATCTCAAATCTCAAATCGACTGACCATGTAATTTAAATGCCGATTAGCTTAACGATAATTAGGTAGGCGCACATAAACCCGATAGTGTAACAAAATGTAAACCTATACTCACCTGGGTGATTGCATTCCTACGGAGGGCGAAGCTAACGTTTCATTCCCATAACATAATTAATATATTTTTAAGATTCATCTACTTTAAATAACGGAAAGCTATCTTAAACTCAGCCACTGGTAAACTCGCGACCTTGATTGTCGGCCAGACATTTTAGTGCTAATCTATTAACAAAATAAAAGGGGTCATGGCAAAGGACGACTTCAAATAATATATAAGTTAATAATTCGGCTCATCCGGGTCAGGAAGTCGATCTGTAGCCTCATTTTTGGAATAAAAAGGTGAGATAAATGAAAATAATCAAGCAAACAGCAAGTGAATTAATCATTCAGACTCAAAGTATATTTGATTTTTGGTTCCCTAGTTGTTTATTCATGATATTTGGACTGATATCGCTGACTTTTGACTATCATGCAGCAAGTCTGAGCTGCCAGCGATTGCAGGCAAAACAAGGAAAGTGCCAGATTGTGCGATCGAATTTACTGGGGTCGAATATCAAAGAAATTGAGCTTGCTTCTTTGCGGGGAGCTAAAGTTGAAAGATGCGGCTATAAAACCAGAGTTGTACTTTTGACTTCTGTTGGCAATGTTCCTTTCACTGCTAACTCCCCTAATTGGGGAACCCAAGATGCTGTTGCTTCTGACATCAATTTTTTTGTTAAAAATGCAAAAAATCGATTGCTGCGCTTAAGCCAAGATGAGCGCTGGTTGGGATGGACAGGAGGCATATTTTTGCTCACAGGAATCGCAGCGATCGTCTTGAGAAATAATGAAACCTACAGCTTCGATGAAACTTTAAACACCTTGACTGTTAAACAGCGGGGTTTGTTGGCAAGTACAGTAATTCAATACTCTCTGTGCGAGATTTATGGCGTGGAAGTCGATCGCACAGAAGATCGGGGTAATGACATTTGGTACGAAGTCAGACTGTTAGCTTGTGGAGGTTCTCGCATCTCCCTACCCCGCACGATGAACCCATACCAGCAAGCAAAAATCGCCAAAGCGATTAACAACTATCTGCACCAGCAAAAATAACCAAAAATAGCCGATCGCGATTAACCCGATTTCTCAAGGTTGCGGACTTACGCAGAAACCGGGTTTTTCACCAAAATCTCTTCTAGAGTGCCATCGCTTCCGTTATAAAAACCCGGTTTCTTTGGTATCAAGTGCGAAACTCGCGGGTGGAAACTCATCATCTAAAAAGCGAACAATCGTTCATTTTTTAGGTTCTTTCAACTTCCAACCTGGTTTGACAACTTGCCGGGAACGGGCAATTACTAAACCGTCATTCGGCACATCTTCTGTCACCACAGAACCCGCCGCTACAGTAACATTTTCCCCCAAAGTTATCGGTGCAACCAGCACGCTGTTAGAACCCGTTTTACTCCGATCGCCTATTTGAGTTTTGTGCTTGTTTTTTCCGTCATAATTCGCTGTAATTGTCCCAGCACCGATGTTGACTTTTTCTCCCAAAGTCGCGTCGCCTAAATAAGACAAGTGAGCAACATTAGTTCGATCGCCTAGTTGAGTATTTTTCAATTCTACAAAATTGCCGATGCGGCAGTTCGCCCCAACTTCTGCGTGTCCCCGCAAGTGTGCGTAAGGGCCAATTCGCGAATTTTCAGCAACCATACTGTCAGAAACCACCGAATAAAGCACAGTCACATTTTCCGCAATCTGACTGTTTTCGATCAAACTGCCGGGGCCGATGCGACTCCCAGAGGCGATCGAAGTGTTTCCCCGCAAGTGAGTTTGCGGTTCAATTACCACATCCGGCTGCAACTCTACGGTATCGTCGATGGTGATGCTGTTGGGATCTAGCAGCGTCACTCCCGCCGTCATCCACTTGTCCTTGATCCGCGTTTGCAAAATATCGCAAGCTGTAGCTAAATGTTTGCGATCGTTAATTCCCAATATTTCTTGATAATCTTCCACATCCACCGCCATCACCGGACTGAGGAAATTTACCGTATCAGTTAGATAATATTCTTTTTGGTCATTATCTGCCTTCAATTCTGGCAAAATTTTCTCTAAATCCGGCCAGTGAAAGCAGTAAACACCTGCATTAATGCGGTGATTTTGCTTTTGAGCTTGTGTGCAGTCCCGGTCTTCGACAATTTGCTCGACTAAGTTTTGACTGTCGGTAAATACTCGCCCGTAGCCTTGGGGATTAGGCAAATTAGCTGTCAATAAAGTAGCAGAGTTTTGGTGCTGTTGGTGAATGGCAATCAATTGTTTGATAGTTTCTGCCCTCAGCAAAGGTACATCCCCATTTAAGACGAGCAAGTCTCCTTTAAATCCCTCTAAGTGAGGCAGCAATTGTTGGATGGCATGACCTGTCCCCAATTGTTCGGTTTGTTCGACAAATTCTAGGGGAGGAGATTGAGGATTTTTCCCTGATTTTTCTTGACCTCGAATCAGGGATTCTTTAACGAGTTCGCCTCGATAACCGACGATGACAAGCCGCCTGGTAATTTGAATTTCTTGACAACTTTGGAGGACTCGCTCCACTAGCGATCGACCGCCCAATTCGTGTAGAACTTTAGGCAAGTCAGATTTCATGCGCGTGCCGCGTCCAGCCGCTAAAATTGCTATTGCTACCATTGTGAGATCGAGTTATTTGCTATAAAAACTTGAATATTGACTAAATGATGATATCACTCGCTGTCCGCCGATGGCACTGCGATCGCACAAATTTTTCATCTAAACTTTCTCATCTCGCATCCGCGCGATCGAGGTTTTTTCCAGACGGATGCTGGTTGTAGGCGCGATGCTTGCAACATCTCGACTGGCGCGCCCGGTATCAAAAACCTGGTTGCAGCAGCAGTATTTGGCGGCCGGTCGAAAAAACTTGCATTCCTCATTACAAACCTGAGTTCGTTTGGGAGTAAGGACTGCGAGTCTTTTCCCAAGGGCTCGGAGGGGGAGCGAGAGTGATAATTTGCATCTTAGGGCTGGGATTTGCCACGATACATTATACTATTTGTTGAATTTCAGTTAGGTTGTTTTCAACTTTAAAAAACTATTTCTGACTTGTTCATTCCTTCTGCCTTCTACCTTCTGCATTATCAGGTGTCCAGCTATGACAGAGCTTAATTTTCAGGAACTTGCCAAGCAGGGAAATCTCGCCACTGCGATCGCATCTTGGCTAAACAGCCAGTTGCAATCTGAAGGCATCACGGCCTCGGCAAATCTCGACGGCGACTGTTTGGATGTAATTCTTGAGGCCGAGCAGGTACCCATAGAAAATACCTTAGTTGATTTTGTTCGCACCGAGCTGACGAATTTGCAGCCGGATTCGATTCGCAAAGTGAAGGTTGAGGGCCGAGAAAGCGGTCAGATTGCTGCTGCTTGGAGTCAAGAGTTTAGTTTGGAAAACAGCAATTTTGAACAACAGAGCTTTGCAGGAGAAGCTGTACCAAATACTGCTGTTGCTAATATGGACGATCGCATGGAGAACAATTTTGAGCAGGAAAAACCGCCGGAACTTGCTGCATTTGAGAACCGACTGCGATCGACTTTCATTGTAGTCGGGCTAGTAACGGGTATGTTGGCGATCGCGGTGGTGGCGTTTGTCGGTAAAATTTTGAACCAGCCGACAGCAAATGCGGGGAATAATACCGATGAAACAGCAAATTTAGCAACTCCACCGGATACTGCTCCAGATACTTTTCGAGAAGCCGTTAACAGCGCGCTCAAAGCAGCAGAATTGGGGCGAGTGGCAAAAACCAAGGAAGATTGGACGATAGTTACCGATCGTTGGCAAGAAGCCGTCTCATTAATGAGAAGAGTACCAGTGTCTAGCCCCAACCATCAACTAGCTCAAGCAAAAGTAATCGAGTATCAGAAATATCTGCTTTACGCTCAAGAAGCCGCAGTAACTCCCCCTCTGCCAACTCCAACTCCCGCACCAGCCGAAAAATTACCTTCGGAAAAATCAACTCCTAAAAAATCCAATTCGCCCAAAGAAACTTCGGAAAAAGCAACTCCTAAAAAATCCAATTCTGAAAATAGAGCTTCTGAGAAAGCAACTTCTAAGAAATCTCCTTCCGACAAAAAAGAAGAACCAGAGAAAAAATCTCCTTCTAGATAATGTTAAACTATAGATTTGAAGAATTATGACTGACAACACTTTAATCGTTTCTCCTGAATGGTTGGCCACCCATACCGACAATCCGCAAGTTGTAATCATTGACTGTCGTTTTTCCCTGGCCGACCCGGAATTGGGACAAAAACAATATCAAGAAAGTCACATTCCGGGAGCTTCCTATTTAGATTTAAACCGCGATCTCGCCAGTTCAGTCGGCAAACACGGCGGTAGACATCCGCTGCCAAATATTGAAGAATTAGCTGATAAATTGAGCGCGATCGGCATTAATTCACCTGAAACTTTAGTCGTCGCCTATGACGATTCGCGGCTGGCCTTTGCAGCTCGTTTGTGGTGGCTGCTGCGATATATGGGACACAGCAAAGTGGCTGTGTTAGACGGCGGTTTCAGCGCATGGAAAGCGGCGGGCTATCCGGTAACAAGTATTTTGCCAGACCCCCGCGAGGGTAAATTTATTGCTCGCTTGCAGCAGGATTTGGCGGTAGATATTGAGGCGGTAAAAGAGCGTAAAGACTTGCCGGGACAAGTTTTGGTTGATTCGCGAGAAAGCGAGAGATATGAAGGTTTGCGGGAGCCGATCGACCCCATTGCAGGTCACATTCCGGGTGCGGTTAACTATCCTTGGCAAGGGGTGACGGATGAAACTGGAAAAGTGCGATCGGCATCCGAACAAAAACAGCGGTGGACAGAATTAGAAAAAGCTGAAGAAATTATTGTTTATTGCGGTTCCGGGGTGACGGCTTGCGTTAATTTACTGTCTTTAGAAATCGCCGGAATTCCCGATGCTAAACTTTATGTCGGTAGCTGGAGTGACTGGTGTTCTTATCAGTTGTAGGGTGCAGGAGCGAGATGATTGTGGACTGTTGACTGTTGACTGTTGACTGTAAGTTGTATGGTAGCCGGCATTCCTGTCAACTTAACGTTAAACCCTCAGTCCGGCGGCCGTTGAAACAAGAGCCTCAAAGCGAAAGTCCTCGCTTTGAGGACTAATGAGTTCTTCAGTCCTCTTTGAGAGGACTTTAGCTATGAGACAGGGAATTTATTCCCTGGCGGACTGTTGGGTCAGCGGGAGGACGGGCGGACTAAAAGCTTAAGTTGACACCAATAGGTAGCGGGTAATCATTTCGACTGGCATCTTGCACCCTTCTCAAGAAAAGGCTAATGGACAATGGTGCAAGATGTCAGTTTCGGCGCACATCAATGTAGTTGTAAGGTGCGCGCTGTGCACCTTACGGCGAATTAAATAATACCCTAAAAATCAAAATAAATATAAGGCAAACCCCCTTCGGGAGCCAACACCCAAACCGCATACAAACAAAGCGGCACTAACACCAATTTCAGCGGCCAATTTAACTCCAATTTCAAACCCCGACTCAACGCATAATTCCCCAGCATCGCTGCAGCCAAAGCCACCAACATCCAAGTTAAATGCACTCTTTCCAAACCCAAAGCTTCTACATAAACTTTCTCAGCAAACTGCACGTCAGCAGTGTGTCCCCACAAATGCGAAATCGCCCATCCAGAATCCTTTAAATCGGGAAGGCGGAAAAATATCCAACTACCAAAAACCATCGCCTGAGTCAACAGCCAACCGATCGCAATACCGATCGGATTTTCCCACAAAAACTCGATCCGCCACCGCTTAAACAGCACATCAGTCAGCCTGTGAACCGCCAAAGCTAAACCGTGTAAACCCCCCCACACAATAAATCCCCAAGCTGCCCCGTGCCAAATTCCCGCAATTAACATGACGATCGACAAATTGAGACAAGTGCGCCACAAACCGACTCGCGAACCCCCCAAAGGAAAATACAAATAATTGCGTAGCCAATCGCCTAAAGTCATGTGCCAGCGTCGCCAAAAATCAGCTATGCTGGCACTAAAATAAGGAAAATCAAAATTTGGCGGCAAATACCAACCCAGCAGCAAAGCAGTACCGCGCGCCATATCAACATAGCCGCTAAAATCGAGATAAAGTTGCAGCCCGTAAGCAAAAATAGCCAGCCACAAATCCTCGCTACCCGCCCGCTGCAAGTTGGTAAAACTTAAATCGACATAAATTCCCAAGTTATCTGCGAAAAGACCTTTTTTTACTGCACCGAAGGCGATCGTCCAAAGTCCCTCAGAAATGCGATCGGGCGTCGGAAATTGCTGGGTTTTCAGTTGATAGATCAAGTTGTGATACCGAGTAATCGGGCCGGAAATCAGTTTCGCGAAAAACAACTTGTAAGCAGCAAAGTGCAGCAGCGAAGTAGCAGCAGGCGCGCCTCGGTACACGTCAATCAAATAAGCAATGCACTCAAAGCAAAAGAAACTCAATCCCAGGGGTGCGATGACGTGACTTTTCACCCAGCCAGCACCGTCGATAGCTAAATGCCAATTGAACAAAGTGCCGATCGAACTCAATAAAAAAGGCACATACTTAAAGCCCAGAAGCAGCAACACATTCAGGCAGATGCCTATCCACAGCAGCAACAAACGGCGGCGGTTCCAAGATTCATTAGCAATCCGCCAATCCAGAGGTTCCCCAATCGCCATCGCCAAGTAATAATTAAACAAAGCACCGACTAACAGCAGAGGAATGTACCAAATTTGCAGCGAAGCGTAAAATATTAAACTACCCGCCAACATGATGAACAGCCGCCACCACTGCAGCGGAACCAACCAGTAAGCTGCGAACAAAACTAACAGAAACAGGGCATATTGAAGGGAGATGAAAGTCATACCATTTTAGATTTTAGATTTGAGATTTTAGATTTTAGATTTGGGAAGGGCTTATGTTGTATGGGTTGGGGTTGCGGGCCTGCTGTTGCATTGTTTTTATTAATCGAGACTTTGCTAAGAACGAGATTTATCAGGGATTTTAGCCGATCGCCTACACGAAAACAGGCTCTCGGTAAGTCCCTACTATATAGTCGGCCACTGAGAACTGCTATATTTTACAGCACAAAGGTTAAATTCTGTTGCAAATCAAATAAATCTTGCCTGCTCTAAATTAGCTCTCTTACGAAGAATATAAAATTCTGTGGAAAAAAATATAATTATCTCTCTTTTGTCACTTCGGGCGAGAGTATAGCGGTAGGGTGCGTCGCTCATTGATAGTCGTAAATAATCAGAATTCTGGCGGCGACGCACCCTACTTTAATTAGAATAGGATTAGGATAATAATCTCTACCGAAAGTTACAGAAGAGGGTTATGTTCGCAGCATCGGACTTCATTCCTCAAAAGCTACAATTCCTGATATCGTTTCCCTTCGCATCGGAATAATATTTTTTATCGTGCAGCCTTAGCATCCCGCACAGCAAAAAAGTGATGTAACCCAAAATGTTTTGAATTCATCACGATAGCAGGTATTTGACAAGTAGTTCGATCGCATTTCAACCCTTGAAAAACCTCAAATTCGGTCAGATCGGGTATCGTAATGTCGATAAAAATTGCGATCGGTTGCTCAAAGAGCCGCCGATCGCAAATTTGCAGCACGGTGGGGGTTTATATCGCAGTACAATGACTTTCTGCCAGCAAGTTTTTCAGCAAATACCGAAAAACTATCTTCATCCTCCCCAATCAAAACTTTTGCTGCTGAATCCGCCGCTGGCGATCGCCCGGAACCCCGCAAGCTACGAGAATTTGCGCTTGCCAGCGGTATTTCATCTCCCTTAGCAGCGGACATATCCAAAGGGTTTTCTTCCTCTCCAGGATACAGAATCGGCAGCGTGACAAAAAAAGTCGAACCCACTCCGGGCGAACTTGTGATTTCAATGCTTCCCCCTAGAAATTCCGCCAGTTTTTTGCACAGAGACAATCCCAATCCCGTGCCTTTGACGCCCTTCTGCAAGGGATTTTCTATTTGGACAAATTCTTCAAAAATCCGCCTTTGGTCGGCTGGGGGAATGCCGATGCCCGTATCTGCTACTGAAAAAGTAACTGTTCCCTCATCTCCTATTTCCGCAGCAACTCTAACTTCACCTGCTTCGGTAAATTTGAGGGCATTAGAAACCAGATTTCGCAAAATCTGAGAAACTTTTCCCTCGTCGGTTGTGAGGATTGGAAGTTCGAGAGGATCTTCAAAAATTAGAGAAACGGCAGAGTTTGGTGGAAGCAGGGGGCGCATCATTCCTCGCAGGGCGCTGAACAAATCTTCGACTTCAAAATCAGCCAAACGAACAGTTAGTTTTCCGGCTTCCACTTTTGCTAAATCTAATGAGTCGTTGACAAGTTCTGCGAGAGACTCGGCGGCTTTGTAAATGTAATTTACTTGCTTTTCCTGTTCGGATGAAAGTTCTCCGTCGAGGCGATTTAACAATATTTCCGAAAGGCTCATAATTGCCGTTAGCGGAGTGCGAAACTCGTGGCTCATATTGGAGAGAAAGCTGGTTTTGAGTTCGCCCTCTCGCCGGAGAGATTCGGCCTTATCGTTCAATTCAGCGTAAAGTGCCAGGAC
The DNA here is from genome assembly GCF_000317475.1 of Oscillatoria nigro-viridis PCC 7112. Lineage (NCBI taxonomy): Bacteria > Bacillati > Cyanobacteriota > Cyanophyceae > Oscillatoriales > Oscillatoriaceae > Phormidium > Phormidium nigroviride. Next base: position 4,890,747 of record NC_019729.1, read on the forward strand.
TCCGCGATTGGTATCTTCTAGTTGTTGATTTAATTGTACGAGTTCTTCTTGACGCTGGCGGAGTTCGTCTAAAGTACGCAGTAATTCTTGATTTTGCTGCTGAATTTCAGCATAGGGATCTTCGGGAATTTGGCGCGCTAGTTTGTCAACTAATTGATTTAGTTCGATCGCACTCAGCGCCGGCATATGTTTGGAAAACTGTTTAATTAATTGTACAGCCGTTCCGCGATCGGGCCGAGAGTCGATTTGCACTTCGTCCATCAACCGTTTAGCTGCTGCTAAACCGAGTCCCGCGCCTGTTTGCGATCGAAAATTGGGGCTTAACACAGTCGCTAAATCAGCAATTCCCGGCCCCGTGTCGGAAATCCGAGTCCGAAAAATTTGGGGCGATTCCCCTTCCACAATGAATTCTACTTTGCCGCCGCCTGCATATTTGAAAGCATTGCGGGCAATTTCGGAAACTGCTGTGGCGATGCGGGTTTGTACTTGGGAATCGAATCCCAGCCATGCGGCAATTTGGCGAGCTCTTTGGCGTACTTGTACGATGTCTTGTTCAAAACGGACTTCCGTCGTCAGGATTGGGTAACTCACGCTGCTTCTCTTACCTTGGCTACTATAACTGTCATGTCATCGCGAGTGCGTTTGAAGTCCCGGTAGAGCACGGCTGCGATTAAAGCAGGATGTCTGGAGGCTAAACCCGGATAGCGGTTTAAATTCCACTGCGCCGCCAAACCGTCGGAGTGCATGATGAGTAGGGACTGCTGCGACCAAGGATAGACAAATTCTGCTACTTTTCGCATCATATGTCCAACTGTGCCGTTGTAGGAAACCATGCTGCGGCTTTGGTTATCTGTGACAACTACACCGCTGATGTTGCCAATTCCGGCAAAACAAACTGTTTGTTGGGTACGATCGATTTGGGCGATCGCCGCAGCCGCTCCTCTGGTATTTTTTAAAGCAGCGTGCGCCTTCTCTAAAATTGCTTTCGGCCCGAGTTTGGCGTTTTCCTCAAATACCCGCACTGCTTCGCCAGACGCTTCCTCCGCCAAATCCCCGTAGCCGAGCCCGTCTGCAACTAAAATCAGGTTTTTGTCAAGGTGATTTTCCGCAGCCCAGGAATCCCCGCAAATTTGCTCTCCTGCTTTCGGTAAGTGGATAACCCCTAATTCTAAGTAATTGCTGTTTTGGGATGCTTCCCGGCTATTTTGGGTCGGTTCCAGCCGCGCTAATAAGGCTGTCCCCAGTTTCGGTACAGAATGAATATCAAAAAAAGTAGAGAGGCGTTTAATTGCCCCCAGTCCAGTTCCAGGGCTTCCCGCTGTAGAAAAACCGTCCCGCATACACAGCGCGACATTTGCCATTCCCTGCCCCCTATCGAGCGCTACTATTTCAATGCTATATCCTGCCGCTGTTTTGAATGTTCGCAGCAAAAGTTCTCCTTCGCGGGCGTGCTTGACCAGGTTTTTTGCTGCTTCGGTGGTAACAATTGCCACTTTACCGCGATCGGTCTCGTTAAATCCAACTGCGGTCGCGAGGGCGACTGCGATTCGGCGCGCTTCTCCCACTTGACTTTCTTCTGTTACGGGCAGGGCTACGGCATCTATCATTTTTTATCAGCTCTCATCATGAAATCCTCCACACGCCAACCCTCTCCGGGTATGGGCTGGCATTCCCAGAATCACTTCTTGGCTTTTGTGGTTGCTTTTTATACCAATTTAAAAAAGAATGCAACTATACGCAAGCTCCAAACCCCGATAGTCATCAGTCATTCCCAATGCTTTAATCTAAAATCTCAACTCTCAAATCCTATAGCGCGTCGCGTGAGAACCCCGGTCTTTCCCGCAGGGTATGAAACGCACTTGTAGCCTTTAGGCTACGAGTCTGTGTTATAATAATTGAGCAATGCCGAACAAGTAGGCGTATCAACTACGTGATGAACTATTCCTAGTACGGTGAGATTCCCGGCAGTAAGACACCCTCAGCGTTCATCGTCTGAGAAAGACTAAGGCACAGCCAAGCAACGCAGGATAGTGAGCGTACCGAACTGGCAAGCGTGTTGAAAAGTGCGAACGAAAGCATACAAAAAGTAAGCGTAATTGCAACACCGAAAGGTAGTTGTTTTGAACGTCTAGAGGTGTCTTGACAGCACCTTTAAGAGTGTTAAAGTTTCTCAAGAATCTCCGTACCTTCAGGTCGGAGAGTGTCAATACTTGCTCACCGCCAGCGGACGATCGCAATTTTAGTCCCCTTACCCACTTTGGAAACAATCTCAAATTCGTGCATCAACCGCTTGGAACCACTGAGCCCCAAACCCAAACCGTGATTAGAAGTATAACCGTCAGTCATTGCCAATTCGATGTCTGGAATTCCCGGGCCCTTGTCTTCAAATATCAGCCTCAGCCCTTTGCGGGTGCCTAATTGCAGCGTTTCGAGAGTTACAGTTCCCCCTTTGCCGTACTCTACAGTATTGCGGGCGAGTTCGCTGGCTGCGGTAACGATTTTCGTTTGGTCTACTAAACCGAATCCCATTGCTACAGCCCAAGTTCGCACTTGCTGTCGGACGTGGACTATATCGGATGACGATCGGATTTCTAGTGTCTCACGTTTTGACATGGCGGCTATTGTACCAAAATAGAACTTCTCCCCAAAATATAGGACTTACACTCATCAACTTAGTTTCTGATACTTTTAATTCAGACAATCCCCGACAATCGGCGAAAATCTGAATATAGCACACTCATCAGACACGTCTGAGAGTATGGTGGTATCCCACAAAGCTTTGAGAAAAATTCCCAAAGCACCATTAAAGTCACGGGGTATTTCACAACCACAATTGGGGCATCAAAAGACTTTAGAACCGCCCAATTTTTTATGAATATGACCGCATTTTGTACAAGTTTTAGAAGTGTATTCTTCAGTTACCCTAACCAATCTCGAACCGTAACGATTACAGAGATGTTCTAAGGTTTGGGAGAATTGATAGAATGCCCAAGTCATCATTGCTCTCGCTGACTTAGAATTGAGCTGGCGAGTAGCTTTTGCCACCATCTGAGAAGTTTCAAAAGTTGGCAAGTAAATGACATCGTAATTGCGTGCCAAGTAGCTTCCCACTTGCTTGTGAATTTCCGAACGCAAGTTCTTGATTTTAGTCCTAACTTTTTCCATCGCCTGTCTTAGTCGGTAACGCAATCGGGAAAACTCACCACCTTTTAATTGGCTAAGCTTTGACTGCATTTTGTCTAAATGTTGACATATCCTAGCGATTCTCCCAAAGTCGTATTTACCGAATTCAGTGAAATAATTGCCATCAAACCCGGTCAAGAAACAGCGCAGTCCGGGGTCAAGTGCGATGGTCTTACCACCATTCTTTGGTTCTGGAACGTCCATCTCTACAGGCATATTTACAAACCAACGCCCTTTGTTGTAGGTAACTTCTACGGCTTTGTTGTAGTTAGTCAAGCAAAAATCTTGTCCAGTCCAAAGAGGCTTCTCTAAAACTTTACTAGCATTAGCCATTAGATGACCATTCTTGTAGTCGCCAGGAGCGAACTGAATTGTCTGTTTTTGGTCGCGGACCGCTCGGAATCGAGCTAACTTCAATCCGACTAAAGGATTGATTTTTGCCTTTTTTCTTTTACCTGTTTGAGCGGGCTGCTTGTCGGTTTTCTTCCAAGCTGTGTAAGCCTCAAAGAGTGCGTTATCTAACCCGTGAGCTATTCCTAGCTCTTTGCACCACTCAGGGATTATCTGGTAGTCCAAGGTTTTACAAAAACTCCGAAATGCTTGCTTGCCTGAAGTCTTTAATACTGGCTGATTGGTCTTTTTGTCCACTGTGTAGTAGGTAAATTTTCCTTGATGTTGATTGAGGTAAGCTATCGCGTTATTGTAGACTTTTCGATTGGCGTGAATCCTCAGTAGCCAGATTTTCTTGGTCTCCCCCTTTGGGTACACTCGGTAGGTCAGAGTCTTCAATGATTTGCTTTTTGTACTTTTTGAGTCCGTAGAGTCGGCAACTGAAGACGTGGATGATGGCGAGTATGTCTTGAACCCTTTTTCTTTCTGGACTAAGTGAGTTATTGTTGAGAACCAGAATTTTACACCCGCCCCGCTCCGCAAACCATGAGATAAGATCGAACCCGAATCGGCACAGCCTATCTTTTGAGGCAATGACAACCATTCCGATGTCGCCTGTGTAAATGTGTTCCAGTAGGGCGATAAGACCTTTCCTTTTGAAATTGAGGCCGCTCCCGATGTCTTGGATGATTTCACATCCGGGGTAGCGAGACAGAAGAAAGTCAGTCTGTCGTGGAAGGTCGGCTTTTTGACTTCGACTGCTAACTCTGGCGTAGAGGATGGTTGATTTAGTAGATGGAATATCGACAATTGAGTCGCAGTCGTACCGTCGCTGTCCTGACGGTGTTCTGTAGGCTTTGATTTTCCCTTCTTTTTCCCACCGCTCAAGGGTTTTTGAACATACTCCAAGTCGTTGAACAGCGATTCTTGGTGGTACATATTTGGACATATTGAGTTTTTCTGTGTGAATCACTCCATCCTAGAGCGATTGTCGAGGCTTTTACGGAAATGTCTAAGAAAAACTCGTCCTAGGGATTACTCCTAATAGTCCTGGACGCACTTACTACGATTTTCTCTCAAAATAAAACATCGTGCAGGAATCTCAAACCCTTGATTTAATATCGTTTCCGGTTGCATCGGAATGATCGAGTCAAGGTCGTGCAATTCCACATTCCCCCACGGACGACTCCCCACTCCCGATCGTCAGGAGTGTTACCGGAATTGATATAACCCCCTTGAGTGCGTAAGCCCTCTCCTAAGAAATCTTTAGTTTGTCAACAATGTATCTACAAACAAATCAGGTTTCTTGACTGCCTGTGCCTCAGTCATGGGACAATTTATCGACTGCTTCCGCTTGCTCGTCAGGAGACAAACCCAAGGATTTTCGCAGCAAAATCATGCCCTTTTCAACGCTTAAAGCTGTGCGAACTCCTGTCAGGGAAAGCCCCAACTCAACGAGCGTAATAGCAACCGCTGGCTGCATCCCGACCACAACTGTCTCCGCATCTAAAATTCGCGACATACTAGCGATATTGTTGATAATGCGACCGATAAAAGAATCCACAATTTCGAGGGAAGAAATTTCTATTAAAACACCTTTGACGCCTGTTTTGACTATGCGGCTCGTCAGGTCATCTTGCAGCGTCATTGCTAAGCGATCGTGCATATCTACTTGAATCGTTACTAGCAAAAATTCTCCCATTTGAAGAATCGGTATTCGTTCCACAGATTCACCTATTTGTTAAGTTTTACTTGACTTTTCCTGTCTGACTGCAATATGTTTATCTTTCCTCTTTAAGATTTTTTATAGTTAAACCTTGGCGCTGCAACGCAACTTTAAAAGCATCTGCTAAAGTAGCTTTGGTGAGAATATCCTGCAAGTCCACTCCCAAGTGAACTATGGTTTGAGCTATTTGCGGGCGAATGCCGCTGATGATGCACTCAGTACCCATTAAACGGGCGGCGGCTACAGTTTTTAATAAATGTTGAGCAACTAAAGTGTCAACAGTCGGCACGCCTGTAATGTCTAAAATCGCAAATTCTGAGCCGGTTTCCATGATTTCCTGCAACAGAGTTTCCATGACTATTTGAGTGCGGGCACTGTCGAGAGTCCCGATCATGGGTAAAGCGAGAATGCCTTGCCAAAGTTTGACGACGGGTGTTGACAATTCGAGCATTTCTTGCTGCTGGCGTTCGATGACTTCTTCGCGAGCTTTGAGAAAAATTTCTGTCACCCAAAGGCCAAGCTGGTCTAATAAACTGGTGGAAAGCCAAAGTTGTTCGACAAGTGCGTCGCGGTTTTGTGTGAGTTCGTGACAAAGCCGATCGAACAATGGCTTTTTGAAGCATAAAATGAAACTCGCTATCTCTGAGGGAGTAAAGCCTCTCTGAACGCGCGATCGCGAAACTTCTGCTAGCAGCACCCGCATATTTTCCCATTCGGGTGTCTGGATGTCGCTAAAGTTACCGTGCCCCACTGCAATGTGGAGCAATTGCAGGAACTCTTGACACTCGGAGCGCAATTCTTTGGCTCTCATCAAGTCGTCCCGCCGCAGCCCGGTATTTTGCAGTTCTTTGAGCCAGTCTGCTAGTAACTCTGCTTTGTGTCTTTGTATGATTTCCGCGATCGTGTTATTGCTTGTGAGTTCCATTAAAATTATCTCCTGCTTAGCAATTGGGATGAAGTTGTACGAGCGATTCTCTACGGGATAGCTTCGCACGCGCGCACCAAGCGTGTTTTTTGATGGGGCAACTTCTGAGTTTAGCTCACTGTTTGCTGTTTGCGATCGAGGGTTAAGTACCGAATTGTAAAATGCGTTTGACGATCGCACTGGTAGAACTCGGAACTTCTATTTCGATCAAGGAAATCTTGCCACCTCCGGCGATAACGGCCGGTGCTTCCGGCAGAGTTTCGACTTGATAGTCGCCTCCTTTAACGTATATATCAGGCTTCAGGATATTTATCAGTTTAGTTGCTGTAATTTCGGAAAAAATTACTACGGCGTCTACCGGTTTGAGGGCTGCTAACACTTCGGCTCGCTGATTTTCCGGTACGATCGGGCGGGGTGGCAATCCCGGCTGCTGCGGTTTGATAGCTTGCACGCTGGCGTCGCTATTCAAGCCCACCACAAGCGATCGCCCCAAATTTTTTGCCGCCTGCAAATAGCGGACGTGACCGCAGTGCAGGATATCGAAGCACCCGTTAGTAAACACGATCGGACGCCACTTGTCCGGATCGGATGCGATCGATCTTTCAAGTTCTCTCAACCTGTAAACATCAGAAATCATTGCAGTCATTACCACCCAATTTGAACAGCGCTCAAAATTATCCTACCAAATAATGTGATATTTTGCACTTGTGCTATTAAATAATCAATCAGTCAATCTGCCACTAATTAATTATTGCTTGTGAGTAACTATTAATTAGTAATTGGTAAGCTTGAACGAAGAATGGATAAGTAAAAATTACCGACGGCGAAGCCGAGCTGAAAAACATAATTGCCAACAAAAAAACAGCTACTCGTCTATCTGTGACGGCCGTATCCTGCTGTTGGTAATTGGAGGCTAAAAAGGTTGGAAAACAATTATTTATTCCCGCCCTCTCTTATATCAATTACTATAAGACAAGGGATTTAGTTCCACCGCCTCGGGCAGGCGATCGGGTAGTGGGAGCCCTAGGGGGTAAAACCCAACAAAACGCGCTCCTCCTGTGTCTATTATTTCTGACACCGCCGCGCGAGCGAAAGCTAGTTAAAAGCACCGAACCCAAGCGTGCAGAGCTCATCTTTACGCTGGATTCGTCAGACTATAGAAGAAGCCAGCAGTTGCTTGCTGCAGTTTCTGGGCGCAATCTTGACCAAGCTTTACAGCCAACCCAGAAGCGCACAGCCTCCTGTGTCCAACTCTAGATAGCTGTACAGAAATTCGACCTTTTGGGTCGCAACCGCAGCCTGTGAAAACCAACAGGAAAGTCGAGTTCGGTACCCGAAGCAGCTATTTTGGTGGAAAATAGCTTAACTCGTTCAACACAATCCACTCAACTACCCCCTTGAATCTCACGGTGTAGAATTATCTAACACGAATTATGAAAGCAAGTAATAGCCGTCAATTTTCTTCAGTAGCTGCTCGAACTCTCAAAGTAGTCGGGATTATCTTGATTCTCTCTGCTTTGCTTGACTGCATTGTTCTGTCGCTGCCGGGAGAAACTTCAGACCTTCTGAATCGAGGCTGGCAGTTGACTGCTGCAACTCAGATAGTTGACAAGGGCATTATTCCTTTGATCGGTATCGCCCTCCTGATGACTGGCTTTTGGGTGGACAGCAGCAGTGGAGTCTCTATTGAGCGACGCAAGGTTTGGCTGGACTTGCGCTTCTGGGCGCTGTTGATTTCCAGCTTGTTAGGTCTAGTTTACCTATCTCTGGTTCCCGTTCACCTCAACAATACTCGTTTGGAACTCAAGGATGCTCTGGCTCAAGTCGAGACAGAAGCGGGACAAGCGGAAGGTCAACTTGAGGCACAACTTAAAAGCCCTCAATTTAAAGCTCAGGTAGAACAGCTCAAAAGCCAGCGCCGCACCCAGATAGGGGCGCTGCTGGAAGACAACGGGAAGCTGCAACAAGCACTCAAGAGTCCAGAGGTTCCCAAGGAATTGAAAGCTGTGCTTCAGGAGTCGAAAAATGACCCGAAAGCCCTCGACAAATTCCTGGAACAGCAAGCTCAAGCACTTCCCACTCAAGCTCGCAACGAGATTCGCACCCGCAAGCAACAAAAAGAGAAAGAGTTAAGAACTCGATCGAGAAATTCGAGTTTGCAGACGGGAATCACCAGTTTGCTGTTAGCGATCGGCTACATTACTGTTGGTTGGACGGGATTGAGAAGTATGGGAATTCTGCGGTTCGGCCGCCGCAAAAATTGACCGGCGCTGGCAGGGATCGCGCTGGTCGAGACATCCCTGAAAAATAGTTTGTTTACCCAATAGTTTGCCCTTACTGAAAGCTGGGAATGTTCTCAATTTATATTCTGACTTACAACGAAGAGATTGATATCGCCGCTTGCATTGAATCGGCACTGCTTTGTGACGATATCATTGTAGTTGATTCTTTCAGCACCGATCGCACCCTTGAGATTGTTCAGAACTATGCCGTGCAAACAGTGCAGCACCGCTTTGAAACTCACGGACGCCAGCGGACTTGGATGCTCCAAGAAGTCCCGTGCAAGTACGAATGGGTTTACATCCTCGAAGCTGACGAGCGGATGACGCCTGCACTGTTTGCTGAATGCTTAAAGGCGATCGAAAGTCAAGAATATATCGGCTATTACGTAGCTGAAAAAGTAATATTTATGGAGCGCTGGATTCGCCGCAGCACTCAATATCCCCGCTATCAAATGCGTCTCTTTCGCAAAGACCGAGTGTGGTTTACTGACTACGGTCACACTGAACGGGAAGTCTGCAACGGGCCTACTCACTTTTTGAAGGAAACTTACCCTCACTATACTTGCAGCAAAGGTCTTTCGCGCTGGATTGAAAAGCACAACCGCTACTCGACTGACGAGGCGGCTGAAACTCTCCGTCAATTAGAAGCGGGTCAAGTAAATTGGTGGGATTTATTGTTTGGCGCGTCGGAGGTGGAAAGGCGCCGCGCTTTGAAAGATTTTTCTTTGCGCTTGCCTTTGCGGCCTGTGGTGCGCTTTTTCTATATGTATATTTTACTCGGCGGATTTCTTGACGGTCAAGCGGGATTGGCTTGGTGCACGCTGCAAGCTTTTTATGAATATCTAATTTTGCTGAAAGTTTGGGAAATGAAGCATCTACCACTGCCAACTTTAGAGGCAGTGGCAGAACAATCTATTTCGGAAGTAGTAACAGTTGAGCCGTCAAAAGTTTCTTATAATCTTGGCGCTTCCGATACTCGAAATTAAAAATTGATAATTAAAAGTTGGGTATTAAAAATTGGCATTGGTAATTAATACCACTTAAAAAAGAAGATGACAACCCCTTCAGAACATACATCTAATCAAGAACATAGCCATGATACACATCTGAAAAAATGGTAGTTTATTGCACCTAATTATCATTAATTCGGCTTGGCACAATTGGAGGATGATTCTTGTGGGGAGTAGGGGTCAGGCGTCCCGCCTGCTGTGAAAATACACGCCTTTTGGAGCACGATCGCACCTAAAAAAAAATCAAAATCATCCCGCTATTATGCAACGCTCCGCCATCAGTAGGTCTTTTGACGGGTTTGTCACCCAGTCCAGATATTCACCACCACAACAAAACAAAAAAAACCCGATTTCTTAGAGAAACCGGGTTTCTGAATACCCTCAAATTTTTAGGTTTAATAAAGTTTTGATTCTTCTTAACTCAAAAGTCTCACGACTCACAACTTAAAACTCTTGAGATTTTGCTGTTGTTTTTGCCCGATCGAGCTTTAAAATCAACACCCCCAAAGGTGGCAAACACAAGTCGATCGAATAAGCACTGTTGTGGAACCACCACTCATCAGTCCACTTGCCCCCCAAATTCCCCATATTGCTACCGCCGTATTCCCGCGCGTCGCTGTTAAACAACTCCGTATAGAAACCGGGTTCCGGCACTCCTACGCGATAGTGAGAGTGCGGCTGGGGCGTAAAATTGCACACCGTCACCACAAACTCGTCGCCATCCTTCTCTCGGCGCACAAAGGCCACGACACTGTGCCGGTTGTCGCTGCAATCAATCCACTCAAACCCATCCTCAGCAAAATCTTGACTGTAAAGTGCCGTTTCGCTGCGGTACAGATTGTTCAAATCCTTAAAAAACAGCTTCAACTTTTGATGCGGCTCGAATTGCAGCAAACGCCACTCCAAATCTCCCCAAACGTTCCACTCTTGCCACTGGCCGAACTCCATCCCCATAAAGATCGTTTTCTTTCCGGGATGAGCAAACATAAAAGTAAACAAACACCGCACGTTTGCAAACTTTTGCCATTCGTCCCCTGGCATTTTCCCGATGATGTGGGCTTTGCCGTGGACTACCTCATCGTGGGACAAAGCCAGCATGAAATTCTCGCTGTGGTTGTACCACATACTGAAAGTTACGTTGTTCTGGTGGAACTGGCGGAACCACGGGTCCATGTGGTAATAGTCGAGCATATCGTGCATCCAACCCATGTTCCACTTCAGGTTGAAGCCCAAACCCCCTACATAGGTCGGCCAAGATACCATCGGCCAAGAGGTAGATTCTTCGGCGATCGACAGCGCACCTGGGAAATAGCTAAAAATGACGTGATTCGCCTGACGCAGAAAATCAGCAGCCTCGATATTTTCCCGGCCCCCGTACTGGTTGGTCAGCCATTCTCCGGGTTCGCGGCAGTAATCCAAATAAAGCATCGAGGCTACGGCATCTACGCGAATCCCGTCGATGTGGTACTTGTCAAACCAGAACAGAGCGTTTGATACTAGGAAATTCCGCACTTCGTTGCGGCCGTAGTTAAATACTAGGGTTCCCCACTCTTTGTGTTCGCCCTTGCGGGAGTCGGCGTGTTCGTACAAGTGAGTTCCGTCAAAGAAAGCCAAGCCGTGGCCGTCTTTGGGGAAATGTCCCGGTACCCAGTCCACCAGTACGCCAATGCCGTTGGCGTGGCACTGGTCAACAAAATACATGAAATCTTCAGGTTTGCCGTAGCGGGAAGTTGGGGCGAAATAGCCGGTTACTTGATAGCCCCAAGAACCGTCGAAAGGATGTTCGGCGATCGGCAGCATTTCGATGTGAGTGAATCCCAAATCTTTGACGTAGGGTATCAGCCGATCGGCTAATTCCCGGTAAGTCAGAAAGCGCGCCCCGGGATTGAGTTCCGAAACCTGCACGGGGGGTTCTATTTCCCCATTTGGTAGCACGGCGGGTTCGTCAGTAGCGGCGTGCAGCCAAGAACCGATGTGGCATTCGTAAACGGAAATCGGCTGCGTCAGTGGGTCCGTGTGCCGCCGCTTATCGATCCAAGCGCTGTCGTGCCAAGTGTAGGTGTCTAAGTCGGTGACAATTGATGCTGTTTTCGGCCGCACTTCTTGCTGGAAACCGTAAGGATCGGACTTTTCGTAGGGATGTCCGTCTTGGTTTTTCACTTCGTATTTGTAGGAAGTTCCCACGGATAGTCCCGGAATAAATAATTCCCAGATGCCGTTTTGCGATTTCCGCATTTGATGTTTGCGGCCGTCCCAATAGTTGAAATCTCCTAAAACTGACACATTTCGGGCATTCGGAGCCCAAACGGCAAAATATACTCCTGTGATGCCGCCTACCTCGGTGAGGTGCGCCCCGAGTTTTTCATAAATGCGGTGGTGATTGCCTTCTGAAAATAGGTGCTGGTCGAATTCTGTGAGTTTGGGCGATCGAAAGGCGTAGGGATCGTAGATGAAGCGCTCGTGTTCCCCTTCTTTGACCCGCAATTGATAGTTTGCTAGTTCTGGGGTGTCGATCGTACATTCAAAAAAGTGAGGGTGATGCTCTGATTTCATCGCGTATTCGGCCCTGGCCTCCGGCAAAACTACTGATACCGCATCCGCATTCGGCAGATAAGCTCGGACGGCCCAGACTTTTTTGCCATTTTCTTCGATCGCGTGAGGGCCTAGCACTTCAAATGGATCGTGGTGCTGATTCCAAACAATTCGGTCAATCTGTTCAAAGGGGACGGTCGCGGGCATAAAACTACTTACCTCAATCTTTTAACTAAATGGCTTTCAAAACCTAGAGCGGCGCTGCACTTTACATTTCGATACATTTTTGATCGCTGATCCTACCACTGATTAGCACGATCTTGCCTGCTACAGATCCAGCGCGCGCCCTTGTGCACACAGCAGGCTGTTGCCTTGCCGGCCGCCGAGCTGGGGTTTTACTGCTAACATCTAAGTATAGAAATATTAAAACAAATTGAAAAATTTATATTTTTTCTCAAATATCCTTGACTTATTATTTAATATGTGATACTTGAATTTTTCAAACTATTGTCGATTGGCCGCTGCCGGAGGGTCAACCCTGTAAGTGTTGGGGAGCAGTTAATAGTTTACCTGGAATGTTCAGGCAGGGAGGATCGCCCGATCGGTAGACTTTCACATCCCGGAGGCTGGGTTTGCCCGCAAAGCTAGTGAATTTGGGCAATACTCTCAAACAGCTAAGCATACTTAACTCGGTATTGAGGAATCAAAGCTAAAGGACTCAGCATGGTGACAGCAGCAAGCAATATCTGCCATGCTCAAGGCATCGCCTACCCAACTAGCACCATCCTACCAGCGACGATGCAATAGGTTTAAAGCAGCACTCAGGCGCAACTGAAGCGAGTTTTGCCGAGGCAGGCTTAATACCGAACTGACCAGGCGCCAATTGAACCACTAAAGTGGCTCAACACAGACGGGTCGATTTACTTGCCCGCACCGGTGCGAAACTCGTAGTCAACAAATCGAGTAGCAATGCCACTCCTTTCATCGAGCCAGTCTTCGAGCATCCAAGCCTCAGCTTGCTTTCCTCTCGTCTGTGGGAACAGCGGCGGGGAAGGCAAGCGAGACTCGATCGAGTGCAAAATTTGCGTCGAGTCTGCGATCGCCTCCGGTTGACCTTCGAGTTGAGGCAGCAGCACTGGCCATTTCCTCAAACATCCTGTCACAGGGTTGAGTTTCAAAACGTGCAGGCCGGGAGTCAAATTTTCTACTTGAAAGGGAATGCTCTGGTAACGCAGCGAATCATCGGACTTTGCTGCTGTAAGGGGACGTACTGAACTTTAGTAGTAAAAGCATCAGACAATCACTAACACCCAACTTGAGACCTAGACCGATGAGATTGAAAAATGCGAGGAGCAAACCATTTTTCACCCGCAGGCTAGGCTCGTTGGGCACATACTCCGGGATAGCCCTAGTTAGGGCTTTTTAGGAGATGGAGTAGTAGTTCCACCAGCAGGAGACTTTTCAGCCCCTGGAGTAGCCTTTGGAGTTTCCTTAGTTGCTGGTGGAGCAGAAACAGGAGGAGTAGTAGTAGTGCCGCCCGGAGTCGGGCTAGCGCCACCGCCGCCGCCACCTTCACCTCCGCAGGCGCCGAGGGCTGCTGCCAAGCCCACTACCAAAGTCAAACGAATTAATCCCTTGTTCATAAAAACTCCTTAACATTGAAGACCCATCGCAAGGAAGGGAATAGTTTACTTGAGAAACAATGCTGGCACGAATAGCTCAACGATTCGCTCGTTGATTACAATACTGCATTTATCAATAAATTTCACATAGATTATCGCTAACCAGCAAAGATTTCTTTTTTTTGGCAAATCCTGAAGTCAAAGAGACCAGTGGTAGGATGGGTTGGTTGGCTTGTGAGGTATCCTTGGTAAGGATAACCGATCGAACGCAGATGGCCACCACTGGCGATCGGGGAGACAAAAAACTCTTAACCTCAATCAAGCTGAAGCTACCCCACTTTACGTATTGGTGAACTCTATGACCGCTGCTATCAGATCCCCGGATTCTCCCCGCTCCCGATCGACCCGCAAGCCCGCTGCTGGCGCAGCCAAAAGCAAAGTTACTTCTATTGCGCGAGCTAGGCGGGCGAAGACAGGGCCGGTATTGCCCAACTACTCGCCAGCCGACGAACAGGCGATTGCTCGGTCGTCCGCATCGGTTATCAAAGTCCTGCCCGATCGCCAGCAGCAGCCAGTGTGGTTGCGATCGCTCCTGCAGGCACAGCGCGCCTCCTCAGTGGTAGCAGTTATGCTTTTGGGCGGTGCTCTGAGTCTCTACGGCTTGACAGTTTACGGCGAGCAGCGCTGGAGTCAGGAGTATCAAAAACTGGAAACTCTGCGCCTCCGGGAACAGCAATTGAGCGCTTCTAGCGAAGTCTTGAAACACCAACTTGCTAAAGAAGCCCAAAATCCCGAAACCGGTTTGGCTCCGCAGAATCCTGGGGATACGATTTTCTTGCAGCCGGCCCCTGAAACCCGATCGCCCGTTGCGGCACCAAATTCTGAGCCCGCTCTCGAGCATCGAGCCGGTGTGGAAACACCGCTGGGCTATTAAACCTTGGTCAAAGCGTAGAGCGCCCGAGGGCCTGAGTGTCCGAGGGCCTGAGTGTCCGAGGCTCTAATTTCCTGTTTGACTTTTTTGCAAGTCGCGATCGATTTTCTGCTTCTAACCGAAAGTTACAGATTAACAATAATTAAGACCGCTTCAAAAAACAGAATGCAACTGTAGGTCCGATCCACACCCTGATAGGGACTGCTCATTCCCCAGTCGCAAAATTTATTTTTCAAAATATAAATTATAAATTATAAATTCTAAAACGCTCTAACTTGCTATTGAATTTTTAATGCCATGAGCTACGACCCCCGTTTTGACCGCTACAGATCGCCGAATGTCAAACGCCCAAAACAGGCGGGCGATTCCCTACCCGATAGCTTCGCAGCGCGTACAGGGTGGGAAAAACCAGCCAAACCTAGATCTTCGGGCAGTTTCGGGCGATCGCCACAACAGACGGCTGCATCTTGGGGGCGACCGGGGGAGCGTTTAAAGCGCAGCAAGTTCCGTTTGTGGGCAGTCTGGGCGGTGTTGATGCTGGGGGGGCTGGGGCTGGCTGTGAATTTGTTTTATTTGCAGGTGACGCGAGCTCCGGCGCTGCGTAAACAGGCCGAGCAGCAGCAAACTCTCAAAACCAAGCCGTTTGTACCGAGACGCCCGATAATTGACCGCGCAGGGAATGTTTTGGCGATCGACAGACAGGTGTACACGCTCTACGCTCACCCGAAGTTGTTTAACCACTCGAAGGCGGAAATTGCTGCTAAATTGGCTCCGATGCTGGCGATCGAACGGAGTCCGGGCACTACGTCGGAAGCTGAACTGATACGCAGGTTTAATCTTGCTGAAAGCGGTATTACAATTGCAGAGTCTCTGCCTCAAGAGGTTGCCGATCGCATCGCTCAGATGCAAATTAAAGACAGTCTGGTCGATGGCTTGGAGTTGCTGCGGCAGCAGCAGCGTTTTTACCCGCAGCAGGAGTTGGCGGCGGATATCCTCGGTTATGTGGACGGAGAACGGAAGGGACAAGCCGGGGTGGAATACAGCCAGCAGAATTTGTTGGAACGATCGATGCCGTCGATTCAGTTTAGCAGGTCGAGCAATGGGAATTGGGTTCCCGATCGGCTGACGGCGGGATTTGTGCAGCTTGATGACTTGAAATTGCAATTGACGATCGACAGTCGCTTGCAGCGGGCTGCCCGAATTGCCCTCAAGGAAAAAATGAAGCAACACGATGCGAAGCGGGGCACGGTGATTGTGATGGATGCCCGTAACGGGGAATTGCTGTCAGTTGTAGCGGAACCTTCTTATGACCCGAATCAATATTTTAATTTCGATTTGTCGCGCTATAAAAATTGGGCTGTAACTGATGTTTATGAGCCTGGTTCGACTTTTAAAGCGATTAATGTGGCGATCGCTATGGAAGCGGGTGCGGTGAAACCTAATACTGTGTTTAAGGACGAAGGTCGGATTTACATGGATGGCTGGACTATCCAAAATTCCGATTACAAACAAGCAGGGGCGCGGGGTCCTTCCACTGTTACTGAGATTTTGAAACATTCTAGCAATGTCGGGATGGTGCACGTAATGAGAAGTATGAAAGCTTCTCTTTACTATCAAGCTTTAGAAAAACTCGGACTCGGACAAACTGCGGGAACAGATTTGCCTTTTGAAGTAACCAGTCAGCTTAAAAATCGAGAGCAATTTATTAACTCTCCGGTGGAAGTTGCTACTACGGCTTTTGGGCAAGGTTTTTCGATTACTCCGATACAGTTGGTGCAGCTTAACGGCGCTTTGGCTAACGGTGGCAAGTTGGTGACTCCTCACGTTGTGCGGGGACTTTTTGATAGGAACGGTGAAGCTTATTGGAAGCTTCCGAGGCCGGTTCCCAAGCAGGTTTTTTCGCCGGAAACTACTAAGCAGGTGTTAGAAATGATGGAAACTGTGGTTGATGGTGGTACGGGGAAAGCTGCACAAATTCCTGGGTATCGGATTGCAGGAAAAACGGGCACGGCTCAAAAAGCTAATGCTGGTGGGGGTTATTCTGACAAGGCGATTATTACTAGCTTTGTGGGGATCATGCCTGTGGAGGCTCCTCGGTATGTGGTTTTGGCGGTGATTGATGAGCCGAAGGACGGTTCGGGGGGTACGGTGGCGGCGCCGATTGTGGAGTCGGTGATGGAGGCGTTGATTTCTATTGAGAAGATTGCGCCGAGTAAGAAGTAGTTGATTGTATCTGAGATGTGGCACTATTCTCAATAAGCTTTTTATGAACAGGCTTTCCGGCCCGTTCCACGAGAAAATTCAATCTTTGTGCATTGGTGAGAAGTTAAGACTTAATTGCATTTGTCAATCAGTCATATTACTCAAAAAAACTGCTTTTTTAGCAGTGGAAAATTCACGATTTGAGGGGGAGTAAGTATAAATATCACCCTCGGCACGATCGCACGATCGCCCAAATCTCAGTTTTATGCCCAAAATCCGAGTAAATGTTGAGCATAATTGCTGGTTGACAAATGCTTTCTTAGCTTAACTTGTTACCAATGGCCCATAATTGACAATCTCAAAAACCCGCCCTTTTAATCGCGGTCACTCGATCGGACATGATATAACCCATCGACAACAAGGCGATGGAGGACACGGCAATGCCGTTTCCCTACCCCAAAATAATCGATCGCGCTGTCAGTAACAATATCTTTTGTTGTCGTTGGGTTTTGATTGTCTGTTGGAGGTGCGCTTATGTCCTAGGAGAGTAGAGATGATGATGCAGCGTTGACTGTTTTTTAAATTGGGATGATATAGGGTGAGGGTTCCTTTTGCTCTGATACTCGTTAGCGTGCAGTCGTGATCGCTTCGAGATACGGGGCAACCTCGGTGGTTGAACATGACTCGCCGGATTGTGCCGTTTTCTTTTTGCTCGTTGTTTTCATTTACTTGGAGCACTGTTGTTTCATCTGTATCTATTTGAATTTGCGGTTCTAGGTTTTTCCATTGACTGGCTGGTATTTGGGCTGGGGGAATGTCGGCTGGATGGACTGCTACTTGTACGTTTTCTCCTACTTGTTTGAAGCTGGCTTGCCATGAAATTTTGTCGCGTTTGGCGTTGCTGCGGGCAAGTGCCATTGCCCAATAAGCTCGATCGACTGATACCTTTAAACGGTGGTTGTTGATAAACATTAGCCAAGAGGGGGCGACGATCGCACAAAATATTCCTATGATTAAAATAATTATCAATAGCTCAATCATTGTAAAACCTGCGGCAGGTGTAGTGGCTCTGCCTTTGAGCGTTTTATTTATTGACACGTAGATGCACTCCCTGATATTTAGCTTGCCAAAAAAACAGCTAGGAGGAGCTATTTTTTATTGGGTATATTTTAACTTTGGGTTTGGGGAGTGTGTAGATCGGTATTTACTGAAAATTTATGCGACTTTAAAAAAACTGCGGGTAAGGAAACAGCAGTCAGGAAAGGGTAGTGCGGTTTCCCTACAGC
This sequence comes from Oscillatoria nigro-viridis PCC 7112, assembly GCF_000317475.1. Classification (NCBI taxonomy): domain Bacteria; kingdom Bacillati; phylum Cyanobacteriota; class Cyanophyceae; order Oscillatoriales; family Oscillatoriaceae; genus Phormidium; species Phormidium nigroviride. The sequence goes on from NC_019729.1 coordinate 4,908,836, forward strand.
AATTGTGTCGATCGCCCGATCGCATCAGATCCCGAAGGTATGTAGGGAAAATCTCAATGAAAGCAGCCAAGCTAGAAGTTGCAGTTTTGAGGCAGGAGGCAGAAGGAAAGACTCTCCTGAGTTTATGGCGTAAAATATAGCAATCAATACAGTTAGAGTGATGAATTTTCATTTAGACTATCGATTAGACTTGCTTGGAGTCAAGCTGGAAACTTGTCATCAAATTGAGGGACTAATTTACTTTCTACGCTGGTGTTTTAGCATCAAGAATAGTTTGTCCTAACTGCGAGAATTATACAGAAGAAATCCATCAGAATCTGGCGCAGTTCCGGGCGATCGCGCGATCGGATGTAACGATCGCCCGATTTGTAGGGAAACGGCACTGCCTTGCCCTGATTTCGGGTAATATCGTTTTCCCTGACGCACCCTACATCAGTGACTATTTGGTTTTTGATGCGGGCGATCGATCCTCCTGCACTAAATACTCCTGTTCCTAACGGTAAATTGTTATTAGCAAGGGGGCTTTTTACATTGGAATACGAGCGGCAATTAGTATTAGAATATCCCATATAAAATTGTTAGCAAAAACAGCGACGCCGATGCTAATTATGCTAAAGTTGTTGCGGTTAGAGAACTGGGAATTCCGGTGGTGATGGTGCAGCCGCCACAGATTCCCGATGTTGAGCAGGTTGCTGATGTGGAAGGGGCGATAGATTGCCTAATTCAGCAGTTGAGTTCCCTAAAATTAGTGTCACTCAAACAAGCGACTGGTAGAAAATTTTTAAAATAGTTAAAGTAGATATAAGTGATTAAGGGAGAGCGATCGTCCTCTGAGATTGTGCAATCCCACTTTGAGGGAAATTTCGCTCGCACGATTTGCGCTTGCGACTAGCAATTTAAGGAACTAAAACAATGGTTATCACTGGAACTGAAGAAGCAGACAGCTTGAAAGGCACTACAGAAAATGATGTCATCTACGGCTTAGCAGGGGATGATTCTCTAGTAGGCTTGGGCGGAAACGACTTTCTGTACGGTGGCGAAGATGACGATACACTCTATGGGGGTTTTGGCGACGACCAACTATTTGGTGAAAATGGCGATGACTTTCTAGACGGCGGCTATGGATACGACCAATTAAATGGCGGTAGCGGTAACGACGAACTGCGGGGCGGGTATGCGGATGACATCCTAATTGGAGGTAGCGGAAACGATAAATTAGACGGCGAGTTTGGAGATGATTTTCTCATCGGCGGGACGGGAAATGATTCTCTTTACGGCGGCGATGGAAACGACATCCTAACTGATAGTGGCGTAGGTCGCGATGGCAGCGACTATTTAGACGGCGGTAGCGGAAATGACCGAATAATTGCTTACGGTTACGGGCCGGAAATTGATGCAGATACGCTGGTGGGCGGGACAGGATTGGATACCTTCGTTCTCGGCGCGCCCGGTCAGGCTTTCTACAATGTTGACGGCGATGCTGACTACGCATTAATTACTGATTATTTGCCCTTTGCAGACACAATTCAACTGCAAGGAAGTGCGTCTGACTACATTTTAGATGGCTCTCCGATTCAGGGAATTTCTGGCACTGCTATTTACCGCGAAGAAAATTCAAATTACGAACTAATTGCCGTTTTGCAGGACAGATTTTTAACTCAGAGCGCTCTAGGTTTGTTCACTTACGTGTAGGCGGCACTTCTCAAAAAGAAGTGGTAGGTGGTAGGTGGAATAGACTAAGCATCTCAGCTAAAACCTCAAACCTAAAACCTAGATAGATTGCTATCAAGTTCCCCCCTGCTTAAGGGAGGGATTACTTTTTATCTTGAGGTTTATTTAAAGAATTAAGATGATTGTTCATATCCTGCAAATCTCTTGTGAGAACCGGATACTCTGAAGTTGCTAATAGCGGATCTTTTTTATCGGTGACAGTTTTTGCTAGGGGCAAAACGCGGTAGTTTAATTTGTTGTTCAAGCTGTAGCTTTGCACCCAAGTAGGATGTGTTTTTACCTCTGTAATTTCTGTTGTTTTTTCGGGAAAGATTTTGCGAATATTTACTTGAAAAATTACGCCTAGGTCTGTATATTTTTTATTCTGACCGGAAATGAAGTTTCCCATTGAATAAATTGCTACAGCTTTGCGGGTTTTCCCATTTTTGCCGGAGAATTTAAAAATTTTGTAAGGTTGGACGACGTGGGGATGGCTGCCCAGAATGATATCTGCACCGGCTTTTAATAGGTTTTCCACTAATTGTTTTTGTTGGGTGTTTGGCTGTCGCTGATATTCGTTGCCAAAATGCAGGGAAATTGCGATAATATCTGCTCCTTGTTTGCGGGCTTTGGCAATATCTTTGATTATCTTTTTTTCGTCAATTAGGGAAACTAAGTAATCTTTGCCTTTGGGTACGGGAATGCCGTTTGTGCCGTAGGTGTAGGCTAGCAGGGCTAGTGAAATGTTGTTTTTAGTGCTGATTAAAGTACGATCGCTCGCAGCTTTCGATTCGGCTGTTCCTGTGGAAGCAATTTTACGATCGCGCAGATTAGCGATCGTCCTAATTACCCCTTTTTCTCCCCGGTCTAAAGCATGATTGTTCGCGGTTGTCAATATATTAAATCCGGCTTTTTTAGCAGCATCCGCTAATTGAGCCGGTGCGTTAAATAGCGGATATCCCGTATATCCGCCCGCATCTTCCCCCGCTAAAGGTGTTTCGAGATTTCCGATGACCCAATCGCCTGTTGACAGGATACTTTTAACTGGTGCGAAGAAACTGTCAAAATTGTATGTTTGCTTTTTTGCGTCGTAGCCCGATCGCGTTTGGGTACTGTGCATCATAATGTCGCCGACAGCAATTAGTTTTGCTTCTTCGATCTCAGACTTTGGTTCGGCGGAAACAGGGGTTGCAATTGGCGATGGCGTCCCGCCCCGCAAGCTACGACTTTCTGTCGGCTGTGTGTTGGTTTGTGGCGTTTGGATATTGCAGCCTGCGATCGAAAGCATGGCAATTACCGAGAGCAACCGACGAAAATTCATGATTTTTGAGAGTGATTTGTCGGCTTATATGGTATCATAACTAATTTAGTTACGGATAAAAAAAATGAAAAATAACTATCTAATTCTTGCCTTTATTGTTTTTGTAGCAATTACGGGTTTTGGCGTTTTAACTTACGCTCAAACTTCGGTCAATAGACCTTTTGAATTTGCCTTGATTGGCGATTTGCCCTACAGTGCCGAACAAGAAGCAAAATTTCCGAATTTGATTGCAGATATCAATCGATCGCCCGCAGCGTTTGTAGTCCACGACGGCGACATTAAAAACGGTTCTAGCGTCTGCGATGATGCAACTTTTGTCAGCCGCAAGCAGTTATTTGACAATTTTGAGATGCCGTTTATTCTTGCCTATGGCGATAATGAATGGACGGATTGCCACCGTTCAAATAACGGCAGTTACGATCCAGTAGAAAGACTCGCTAAACTGCGGGAAATATTTAGCAACGGTAATCAAAGTTTGGGAAAGCGCACCTTAACTCTCACCCGTCAAAGCGAAAACCCGCAGTTTGCTAAATTCCGCGAAAATGTTCGCTGGATTTATCATGGAGTTGTGTTTTTGGCGATTAATATGCCGGGAAGCAACAACAATTTTGGCCGCACTCCCGAAGCAGATGCAGAATATGCCGATCGCAATTGGGCTAACTTAGCCTGGATCGAAGAATCTTTTGCTTTAGCCAAACGCAGCAACAGCAAAGGAATTGTGTTAGTTGCACAGGCAAATCCGGGATTTGAATTCGATCCGACGGACAAAAGAAGAAGCGGCTACAACGATTTTATCGCAACTCTGGAAACAGAAACAGGCAATTTCCCTGGGCAGGTTGTATTCGTCCACGGCGATACTCACTATTTCCGCATCGATAAACCTTTACCCCATTTTACCGATGAGACTCAATTACCTAGAATGAAAAATTTTACTAGAGTTGAAACTTTTGGTTCTCCAAACGTGCATTGGTTGCGGGCTTTTTATGACCCCAAAAATCCTAATTTGTTTGAATTTAAGCAGCAAATTGTTCCGGAAAATTAGGCGAGGTAACACAAATTTTATGCAAAATAGATATTTTTTGGATTACACTGAAGATAGGTAGAATTGAGGAATTTATTTATGACGATCGCAACTGAGCGCCTTACTCTTGAACAATTTCTGAAACTGCCAGAAACTAAACCGGCTAGCGAATACATTGAGGGCGAGATTATCCAAAAACCTATGCCGAAAACAAAGCACAGCCTATTGCAATTAAGAACCTGCAACGAAATTAATCAGGTGACGCAAACTCCCAAGATAGCTTATGCTTTTCCAGAGTTGCGGTGTACCTTTGGCGGTCGATCGATTGTTCCAGATATTGCGGTACTATTGTGGGAACAAATTGAATTTGATGAGAGCGGTGAACCGTTGGATGATGTGCTAATTGCACCGTATTGGGCGATCGAAATCCTGTCGCCACAACAAAGCTCAAATCGCGTAACTAGAAAAATTCTTCACTGTCTTCAACATAATTGTCAGTTGGGGTGGCTAATCGATCCAGACGATCGATCGATTTTAGCGTTTTTACCCAACCAACAACCGCAATTCTGCGAAGGTAGCGATGTCGTTCCTGTTCCCGAAATGATTCCCCTGAATATCACCGCCGAACAGGTGTTTAGCTGGTTGAGAATGCAACAATGAATCAGGGCGATCGTCTTTTTTACATCACATCCGATTTTAAATCTCCTTTTCTTTAAAGTCTCGCGTTGCGCGGACGCAAGGCAAGTGTAGTTGCGGTTTCAACCGCCGATCGTAGGGGCGGGTTTCACAGACACTAATTGTTAATAATCGACAATATAGTAAACCCGCCCCCACCCAACGGTAAATCCCCATATATGTTTTTATCCTGCGATACAAATCAAGGTTTATGTAGGTTATTGGTGGTGTGGGGGCGGGTTTATATAGATTGTTTGTACTCGTTATATATTGTCTGTAAAATCCGCCCCTACGAAATTCCCTATTTTCGCCACCTGTCAAATTGGTCTTCGGAACAGCCATTAATAAATTGATTGTTCACCCAACCGTCAAGGATTGTCAAAGTTTCATTAGGAGGATTACCAGAAAATCTAGCCGCAATTTTCACCCAATTACCTTGTCTGCTGACAGCCCTAACTCCGTCTCCCCTTTTCAATTTAGCAACAACCGGGTATTTATTGCCTGGGCCTTTGCGAATGTTAACAGCGCCACCTTCACCTGTAATAAACGAGCATTGAGTTTGCTTTTTTAAAGCTTCTGCTTTTGCGGGAGCAAGGCTTTGCTGCTTGCCGAAAACAGGAAAGCTGTAAAGTGAGAAGCTAAAACTTGCAACGACGGCTGCAATAAAAAAGGCTTTTGATTGAGTAAAAATTAGCATTATTTCATTTCCTTGAATTGGCTGAACTGAAGTCCTGACTATGATTTTTTTGAGACGGGCTTCAGTGCTTACTACTAACTGTTATTTGACTGAGGCAAACCATTCGGTAACACCTTGGGCGATCGCCTCAGCTAATTTCTTCTGTTCTGTCGGATTCAAAATCCATTCAAACTCTTCGGGATTGATCAGAAATCCCAATTCCATTAAAACAGATGGAGCCACTGCTGGACGAGTCATGGCTAAGTTGTTCCAGAATACACCATAGCTCGGACGGTTCAACTTGGCAACTAAATAATTGTGCAAAAACATTGCCAAACTGTGCGCTTGCGGGTGAAACCAGAAAGCGGCGACGCCTTTAGTCTTAATGGCGTCGCCGTTATCCGGCAAAGCATTGTAGTGAATTGAAATTGCGATCGCAGGTTCTTCTTTTTGAATCATTTCCACCCTCGGCGGCAAATCCAAATCGACATCTTCTACCCGCGTCATTACCACATTCGCGCCTCGATTTACCAATTCCTGTTGCACCAATTTCGACACTGTTAAAGCTACTGTTTTTTCCCTAATTCCCACTGGACTCACAGCACCTGAATCCTCCGGCCCGCCGTGTCCAGGATCGATGAGAATCTTAATTCCCGACAGCGGCTTTGCTTGCGACACAGGCATCATGCTTGTATTCACCGGCGGGTTTTTTAAAGACAGCACTAAAGTTGTACCCTCGTATCTCAATTTATAGCCCCACTGCTGGGCAGATTTGAGATTAAAAGTGTATTGTACTTGCAGTGGCGCGATTTGTTGCCATTCCAAACGCGAAATTACCGGGTCATCAGAGAGGCGAATAATGTCAGTTTGAGCGGTAGTATTGTACAGGGTTAAAGTGAAAGTGCGTTCTCCTTCCTGCACGGTGACTGGGACGGGTATTTCTAAGGGAAATAACACCTCTGTCCAGCCGGAAACTTGACGCGAACTGGCACTGCGAATAATCGATCGCACAGGCACTGAATCCTGGACAATTCGCACTTCCGAGGCTTTAATCCAAGCACCGTAATCGAGTCTGAGCCATTCTCCCTCGCGCCCGATAATTGTTGCTCGCGTTCCCTTCGGCAGCGGTGTCATTCGAGAAAAATCTGTACTCGCCCCGGTTCTGGCGACACCAGGATCTGCTGTTACTTCGGCTATTTCTAAGTCAGCCGGAGAAAGAATAGAAATTTTGCCAGTACCTTGTTGGCTGATAGTTCGATCGTTCATTGTTAGCTCAAATACAGGCACTCCTAAATCAATTTTTTCTCCTTTGGGTAGGGAGGAGTTAGACTCATTACCCCCCCTTGCTAAGGCGGCATTAGACTCATTGCCCCCCCTTAGCAAGGGGGGGTTGGGGGGCGTCTTCCCGCAGCCTTGATACTGTTGGCTGCCGCCTTTTTTGATCGGGGAGTTTTCACCTAATAGTACAGATTTATTGTCGGGTAGTTCGACTTGCGATCGCGCTTTTAAAGGAATAGTAATGCCCGCCAATTTTACCGAAACTTGAGCATTCGCAGGTGCGATCGCCCCAAAGCAAATATATTCCCCCGGCAAACTCGCCACATCGACTTTCGGCGTCAGGGAATCTTTAGCAAAAGCCAATCCTACAGGGGCTTCCGGCTGATTCGACTCGCGCGTCACCTTAATTTTGACTTCCTGATTTTCGTAACGCAAGGTAAAGACATTTTCGCCGAGTTGCAGCGGAAAAGTCGGGGCGAAATGGCCGGCTGCGGTGCGCGAAATTTGGTTGCCATTTACCGATACTTGTCCCGGTGCGGGCGCTGTACCGATTAAAAAGATGCGATCGGCTGTAGTTTTGTGGTTTGCGGGAGGATAAGCGAGAAACAAAGGTTGAGCGGCGACAGCTACAGAGGCGATCGCCACGATCATCCCAAACACAACTAATCCTAAAAATTTTCTCATTCTAAATCGCAACTAATTGAGAGTCTGTTGATTATTTATACTAGAACTTGCCCTCAGAAACCGGATTTCTGAGGATTAGTCGTAAGTCTTATTTACTAGACCGAGCCCATTTTATCAGGTTTGTAGTTGCAATTGAGCGATCGGCAACATAAATTCCCGCGTCAAACCATTAAGTTTTAATTAATTCCGAGGTCGTTCTCCACAGTTGCTCCAACCGATTCGCCGGCATCGTCAAATACAAAACATCCCCCGTACTCAAACAGCAATTCAGTAAATCCCAGCCGTGGAGAGTTTGACAATTAGTTTCCACATACAGAGGCACAAAATCCGCAGACTTAGCAGCATCTTGAATGCGGTGGCCGCAGAAAGGATGGTTTGGCGTAATCAATGTGGCCAAGCAAACCCACAGACTGTCAGCAGTCATTCCGTTGCCCAAAATTCGGCCTCCAATCGCCGCCGCCGCGAAAGCAGGAGCAGCCAATTCCGTCGGGTTCAAAACTCCTTCAAACTCAAAAACTTGCTGCACCATCAAAGCAAAATGTGGGTCTTGATTGCGGACAATCACTGATAGTTTTGGTGCCAATCCTTTAGCGCTCAAGGCAATTTCGACATTAGACATATCGCTGCTAGTTACCGCCAAAAGTGCTGCAGCTTGCTTAACATTAGCAGCTTCCAAAGTTGCGGGTAAACTGGCACTTCCCTGAATGACCGGAATTTTCATTGAGCGAGCCGTGTTCAGAAATCGGCAGTTTGGATCTTGCTCGATCGCCACAATATCGTAACCGTTAGTGTGCAGTTCTTTAGCAATTTGGATACCTATTCCTCCGAGTCCGCAGATAATGTAATGATTGCGCTGCGGAACTCGCGCCACATCCCAATATTCGGTAAAGCGAGTTCCCAATACATAATCGTTGAGCAGTGCGTAGCAGATACCGATGATGCCGGCTCCAACTAACATCATGACAACTGTAAATAGTTTAATGCTTTCGGGAGCTTGTTCGGCAACTTTTTCATGGCCTCCGGCTCCGGTAATCATCCCTACTGAAAAATACAGAGAATCGACAATTGAGATATGCTCGTCAACACAAATATAGGTGGCAGTAGCAACGGCAATCATGGCCAGCAGCGTCAGTACAACAATTACTGCTGCTTGGCTGTGCTGCTGAAATCTGTGCAGCCTAGTTAATGTTTTTAGCAGTTTTTGAGTTAAAGTTTTTTGGGGGCTGTGGATAGTCGGCTGAGTGGCAACAATTAGCCGATCGCCCTGCTGACACTGCCGATCGGCAAGCACCGCCGATACTAAATCAGTTTTGTTAGCAGCCGGCAGATAATAAATCAACATTCGCGATCGATCTTCCCACAAATCGCTCAGTTTTCGATTTTTCCAAGGATGTGTTTCATCGATATATTCTTCGTGAATCGGCCAAGTGCGATCGAACAAACGCAACTGTCCGATAGCCTGATTTCCGAGAGCCGCAAACGCAAAAACCGGAGCAGCCAATGATGAAACGCTCATGGAAGTGTGATCGGGCAAAGTGTGGTCAATTCTGTCGCCCAAGCTAGTATTGAACAATCTGTTGATGATGCGAATCTGAGGATTGAGAATCCTCGCTTGCATCAAAATTGCCAAATTTACAGCATCATCGTCTCCTGCAATTACTAAAGTGTGAGCGTTTTGAATGCCAGCCGCCAACAAGGTAGAAGCTGCTTGCAAATTGCCGACAACCACATCAGAAGTTTCGCCGCGAATTGGGCGATCGCTAATACCAACCACAATCGCTCCTTGCTGTCTCAACAAACAAAAAATCTTGTGTCCCGTGTGGCCCAACCCGCCAACAATGATTCGAGGTTTCATAAAAAGTTATTTGCCAGCCAATTTCGGAGCTGTCCTTGTAGTTTTACTTACCATTGTTGACTCTCCTGGCTTTGCAGAATGTAGCTAAAAAGACTATCTAGGAAACTTGTGCCGCCGTGGCCTGGAAGTTTTGAAACAAGGACACGGCGGCACAAGTTTCCCTAAAGCCGCGTTCCCAAGTTTTGAAATAAACACACCACACTGCCATGTACCTACAGACGTGAGGTGCAACTAACCTGATTTAATATTTGAAAAATATCCGGGTGCGACAGCCAACCTGCAGAATTTGAATAGGTAGGGACACGACACTGCCTATTAGTCACAACTTAAGGTATAACTCCTAGTCCGGCAGGGGTTAAAACCCCTGCCTAATAGCGAAAGTCCTCTTGCATAGGACTAATGAGTTTAACAGTCTTTTTCTCAGTCCTCTTTAGAGGACTTTCGCTTTGAGGCAGGGAATTCATTCCCTGGCGGACTACCGGTTTAACCTTAAATTGACACCAATAGATACTGCCCTGTCCCTAAAACTATGACTTCCTACATAAATTTAGCTGCCTTAGTGGCAGGAGTTATTATGAAATTGACTGCACCCTTATTAGCATCCGCTTTAGTTTTCGCCGGTACTGTCGCCTTGGCAAGCCAAGTGCAAGCAGCTCCAACGAGCAACTGGAATAGCACTAGAACAACATTTCAGTGCGTTACTTCCGGTCGAAATTTTGTTACAATTGCGCGACGCGGAAATGTCACGACCGATCCGATGATTCTGTGGAAATCTACCGAGTTCGGCCGCGAATATACACCTTGGCAGCGCTGTCAAATTGTTTCCAATAGATTGACCAAAGCTGTTGCCCAGAATGGCGGAAGATTAAGCAACTTGCAGTTAACAACAGGAATTGTTAATAACTTGCCCGTAGTTTGTTACGTGAACGGACGGGGGCGCTGCAACTCTCAAAATCTGCTGTTCACCCTAGACAAGCGAAATGCTAAAAATCCCGGTGATGCTTTAACGAGATTGATTAATTTTGCCCAAGACGGCGGTGGGCCAGTTACAACGTTCAGAACAGGAACTCAATCATCTGCACCGCAGTTTGTTCCCTTTGGAGATATGGTCGATCGAGCTTTTAATTCTCCAAACAAGAAACCGTCAGTTCCTGTAGCAAAACCGCAGGGCGATCGAGGTATTTAATCTCCAATTCTACTCGTTATCTACTCGTTACCAGGCTCTGCCTGGTAACACCGATCCGGAGGCTATGCCTCCAATTTTAGTCTCGTCTCTTGGTTGCTGTGACATCTGCAAACCACAAACTACAGTTAGATGGAGTGCCAACAGGGGTTAATTTTCCTTCAATAACCTCAGCAGAACGGCGGACACCTTCAAACCTCATTTGAGCATTTTTACAGCACGAGCCAGTGTAATTGATTACCCAATTAACTTGGTTATTTTGAACTGTACCAGATATTTGCGCCTGTTTGCAGGCGTTGCTACTTGCAGCAATGAAATTTCCCGTTAACTTACTTTCATTTTGATTAAGAGAGGTAATAATTAAATAATCCCTTTCATTAGATAATCCTGGTTGTGTAAAACCATTAATACGAACCTGAAGGTTCCAATATCCATTAATTTTTGGCAAAACTGCCTGACTCAATCGATTTTCCAGATGCAATGGTTTGACTTCACTTGAAAAATTCTTCGCAGTGGCAACAGGCATCAAAATAGATGACAAAGTTGCCATCGCTAAGAGGGAAGCCAATGTTACCGCTTTTGGGTTTTTCGTCTTCATAAATGCACTCCAACCATAACAGTTATATACTCTCACAGCATTCCTGGGATATCTACCGTACTTTTACTGGTTTTCTACTCGTTATACTCGTTACCAGGATCTGCCTGGTAACGCAGATCCGGAGGCTCTGCCTCCAATTTTCATGGAAGCTGGCGAGGCAGAGCCTCTGGATATCGGTTCCCAGGCATAGCCTAGGAACCAGTTAATATTTAGACTAAAAAAACTACACTGTCACCCCTTCAATCTTCTCATCTGTCAACTCATACAACTCTCGCAACTGCTGTAACTTATCCGCATCCGGCTGCCACAAACCACGCCCGTTAGCCTCCAACATTCTGCCGACAATATTGCGAAAAGCTTCAGGATTAGCCTCCCGCAACTTCTTCGCCATCTCTTCATCTAAAGCATAAGTATCAGCCGCCTGATCGTACACCCAACTATCAGTAAAATCAGCCGTTCCGCCCCAACCAATTAACGCCGTCATCCGCTGCGAAATTTCATAAGCGCCGCCCGAACCTTGATTTGCCATCGCGTTAGCCCACTTAGGATTTAGCAACTTAGTTCGATATTCCAAGCGCAGCAAATCTTCTAAATTGCGCGGAGTTGTATCCTGAGAAAAACTTTCTACAAAACTCGTGTTAACCTTTTTGCCGCGCTGCTTTTCTGCGGCTTTCTTCAAACCGCCAGTATTCGCATAATACTCTTGAATATCAGTCAAACCGTATTCCACAGAATCAATTTCTTGAATTATGCGATCGCACCCTTGCAACAACTGAGTCAAAACCTCCGGCCTCGCTTCCCCCTTATCCTTCCTCCCGTAACTAAAAACATTGCGACTTTCCCAAGTTTTCCCCAACTCATCCCCCGATTCCCAACTACCATCAACAACCCTATCGTTAACCAAAGAACCAAAATCCCCAGCCGGATTAGAAAACAACCTTGCCGAATAATTCTGCACACCTTTTGCCTGCAAAGTTAAAGCGTGTTTGCGAATAAAATTCTCCGACTCCGGTTCATCAGCCTCCGCCGCCCGCACAAACAAATCATCCAACAATTCAATAATATTCACAAAGCTATCCCGGAAAATACCCGAAAGATTTCCCAACACATCAATCCGGGGATGACCGACATCAGCTAACGGTTTTAACTCATAGCGAACAATTCGTCCAGTACCTTCTTTTAGAGGTTCAGCACCCACCAATTCTAGCAGAATTCCAATAGATTCACCCCGCGTTTTAATCGCATCCAAACCCCACAGCATCACCGCCACAGTCTCAGGATATTTACCCTGTTCTTTAACGTGCTTCTCAATAATTTTCCGAGCAATTTCGCGGCCCCTTTCATAAGCCGCTGGAGAAGGCATCCGATAAGGGTCTAAAGCATGAATATTCCGACCAGTTGGCAACACCCCAGCCCCATCCCGCAACAAATCCCCGCCCGGTGCCGGCAGAATATATTCCCCATTCAAACCCCGCAAAAGATTAGTCAACTCATCCGTCGTTTGCAACAACAAATCCCTAACTAGCAAGCCCTCCTCAAAAACCTCACCAAACCCCTCTCCCTCTCCCTCTCTGCGCCCTCTGCGCCTCTGCGGTTCATTTTCTTCAAAAACCAGTTCCCGCACCTGTTCCTGTGATAACCTCTCCCCAAAATAAGCCTCAAGATAAGAGGTCATTTCCTCAGAATTAGGCGGTTCCCCGAGAACGTGCAAACCAGAAGAAAACAAGCGAGATTCCACCACCTGCAAATACTCGTATAGCTTCACAAGATAGCGGTTAAAAGCATCAGCACTGAACATTCCCACATTTTCAAAACTAAAAGCAATCCCCAACTTGCGAGCATCCTCAAACGGACAATCAGCCTCCAAACCGCTATCTAAAACCTTCTTGCAAATAGCCTCTTTCAGCACATAATTCTTTGCAGTATCTTCCCGATATTCCGCAATCAAATCCCGCAAAGCCATCAATTCCTTGTACAAACCAGCGCGACCGTAGGGCGGCACGTTGTGAGAAATTATAACACCGTAGCCGCGACGTTTTGCCAACATCGATTCCGAGGGATTGTTGGCAGCATAGATATAAAGATTCGGCAAACTTCCCAACAAAATATCCGACCAAGAATAGCCAGTATTTCCTAGAGGAGATCCCGGCAACCATTCCACAGTGCCGTGCATTCCGAAGTGAACCACAGCATCAGCTTGCAAATCATTTTGCAGCCACTTGTAAAAAGCAGCATATTGAGGGTGAGGCGTCAAATCGCGATCGAACATTAAGCGCATCGGATCGCCCGAAATTCCCAGCGGCGGCTGCAAACCTATCCAAACATTGCCCAGTTGAATGCCACCAATTTGGAACTCGTCGCCGTCTGTCTTAATCCCAGTACCCGTTAAAGATTTCCACTGTTTTTCAATACGACTTGTTAACAGATAGCCCAGCCATTTCTCCAGCTTTTTAACATTAACAGTATTGCCGTAAATTCCCTCCTTATCTGCGTTCATCCGCGTTAATCCGCCCCCATCTGCGGTTGCAGCATCATCCGCCTCTTTCACCCTGCGAATTAACTCGTCACCGTCAGCCGGAATTTCTCCAACTGTATAACCTGCTGCTTGAAGTTTGTGCAGGAAATTTAGCAGCGATTTCGGTACATTTAATAAAGCCGCCGTACCCGCCGCACCATAACCGGGAGGAAACCCGTAGAGAATAATCGCAATTTTCCTTTCAGATGGCGGAGTTTGGCGCAGTTTCACCCAATTGTTAATTCTACTTGTCAGGCGTTTCGCGCGATCGGGAACCAGATAAATATCCTCACCCACCAAACCGCCCAGGGGAACAGGATCGATCGCGCCATCCAACTCCGGCAAAGCATACAATACCACACTTTGCAAACCTCCAATCCCCTGACGAGTCCAAGAATGGATATCCTGAATCAGTAGAGGTGCGGACACAAAATAAGGTACATTTTTAGCAGTTAAAATCCCCTTAGCAACTTCCACCTGCCTTCCACCCTCCATCGAACCAGCAGGCCCGCCAACCAAAGGAAAGCCAATAGTAGAAACAATCGCATCAACTTCCACAGCATCTTTAGAAAGCGAAAGAGTTTCAATATTGCCTTGTTTCCGGCGCGCAGTTTCATCAGCAGTCGTCATCCAATCCCGCACAGCCACATGGCCTTCAACCCCATTGATAAAAATCGGCAAAGGCACAATTCCCGCATCTTCAAAATAGCGAATCAATTGAGGAATATAAGGCTGCTTGGTGATAACGTGCTTGCGGTAAAGCAAGATGCCCACAACAGGAGATTTTACTTGATTGAAATTTTGGAACCAATTGGTTCCAAAAATTGTGGAACGGGCATCTTGCCTGTTATAACCCTTTCTATCCAGATGTCTAGCCTCTTTTGTGGAACGGGCATCTTGCCCGCCCCTAGCACTTTGATTACCGAGATACCAATCCAAATATTGCCGGGGCGATTCAAAATAACCATTATAATCGGGATGCAATAAACCCATATTGGGAGTTTCCACAGGCGGCGGAATTTCTGCAACCTTCAGCCCCAAATACTTTTCGGCAATAATCCAAAACATCGAGACAACATTATCCGCACCGCCCGCATTCCAGTAACCGTAAATAATCAGCCAGTTTCGCAAATCCTGCACTTTTTGCACCGGCACATACTTTAATAACTTCGGCCCCACCTTCAAAAAACTGATATAACCAGCCAGCTTATCTTCTTCTCGCCCGTTGCTGAACTTATCCAGAATAAACTTAACAGGCTTCGGCATTCCCTTCGGTTTGTCGCCAATTTTAAAAGCGCCAATTTGAGTAAGACTCATCAATTCCAAAGCCGACTCAAAAACCAGGCGAATAGGGATATGTTGCACCCTTTCCCGCAGCCACATTACCGCATCGTAATCAAACAGCAAACTCCCAAAAAACACATCAGCATTCAAGAGGGCGGCTGCCACAGCGTCAGGTTCATCTGCGAGGGCGCGATCGCTAAAAACCCGTACTTCCAATCCCTGACAGCCAGAAACAGCCAACTCGGCAGCTTTGCGGTACAAATCAGCATTAAAAGATTCAAACCCTGCAATTAAGACAATGCGTTTCACAGCCCGACCTCGAAATATTTATTGATTGTA
The DNA here is from genome assembly GCF_000317475.1 of Oscillatoria nigro-viridis PCC 7112. Lineage (NCBI taxonomy): Bacteria > Bacillati > Cyanobacteriota > Cyanophyceae > Oscillatoriales > Oscillatoriaceae > Phormidium > Phormidium nigroviride. The sequence continues at coordinate 4,923,975 of NC_019729.1, forward strand.
GCCTGTTTTAATTAGGTTATATTATATTAGATAGCATCCTCGGTGGGGGTGGGGCGGGTTTAGTAGATTTCTGGTGTTGTATTGCAGACCTTGGCGAACCCGCCCCTACATTACCAATTATCAATTATTAATTCCTAATTTCCGTCGCAACTCTCATAAAATCTAAAATCTAAAATCTAAAATCTAAAATGGTTCGACTTCCTCCCGCCATAGTTATCTTAGGTCAAAACAGCCTGCCGATCGCCAAAAAAATCTCCGCACATTTCCCCGGTTCCCAGATTTACGGTTTAATCGATCGCACCAACGACACAGACATCAACTTTAGCAACTTCGGCGAAACATTGCGGGAATTATTCGCAACACAAACCCCAATCATCGCCATCTGCGCCGCCGGAATTATCATCCGTACCCTCGCCCCGCTGCTGTCAGACAAACGCGCCGAACCCCCAGTTTTAGCCGTCGCAGAAGACGGAAGCGCCGTCGTACCGCTGCTGGGCGGTTTGCACGGCGTTAATGATTTGGCCAGAGAGATTGCAGCAGCCCTAGGCGTACAGCCTGCAATTACCACAACCGGAGATATCCGGTTTCGCACCGCGCTGTTGAGTCCTCCCCAAGGCTATTCTTTGGCGAATCCAGAGGACGCGAAGACTTTTATTTCAAATTTGCTCGCCGGGGAAAAAGTACGCCTAGAAGGGGCTGCAAGCTGGCTTTCCGAGAGCAATTTGCCGTTAGCAAAGCCCGCCCCTACGGGGGCTACGCCAACGCAGAGGATCGCCCCCGACCCAAAATTGACCATCCGCGTCACCGAAAAAGCAATTGCGCCAACGCCCGATTGTTTAGTTTACCATCCGCAAATTGTGGCAGTTGCACTCGCAAAGCTATCGAATATTGAGCCGGAAATAGCGGTTTCATTAGTGCAGCAAGTCTTGGAAAATGCAGGTTTAGCAGCAGCTTCTGTTGCGGGATTTTTTGCATTAAAAGAGGAGATGGGAAATCCGGCACTTGAAGCAGTTTCACAATATTTCAAAGTCCCCGTCCGCTTTTTCAATCTCTCCGAACTTGTCGAATTAGACTCAATTGAATTAATCGAAAATCAGGCCGCACAAATTGCCCTGACAGCAGCGGGTGCAAACAGTCAGTTAATCGAACGCGATCGCCCAAACGCACTGAATTGCGCGATCGCCCTGGCAGCCGAACCCCTAGATGCTAGCGCGATCGGAGTTAGCCGCGGCAAACTGGCGATCGTCGGTACCGGCCCTGGAGGCGCGCCCTGGATGTCCCCGGAGGTTAAGGAAATTTTGCGCGAAGCCACGGATTGGGTGGGTTACAAATTTTATCTCGACTTAGCCGGAACCCTGCGGGAAGGGCAAAAGCGGCACGATTCCGACAACCGCGAAGAGATCGATCGCGCCCGTTTTGCCCTAGATTTAGCAGCATCAGGCAAATCTGTCGCCGTGGTTTCGTCGGGAGATCCGGGTATTTTTGCGATGGCTGCAGCGGTGTTTGAGGCGATCGACTTTGATGCCAAACCCGAATGGCAAGGCATCGATATTCGGGTAGCACCGGGCATTTCAGCCATGCAGGCGGCCGCTGCTGCGATCGGAGCACCCCTCGGACACGATTTTTGCGCGATTTCGCTTTCGGATATTCTCAAGCCCTGGGAGGTCATAGAACAGCGGATTTCGGCCGCTGCGATCGCAGATTTCGCGATCGCATTTTACAATCCGATCTCGAAACAGCGGATGTGGCAACTCTCCAGGGCGATCGAGATTTTGTTGCAAAGTCGCGATGCTAAAACCCCCGTCATACTAGGACGAAACCTCGGCAGGCCCGGTCAATCTGTGCGGGTTTGCACCCTCGGCGAATTCCAGCCGCAAGACGCAGACATGAGAACTTTAGTGATTGTCGGTTCGAGTCAAACTCGGATTATTCCCCGCAAATATGGAGATGTTTGGGTTTACACGCCGCGCAGGTACGAAAAATAAGTAAAGCAGCAAAAACTTCGGAAATCAGCAATTGACTCAAAGCTAATTGACTTTGACAAAGAGATATTTTGAGATCGCTGGGGGGAGTCTAAGTTAACAAATGGCGGCGAATCGATCGATCGGGCTGTTATAAATAATACCCTGAAAACCCCGCGACTTTAGTCCGGGGATGAAAGGGACAAAGAGGCTTTAGCCTCCCAGTCTATTTTCTGAACTCTCAGGATGGCGCTGTCAAGTAAAACCATGTAAATCTTTGTGAACAACTAGAGGGATATTAAGCCGACTCTGGTAGCATAAGACTATCGTGATGAGGTCGAAGTCATGTTAGTTTTTGAGTTCAAGGCATACGGGAAAAAACAGCAATTTGACGCTGTAGACGAAGCAATTAGAACAGTGCAGTTCATCCGAAACAAAGCACTGCGGTTTTGGATGGACAACGAAAAAGTTGATAAATACGCATTGAACAAGTATAGCGCTGTTTTAGCTAAGGAATTTCCGTTTTGCGACGAATTGAACAGCATGGCTCGACAATCTAGCTCAGAAAGAGCGTGGTCGGCAATCTCCCGATTCTACGACAACTGTAAAAAGAAAGTCCCAGGAAAAAAAGGATTCCCGCAATTCCAGAAACACAACCGCTCCGTCGAATACAAAACTACGGGCTGGCGTCTGGCAGATGACCGGAAATCAATCACTTTTACCGATAAAAAAGGAATCGGCAAACTTAAATTAAAAGGAACCCGCGACTTGCATTTCTACCAGCGCAGTCAAATCAAACGAGTACGCTTGGTAAGGCGAGCAGATGGATATTACGTGCAGCTTTGCGTGCAAGTTGACCGTTCTGAAGAAATTGAAGTTACCGGAAAGACCATCGGATTAGACGTGGGACTCAAAGAGTTCTACACGGATTCTCATGGCGTTGCAGTTGATAACCCGCGTTTCCTCCGCAAGGGAGAACGCAGGTTGAAGAAAGCCCAAAAACGAATTTCAAAACGAGTCAAGGGTTCGCAAAACAGAAAAAAAGCTAGAGCGATTCTAGGAAAGCGCCACCTCAAAATAAGCAGACAGCGTAAAGATTTTGCCGTGAAGTTGGCAAGATGCGTCATCCAGTCTAACGACTGTGTAGTCTACGAAGATTTGAGGATTAAAAATATGGTGAAGAATCACTGTCTGGCAAAATCGATTAACGACGCTTCTTGGTATATGTTCCGAATTTGGCTGGAATATTTTGGCAAAGTATTCGGAAGAATTACGATTGCTGTGCCAGCTAACGGAACAAGTCAAGAATGCTCTAGTTGCGGAACAATTGTTAAGAAAAGTCTCTCAACGCGAACCCACGCTTGTCGGTGTGGATGCGTATTAGATCGTGACTGGAACGCAGCTAAAAATATCCTGAGTCGGGGATTGAGTACGGCGGGGCACGTCGGAACTTGGATCTTAGATCCGAACGCTTGTGGAGAATTGACCGCTACCGATGTTGAAGTAATTCTGCATCGGCAAGTCGATTCTGCGAATCAAGAATCTCCTCGGCTTTAGCCAGGAGAGTGTCAATTCATCTGATAGCGGTTACTGAGATTGAGATGCGATCGCCTTTGATTGCATAAATCCTCGGTACTGAGGGTTATCGGCTTCCTGAAGCCGAGTTTTTCTTGCAGACATCGATCGAATTTAGATATCGATTCAACCGTACTAAGGATTTCAGCTTCATTTTTGGATCTCTATAATTTACATCTCAGAAAACAAATATTTTTTATATAGCCACAATAAAATTAAGGGCGATCGAGGTCTGCTAAATTCCTTAACCCTACGATAATCTTACGATTACAAGAAAGAGCACCCTCACCCGCAGGAGTCTTCTATGTCTTTGGGTAGACCGAATTTGTTTTTTCTTTTGATAAGATTCCCTTAAACAAAGCTTAAGAGAACGGTTAGAAAAATATGAAATTCCACATTCCTTTAGCTCCTGGGGCTGTAACCCAATTTTTGCTTCGAGTGGTTACCTGTCTAGCTGTACTCTCTTTCTTAAGTCAGATAAGTCTGTACTACTTGCCAGATTACCCGTTGAGAGAGTACTTGGCAAAGGTATTTAACGTTGATGCCGAGCGGAACCTTCCCACCTTCTACTCATTTTTGGCATTGCTGTTTAGTTCTCTCTTGCTGGGTGCGATCGCCTATGCGAAAAATTTGGATAGCGATCGCTACAAGAATCACTGGAAAATTTTATCATTCATATTTCTATATTTATCATTAGATGAAGCTGGTCAATTGCACGAAAAGTTTATAGATCCGACGCGAAGCCTGCTAAATGGATCGGGATTTCTTTATTTTACTTGGATTGTGCCGTTTGGTCTTCTGGTAGTGATATTTCTCTTATCCTACAGTAAGTTTGTGTTCCACCTTCCTGTTAGCACAAGAAAGTTATTTGTTGCAGCCTGCGCTCTTTATATTGCAGGAGCAATCGGGATGGAAATTCCAGGGGGATACCTATTTTCTACCATGGGAATGGAGAGTGTACCCTACCTGATAGTAGCGAGCATTGAAGAGTTATTAGAAATGCTGGGCATCGTTGTATTTATCCACGCCTTGATGTCATATATCAAGACATATTTAGGCGGGGTAAGTTGGAATATTTACATACCAGGAAAAAACACACAAGTTACCGAGCATCAAAATATCGGCCTATCTGACCTTAGCGAACCAGCCAACACAAATCTATTAAGGTGAATCACTTAAAACCGGGTTTAAGGGACATGAAAATACTGCATTATGGCCTTTGATCGGGAGAAAAAACCCGGTTTCTTTTCTACTGATGCGTCCTCGACTGGAGGTTCTGCGATCGGCGGTGCACCAAAGGACTAATATGTAGGCTGCTTGCTGCACTAAACGACTAATTAGGCGTGGAACAGCTTAGTTCACAGATGACATCCTCGCCTTTACCAGAAAATCGTTAAGAGCAACCTTTGCATTAGGATTTGACGGCAAATGACTTGTAAAACTTGCATCTTCTAATATATTAATTAGCCGATCGCGCTCTTGCTGATAAAATTCAATATCTGTATCTTCCAGCACTGATTTTTCCTCCCCAGCCAGCTTGCGATCGATCAAATCGGGAATATACGACAACTGGAATTTATCGTTAAGTTTCACCAAGTTCGCCTCGACTTCCCCCGTTTGCATCAAGTGAATCCCAGCCAGCAACACCCGGTAAACGTACAGCAGCGGCTTAACCCGACGCGGGTGTTCTTTCTCAAACAATTTCCATTGAGTTTTAGCAAAACCGAGATAGTGGTGGCTGTGGTGCTTGGTAATGCAGTTAGAGGCGATATTTTTTAATTCCTCGTGTTCCTTTGTAGTGTAAACTATGAGCGGCGAATACAGTTGTTCTAGCACGTAGCCGTTGCGCTTCAACAGCAACTCAAAAAATTTCTTGATGTCGTGAGTTACTAAATCGAGTTGCATTCCATCCCGAACTTCAGAAACTTCGATGGTTTCTTCTCCTGAAATCAGTCCAATTACTTTGGGTAGCTGCAAAATGTGTACTCCCCGCAAGTCGAAGTCAGAATCTGCGGAAGGAAAGCCGTATAAGTGCGAACCGCTGACAGTCGCAAATAGCAGCGGGTAAGGTCGAACTGAGATAATTTGGGCGAGATTCGAGATGTATTCTGTCATTTTTTCAACAACATTTTATCAATGCTAATTTAAATTCCGGTTAAACAATCGCAAATACCTGTAGGGGCGGGTTTTACCAACTATAAATGTCTCAAATTAACGATCTCGTAAACCCGCCCCTTTTAGCCGATCGCACCTCTACGCGCTTCAATCAAAAACAGATTCGCTTTCTCGTAATTAGGACGTTCTGGCAGCTTAGTTGCAGCAAAAGCGCGATCGAACTCACCGTGCAAACTCAACCGCCAGCGATTCACCTCATCCCAGGATATTTCTTGGTTGCGGATAGATAGCAATTGCGATCGATAATCCTGCACCCGAACAGGCACAAACCCCTCCTTGAGCACCGTAATTCCTGACAGCAGCAAGCGAATTAAGTGCATCGCGTGCTTCCAACGAATTTCCCCGGTATTGCGGAGGTCTTGCTCCATCTTTTTAAATTGAGATAAAACGTAGCTATTGTAAGTTTGATAAACCAATTGAGAAAGAAAGATTTCCTTAATTTCCAGCAATTCTTTTGCTACAGGAGAAAGTGTTTCTACTAAGGGCGTGTACAAACATTCTAGCACATTTGGATTAGCTTTTAGTGCCAAAACCAGAAACTTTTGCAGTTCCCAATAGCATTCCTGATTTTCCTTGTTTTCCAATTGTTCTGGGATGCCGTAAAGCGACCAATGAAGTATTGCCGGTGGCAGGTAAATCCCGCGTCTGTCTGTATCGGATTGCTCGTTATCAAGACCGTAGGCTCTCGAACCAAGAATGCAGCGGTAAATTACAGAATCATAGAGGTTGTATTCTGCAAGAAAATCTCCTCCTGACTGCAATCCTTCGCTCTGAAACTGCTTGCGGATACTGAGTTCGTGCCGCCGCAGACTAACTTCTGTTCCGTCTGGGAGTTTAACTAAATATGCGTGGGAATTGTCCGTAGGCGATTGAACGATGACGCCTACTAATCCCGGTTTCCAAGATTGAGCGCCTGCGGGGTTTTTGACCTCGATTTTGGTGACAATTTGGGTTCCTGCGGGGATGATTAAGTTGAAATTTTGAGGAAGATTGGCATTTGCCATGAGGAAACCTCCTGCGGGGCACGAGCTACAATCTTAATGTAGCATATGTGTAGTATAGAAGGGGAGTTTTGGGCGATCGCTCGTTTGGGCATAGGTGACATCAAATCTAGCAAATTAGTTACGATTACGACAGAAAGCCCAGTTTTTGTCTTAAAAAATTGGCCTTGTGCGATCGCAGCAACTTAGTGTTGATTTCAGGTGCTGCAAGTTGTCGCGAAAGGCTTAAGTGTTAGAATCTTCTCAAGCAGCCTAAAAAAACGACCGCTACCAACGGTCGCCATCAGTAAATTATTTTTTTGATTAAGATGATCGTACCACATTTCAAATTACCCGAACAACAGCAATACGATCGCATTTCCTTGGAAGATGCAATCAGATTATATGAGCACCGTTTATTGACGGCGGCAGGCTTTATTTACACCATCACCAAAATCTATAGCGCAAATGGCCAGAAGCTAAATATCCCGAAACCACGCGAATTTTACGAGTATTTTAACATACCAAAATCAACTTTCTACCGAGCACTTGCTCAGCTAGGAAACTCTCCAGAATTAGAATTTCACTGGGAACCGGTCGTGGGAATATCTATCTGGTGCGGGGACGAGGCTCAACAAGTTGTAGGGTGCGTCAGGGCAGAATGTGACGACAACAAACTAAGAATTTCCCCTGACGCACCCTACTGTTAGCTAATTAAGCTTAAAAGTGTTTTGCGGCAAACTCAACTAGAAGAGGAAGATTAATGCGTTATGCTGTGGTAATTGAAAAAGGTAAAACTAGCTATGGTGCGTATGTTCCAGATTTACCGGGATGTGTAGCTGTGGCTGAAAGTTTAGAAGAGGTGAGAAATTTAATTAAAGAGGCGATCGCATTTCATCTTGAAGGACTACAAGAGGATGCTTTTCCTATTCCCGAACCTGTCTCTATTTGCGAATATGTTGAAGCTTAAGCTAAACACCAATTCCTTTTTATTTCCCGTCCGTTTTTCTCCCGCTTAATTTTCCCCTTATACCCCCTTTTCACTTTCATGTTGTGCAGGAAGTGCTACACGCCCATGAAAGTCATGATAACGATGTGAAAAGTCTTCTAAATATGGACTTTCAAGCACAGCACGTCGTTTAGCAAAATTATTATTTATTTGATGGTATAAGAAATCAGCATCTATCGCAAAAATTTTTTTAAAATCCACTGTTAATTCTGGTATGCCTTCCTGACATGATTCACGTTCTAGAGGTATTTTTTCCAAAAAATGGTACTGTTGATAACGATTAGATTTTACTAAATTCCAATCGGCTGAATTGAGCTGGACTGTTTTGTCGGAGCGAATTTCTTGAGCTGTATGTACTTGACAACAAAGTACAGAATTTAATAACTTATTAGGCTTATCTCGATTTTGCCTAGCGCTATAGTCCCAATCTAAATCACAGTTTTGAGTGACAATAATTGCATAAGGATGAACAATAGGTTTAAACTGAGTTTTATCGAGGTCTGGAGAAGATTCACTTGGAACAGGTTTAATCTGTATAAGTCCAGTCAGAATTTCCCCTTGTCTAAGAGCCTCTTTGTCATTCGAGGCTCTGTAAATCCAAGGTTTACGCATGGTTAGCTACTCAAAATCTAGGACTAAAGGTGGTCTGACTTCGCTAGGTAATACGCTACCAGTAAGTAATCCTAATTCTTGAGGTAAGGTAGTTTGTCCTAAATCAGACCGACAGTCACTATAATATTCCACCATGCGTTCAAGCACTTCAGATGCTTCTTCCAATCCTTCTGGAGTGTTAGTAAAAAGCAGATTGAGTAGCGTTAAGCACTTAACCCAAGCGATCGTGTTTTGATTGAATTGACCAAACCATTCACCACTAATAGGTGATTCGATGGAAACTTCGATTTTTAAGCTAGGAGTACCAGATGCTAAAGTGTGCCGATACTGCGTCTGAGCAGGAGTGGGTAAAACTTCATACCTTTGTCCAATTATATTTTTGCTTTGAGTACCACCAGTTGTTACGTGCATAAGATTATATTGGTTGAGGTCGCATTGCTCTGTGCAACTCTTCCGTGATACCCCAGCGGAAGAGATTTCTGGCTGTATGGTTGTAGTTATCGAGTATTTTCCAGGCATTTTCACTCCTTTCTACTTTATCCTCAGTAAAAAAATCAGTATCTAATAAATAAGCTGTTTCATCTATACCTCTTTCTGTGTCCCTAACGTTAACAAGTCCATGATTAAAATTAACTTGACCGAATTCAGTTTTTAGCTGTAAATTTTTAACAAAGTTTTGAATTGAATCTGCTACTTCTGGTGTATACAGTTCAGAAGCAATATGTTGCGGTATTAATTCATGCCACTCTTTGTCTTTGAGATTTAGTTTTGACCTAATAATTAAATCACGATATCTTAGTCCTGTTCGTGAATAAAAAGAGGGATTATATATTTGTTCAAAAAGTTCTACAGCGCGTTTAAATTTATAAATAAAATTTTCATATCTTTCATACTTTGTCGTAGCAAGCGTTATAGAGTTTTTGTCTAAAGATATCTGGCAACTCAAGTCTTCTGACTTAAATTGATAAGTCAAGTCAATTGAAGTCAAGTCACTGGTAAAATTAGAGGTGAATTGGGTTAAAAGATTAGATAGCTCAACCGGGATCTGCAAATTTCTAGAAGTTTCAAAAATTGGGTATTCAAACCTTATACTATCTTGAAAGTCTACAGGCTGTTGGCTGGCAATTTTCAGGATAGTGGGAAATCTAAGTTGAGCAATAACCTCAATTAGGGGGCTGTCCTCATAAATTACTCTTTCATAGTTTGGGAGCTTCATTTTTTCAAAGTATCCATTACCAATTTGAAGAGCGTCTATTACTCTAGCTTAACTTACTTCCAAACAGAATTACATTCAGGATAGATGCCATCGCCTTTTCCCAATCAAATTTTACAACTTAAAAATATGGGCAATACAGGATTTGAACCTGTGACCCCTTCCGTGTGAAGGAAGTGCGCTACCACTGTGCTAATTGCCCGCAGATAACTAAGATACCATACTAAGTCCAAATTTGCAACTAAATTTTTCCTAAAAATTCAGCCGCTGGTTTCGGAGTTAAACTCGACACAATGCCCAGAATAGAGGCATTTGTCGAGTCAGGCATCAGTTAACCTGCCACCAACCTGCCGCTGGGCCGACAAATCGCACTACCACCCACCAAGCCACCAAAAGACTAATCCCGATCCAGCTTCCGCGACTTGTCCACTTCACAAAATCTTCGCTTTGGGTTTTTGTGATTGGCAGCCAGGGAACGATGCGCTCTTCTTTACCGTATTCGTCGCCGATCGACTCTTTGCGACGCTTAGCTTCACCCATAATCTTTGTCTGCTAAATTAGATTTCAACTGGATACCTAAACAAATTATAAGTCAACAGGTCATCTCAAGCCTGGGTCAGCCAAGTCGTATCCAAATAATCAATCCTCGCAAAAGGACTCAAAGCCCCTAAAACCTGCTTTCCGTAACTGCGGTGAATCACCCTGCTGTCGAAAATCGCCACCACCCCTTGACGTTCTCGCACCGGCGCGATCGCCCGCTGCAACTCATTCAGCGCCGCCGGCAGCAAATACAACCGAAACCAATCCTTGCGCCGCTCCTTATAGTAAGCCACACGCGCCGTCACCAAAGGATTTTCCAAAGAAGGTAGCGGCAAAGTGGCGATCGCCAGCAAGTGAGGCGCGCTCAATTCCCCCTGATGTTCCCGCCAAAACTCCCACCCCGTCACCAAAATCGCATTCTCCCCCACATCAGTCTTTTCTACCTGCACCCGAGAACCGAACTCAGCAGCCAAAATTGCCGCCAGCCTTGCCTTCAGCGGTACATCACCAACAATCAGCACCGTTAAACCCGCCACCGACGCGCTCATCAACAGCAAAGTCCGAATTTCTTCAATTAAAACTCCCTGAAATTCCGGCGTATTTGGCAGCGGCAGCCAGTTGGGAATGTACAGTTGAATTAATTCGCTTTGTCGATCGGGCGAAAACTTAACGCTCGTCAATTCTGGCAGTCCCATCATTTGCCGGAAAATCGGAGCCTTCGGTTCCAAATCAACCGCCCCACCAATCAACACCACCGGCTGATCCTCCCAAATTTTGCCCAATACCTCAGCCACCTGCACCGGCGCGCAGTACAAAGAAAATGAGCCAGCCTCCCGATTAATTTCCGCCCACCGCAGTTTTCCGTTTGCTTCCCACCGCTGCCAAAAATTGCTCCAAGCAGCCGGAATCAGCGAATTTGGCTCGATCCTTTCAAAGAGCCCCTCCAATATCTTTTGCTCTGCCGTTTCCAGCAAATAGCACTCCTCTGGTTTCGCCGGATGCCGAAAGAAAGCCCGCGTTAGCATTACCCGCCCTTGGAGGATGGCATCGGCTTCCAAAGGCTGAGATTGCATTAAATCATTCCAGTCAGCAGGTTGCAAACACGCCGTCAATTGCTGCCGCGTCCAAACTTCCAAGTCATCCACACCGTCGATAATTGTCGGAATATTGCTGTGAAGTTGCGAATCCACCGCCAAGCGAGCCGCCAGCCAAGACTCGGGATCTGCTAGCATCAATCCTCGTCCAGCGGCCTTATCCGAATAAATCTCGATCGACTTATCAGTTTGCAGCCACTCTTGCAAGCGCGGAATTTCCACCGCCTGCAAATGTTCCAGCAGCGCTTTCGGCGCGACTAAAATCACAGGTTCCGGCCACATCAAAATCGGCATCAAATAGCTGACTCGATACCGCTGTCGGTAAGCTCCAGCGGGAAGCCCCGTTTGGATCAGAGCGCTGCGCCCCAAGCGCAAAGCCCGCGCCACGAGCCGCGCCATCGTTAAATGGTGGGGCCAGTGCGGCTCGGAGTTCGATCGCAGGAAGCGGAGCAATGAATTGTGGACTTCTACCTCAATCAATCGGTTTTAAAATTGACATTTCTCACTCAACTTGACACTCCCCTGGCTGAAGCCGAGGGGATTCTTAATTCAGCGACTGACCTTAAAATGTTCTGTCCTCACGGCAATACTTAAACTTTTCAACCGTGGAGTACCACCAATTGACGAGTCCAATTCAGAAACACTCTCTTGGGATCTATCTCCAAAAGCGTACTAGAATATTTATCTAGAGTTTGGGTATGCCCTACCCTACTTAACAATTCCCAGTAGACAAGTTTATGTTTGCTGGATTGAAACCTACATTTTCGGTTTCGGCCGTTTAGAGTGTTTTCGCCGCACTTTGTCCCCCAGTTCATGCCTAAAAGTGTGTCTTAACTGTTTCACTTCGGACAAAGGAGTTTAACCTTGACTGTCTTAGCCTACCATATTGTCCCGTCTTGTCCAACTTTTTAAGAAAGTTTTTTGAATTAAAAAGATTGGATTTTAGATTCAGGATTGAGGTAAAGAGAACAGGCAGGATAAATCCTGCAACGCCCTTTCATTCCCGGACTGAAGTCACGGGGTTTTCAGGGTATTCCTTATAATCAAAACTGGCCAGAAAATCAACTACTTTTTGACCGAGAGGCAAACAGAATTTAGTCTCCTGATTAGTTGCACCTCCCTTCCCAAAATTCCCGTGAGAATTCACCATCAAACTCTCCTGTCCCGAACTAATTAAAATAGTTTGGGTAGGTGACTCAAAAAACTTTGTTGGCTGACTCACTCGTGATATATTAGAGATTAAATTCATCAACTCATTTAACTTATTTGTAGCTGTACTCAATGCTTTACGCAACTGCAATATTCGTCGATCCTCCAAATTTTGATTTTCGATATTTTTGCCGATCAGCATAATATTTCTCTGAGTTTGGACAGCATCCTTAAAAGGAAGAATCGCTAAAAAAGCTGCTGGCAATAAATGCTCGTCGCTCTCAAATCTAAAAGTTAGAGTTGTCCGGCGGTAGCCGACTTCAATATTAGGAGGAAAATTCATTGCCCGGTAATGCCGAGCTATTTCGCTGTAAGCTGTTGCTAAAGTGCTGTTTGCTGAGTAGTCTAAAAGTGCGTCAACCACAATTTGCACTAACCCAGGCGTGTGATTTAAAAATTTTCTCGATTCTGACGGCGAATTAAATTGTTGAATCTGAGTGCGATCGCCTGCGGGGCTGAGGTCAACCCACTGGCAAGTAATATCATCTGCTATGATGCCGCATCGAGGAACCAAATACAGTTTTGCTCCTGTTAAAGTTGCTCCCCTCAAATCAGCGCCCACCCAATCTGCATTAATCAAATTTGTTTCTGTCAAATCAGCGTGAACGAAACTAGCACTTCCTAAATTAGTATTTCTTAAATCTGCTCCGTGAAGGTTAGCTCCGCTCAATTTAGCACAGCTCAGATCGGCGCCGTTGAGGTTAGCTCCCGTCAAATCAGCCCATTTGAGGTTAGCTCCGCTCAAATTGGCACTGCTGAGATTCACCTGTTGCAAAGAAGCTTGTCTCATATCGGCATTGCTCAAATTGACGCCGCTAAGTTCTGCTTTCGTCAAATCCGCGCCGTGCAAGTTAGCTTCTTGAAAGTTAGCTGAAGCAGCCGAAGCACCTCTGAGATTTGCACCGGAAAGATTAGCACCGCAAAGGTTAGCTTCCGTCAGTTTTACCTCTCTTAAATCTGCTTCAGTCAGGTTTGCGCCGCTGAAGTTAGCGTTGCTGAGTTCGCAGCGGACTAATTCGCTTCTAATCAGGGATGCTCGGATTAATTGAGCTGCACTTAAATCGGCTCTCACTAAGTTTGCTACGTTGAGAGTAGCCCCGTTTAAGATTGCCCGCGAGAGATTGGTACTGCTGAGCCTAGCCACATTCAGGTTAGCTTCGCTCAAGTTAGCGTCGCTCAAGTTAGCGCCGCTGAGGTTGGTGACAAATAAGCTAGCCCGCCTTAAAATTGATTGGCTGAGGTTGATGCGGCTGAGATTAGCTTCATTCAGGTCGATTCCTGTGAAATCTCTGTCGCCTTCTGTGTATCTCTTGACGAGTGCAAATCGTTTGAGCAGTTCTTCAGCTTCCATTTTTTTTTTTAATGAAATGGCAATTAGCTAACTTTTATAGGGCATGAATAGAAATGATATCAGATTAATTTATAGTATTTACTCACCGAGCTGATAAAAGCTTTTGACAAACTCAATGACCGTATTTAGCGGCGGGGTGGTAAATCTTTGGGCTTTAATTGCAGGACTGATAGACGTTTTGTTGACTCCGGGCAAATTTGTCAAGTTTCTGCCAAAATCTGGGTGATAGTGAATCATCAAAGTTTCGGCGCTGGAGTTAGCCAGTACAGTTTGGGTAGGCGATTGGAAAAAACTTGACATCGGTTCGCGATCGAGGCGAATCGGCTGAATTTTCATTTCCCCTATTTTTCTCATTGTTTTGGTCAGGGCTACGTTTAATTGCACTACCATATTTGAGACTCTGACGCCCAGGTTATTACCACTTTGAGGTTGAATCATCTTGATCAGAGTAATCAAATTTTTTTGAGTAAATGCTGCATCGCTAAAGGGAATAATCGCAACGAAAGCGGTGGGAAATAGTTGCTCGTCCTGTTCAATTTTAAATGATATGATTGTGCGTCGGGAATTAACTTCGATACTGGGAGGATGGTTCAAAGCAGGGTATTGACGGGCAATTTGGCGGTAGGTAGCTGCCAGGACAAAGTTAGCATCCGGGTCGAGGGGTCGATCGACAATAATTTGAACAGTCGGCGGTGTAGCATTGAAAAACCTTTGAGATTCTTCTGGGGTAAAGCGCTGAATGTGGCTGCGATCGCCGTTAGGGCTGAGGTCAACCCAATCGCAGGTAATGTCATCTGCTTTCACATCAAACCTAGACACCGCGTAAATTTTTGCCCCCGTCAGGGCCGCCCCCGTCAAATCGGCGCCCACCCAATCAGCGTGAATCAAATTCGCTTGAGTCAAATCCGCGTGTACCAGAGTAGCGTTCAACAGATTGACATTGCTCAAATTTGCCCCGTACAAGTTTGCCCCGCTCAATCTCGCTTCGTCGAGGTCAGCGCCGGTCAGGTTCGCCCCGCTGAGGTCAGCCCAGCGGAGATTAGCGCCTCGCAAGTCAGCGCCGCTGAGGTTGGCCTGAGAAAGATTAGCTTGTCTGAGTTCGGCATTGCAGAGGTTGACTCCTCGCAAGTCTGCCCTGCTGAGGTCGGCTCTGTGCAAGTTGGCCCGTTCCAAGTTGGCCGCTGTTAGGGAAGCGCCTCTGAGGTGAGCCCCGCTGAGGTCGGCTTGCTCTAGATTGGCTTCTCTGAGGCTTGCCTCTCTCAAATCTGCTTCGCTGAGGTTTGCACCGCTCAAGTTGGCACTGCTGAGGTTGGCTCGGATCAGTTCGGATCTGATCATTGTAGCTTCGACGAGTTGGGCTTCGCTGAGGTCGGCTCGAATCAAGTTAGCCACGTTGAGGATAGCGCCGCTGAGGTTGGCTTTGTTGAGACTGGCACCGCTGAGTCTGGCAACATTGAGTTTGGCTTTTCTCATGTTGGCGTTTGACAGATTGGTGCCGCTCATGTTGGTGAGGCTCAAGATTGCCTCACTGAAATTAGCCCCGCTGAGATCGATCCTGCTGAGATTTGCCTCGCAAAGGAGGATGGCAGGAAAGTCTCTTTCTCCTGCTGCATATTTGGTGATGAGTTCTTCGGCATCCATGCTTTTCAATTTCCCTGATGTGTTAGCTAGAACAAAGCTTTGTTGTGCCAACCTTTAAACTAGAATAACGGGACTTAGACAAAATAAGGCGGGAAAACAGGCTCAAATCTAGTTACAGGAAGAGTTTAAGGTAAACTTATGATTTTTCTGTCTGTGACTGGGTTTGAACCGCGTTTACCCCCATCGAGCTAAATCGCTTTGCCAGAGAGGGATAGAGCCTGATTTTAGCTCCAAATTTGTCTAAGTCCCGATCAGCATTTTTTGTAACTTGATGCAATATGCCTAAACATCTATATTGTGGAAGCCTTTTATAAAATCCAAAATGCTAGTGATATTAGCTTGAGCTAATTTTGTACTTTCGGCTAACTTACCCGATGTTGAGTTACTTGGCTCGTATTTTTTAATCAAACGCTTGCCGAAGGCGGGGTGGTGATATACGCTGACTCTTTGGTCGCGGGAATTAATTAAGAGCATCTGTGTAGGAATTTGAAAGAAATTAATGCTTTCGCCGATTTTTGGAAAAGAACTGGAAATTTTAATTTGGTCTACTTTGCTGATAGCTTGGTTGAGAGCTTTGCTGCATAACTGGACGTGTTTAGATTCTTTGACGTTAAGTTTGCCTGCATCGTGGGATTGAATCATTTTCATCAAAGCTATTAGGTTTTTTTGAGTGGTGGCAGCGTCGTTAAAAGGAATGATGGCAACGTAAGCGGTGGCAAATAATTTATCGTCGCTGTCCATTTTAAACGCGAGTACGGTGCGCCTGGAGCTAACTTCGATCGTGGGAGGCTGACTTAAACTCGGGTATTGTTGGGCAATTTGGTAATAAGTTGCAGCTAGTGCAAAATGAGCGCCTTGGTCTAAGGGCGAGTCAATCACGATCCGAACTGTGGGCAAGGTTTCGTGAAAAAATTCGTGGGTTCCTCCCGAGTTCAACCAGTAAATTTGGCTGTGGTCGCCGTTGGGGCTGAGATCGACCCACTTGCAGGTCATGCCTTCGGTTTTGATGCCGAGCCGCGAAACTGCGTGGAGTTTGGCTCCGGTTAAGGTGGCTCCGGTTAAGTCGGCTCCAATCCAGTCGGCGCGGATGAGATAGGCATTTGACAGGTCGGCGTGAACTAAACTGGCATTGAGCAAGTTGGCGTGGCAGAGGTCGGCTCGGCTGAGGTCGGCCCCGCTCAATTTGGCTTCGCTGAGGTCGGCCCAGCGAAGATTGCAGCCGCTGAGGATGGCCCAGCGCAAATTGACGCCGCTGAGGTCGGCTCCGCTGAGTACGGCTTGAGTGAGGTTGGCTTGTCTCAGTTCTGTGCCTCGCAAGTCGGCGCCGCTGAGATCGGCTCGGCTGAGGTCGGCTCCTTGCAGGTTGGCTTGTTCGAGGTTGGCTTCTGTCAAGCACGCGCCGCTGAGGTGAGCGCCTCGAAGGTTGGCTTGAGCGAGATTGGCTCCTCGAAGGGTGGCTTCGGTGAGGGTGGCGCCGCTGAGGTTGGCGCCGCTGAGGTTGGCGCCGCTTAGTTCGGCTCGAATGAGCTCGGCTCTGATCAGTTTCGCTCCTATGAGTATGGCTTTTTTGAGGTCAACTCGGACTAGGTAGGCGACGTTGAGGTCGGCGTCGGTGAGGTCGGCGCCGCCTAGATGGGCGCCGCTGAGTCTGGCGATGTTGAGTTTGGCACCTGTGAGGTTGGTTTTGCTGAGGTTGGCTCCGCTCAGGTTTGCTACACTCAGATTCGCACCCTTGAGGTTGGCTCCGCTCAAGTTGACGCCGCTGAGGTTGGCCTCAGTCAGGTTGATTCCGGCAAAGTTTCTTTCTCCGGCGGCATATTTTTTCAGGAGTTCCTCGACTGTCATGGGGGCGGCACCGTATCAAATATCCCCATTTTATTGCTATGAATATCGGTATTGTAGGACTGGGTTTAATTGGCGGCTCGATCGGGCTGGATTTGCGATCGCGCGGGTTTAATGTTTTTGGGGTTTCGAGTCGGCAGCAGACTTGCTCTCGGGCGCAAGCTCGCGGTGTTGTCAATGAAGCCAGCATAAACCTGTCTCTAATGGCAGCAGCCGATGTGGTTTTTATTTGCACGCCGCTCTTGTCGATCGAGCCGATCGTCCGAGAGTTGGTGCCCTATCTTTCCCCTGATACTATTGTAACCGATGTCGGTTCCGTAAAAACACCCATAGTGCAGGCTGTATCTCCTCTGTGGCCGAACTTTGTGGGGGGACACCCGATGGCGGGGACTGCTGAAAGCGGGATTGAGGCGGCGGTGCCGGATTTGTTTGTGGGCCGGCCTTACGTGGTGACGCCGACTGCCCAGACGCCGCCGCGTGCGGTGGATAAGGTTGAGGAAATTGCGCGGTTGCTGGGTGCTAAAGTTTACCGATGTGGCCCGATCGAGCACGATCGAGCTGTGGCTTGGATTTCTCATTTGCCGCTCATGGCGAGCGCGACGCTGGTGGCGGCCTGCGATCTTGAGGGCGATCGGGATATTGTTAATTTAGCCCAAAATTTGGCGAGTTCGGGTTTTCGGGATACGAGCCGGGTTGGGGGCGGCAATCCCGAGCTGGGAGTGATGGTGGCAAAGTACAATCGAGAGGAATTGTTGCGATCGCTCTCTATTTACCGCGACTGTCTCGACGGGTTCATCAGCGATATCGAAGACGAAAATTGGCAAGCTATCGAACACAAGCTGAAGCTGACTCAACAAGCGAGACAGAATTACAAATTGTGATCCAAAAATTACTTAAAACGGTTCCCGTCTAGATTATGATTTGTGGACGCCTATATATTGAGTTTCCATGTACGCTTATTCTCGAGTCAAGCGATTTTTACTGGGTGAATCTCTTCCGACTAGCGCATCTGTTCACGAACGGCTGAGCAACGCTACTGGACTAGCTGTTCTGGCTTCCGATGCACTTTCGTCTGTTGCCTACGCTACTCAAGAAACTCTGCTGGTACTGTTACTAGCGGGGAGTAGTAGTTTGAGTTTATCGCTGCCTATTTCTGGAATTATTATTTTACTGTTGGCGATCGTGGCGCTGTCTTACCGACAGACAATTAAAGCGTACCCCAAAGGCGGTGGCGCTTACCTTGTGGCGCGAGAAAATTTAGGTATTTATCCTGGTTTGATCGCGGCAGCTTCGCTGATGATTGATTACATCCTCACCGTAACAGTCAGTATTTCGGCTGGCGTTGCGGCTTTGACTTCTGCAGTTCCCTCGCTGCACCCCTACACAGTTGAACTGTGCTTATTTTTTATTGTCCTCATCATGTTTGCCAATCTCAGGGGATTGCGGGAATCTGGCAATATATTTATGGTTCCCACCTATGCGTTTCTCGTTGGCATTTTTGTTTTGATTGGCTGCGGTTTATTCCAACAGGCAACAGGTCAGGTTATGCCGACTTTACAAAATATTCCAGCTAAGGAACCTTTGGGATTATTTCTGCTGGCGCGGGCGTTTGCGGCGGGCTGTACAGCCCTGACAGGAGTTGAAGCCATATCAGACGGGGTGTTGGCTTTTAAGCCTCCTGAATGGAAAAATGCGCGCCTGACTTTGAGCTATATGGGGGGAATTTTGGGAGCGATGTTTTTGGGGATTAGTTACTTGGCTCATATTTATCAGGTGATTCCTACAGAACATGAAACGCTCCTTTCTGTATTGGGAAAACAGATTTTTGGTGTCGGTATATTTTATTACTATTTGCAGGCAGCGACTCTGTTAATTTTGCTGTTGGCGGCGAATACGAGTTATGCTGATTTTCCGCGACTTTGTTATTTTTTGGCGCGGGACGGTTTTTTGCCCAGGCAGTTGTCGCTGTTGGGCGATCGCCTGGTTTATTCTAATGGCATTAATCTGCTCAGCTTCTGCGCTGCTCTTTTAATTATCATCTTTCGAGGCAATACAAGTGCGGTGCTTCCCCTGTATGCGGTTGGAGTTTTCACTTCTTTTACTCTCTCCCAATCGGGAATGGTAATTCACTGGTTTAAGGAACGAGGTAAAGGTTGGCAAGTTAGTGCTGTGATGAACGGTATTGGTGCAGTGGCAACAACAGGAGTTTTAGCTGTAATTCTCGCTACAAAATTCCTTTTGGGAGCTTGGGTTGTCGTAGTAACTATTCCGATCGTAGTCAGTCTATTTTTAGCTATTCACCGACACTATCGGTATGTCGCGGCTCGGTTGAGCATTCAGGGAATAGAACCGAGGTCTTATCTTCGCAGACCTAGAGTTAAGACGGTGACACATCCGGCAGTGGTGTTAGTCGGGCAGTTGCACCGGGGAACTTTCGAGGCCCTCGATTACGCTCGTTTAATTGCTGATGAAGTTGTGGCAGTTCACGTGGATATTGGTTTGACCGATCGAGAAAAATTACAATTAGCTTGGAAAGATTTGCAGTCAGACATTCCTTTGGAAATTCTGGACTCGCCTTACCGTTCTGTTGGTTCGCCTTTGACACACTTTTTGACTTTGTTTGAAGAGCAGCGACCGGGAGTATATTTAACGCTGATCATTCCGGCTTTTGTAACGCGAAATTGGTGGGAGGGACTGCTGCACAATCAAACTGCTTTCTTTTTGAAAGCGGCTTTGCGGGCTAAAAAAAGTCGGGTTGTAACAACGGTTAGATATTTTCTTTAAGGGGGGATGGGCAACCACGGGGGATTGCCCCTACTTCTTCGCAATTAAGACTGGAATGCGGTCGGACGCGCTGGCTCAAGAAACCCGGTTTCTTCGCAAAATCTTGGGTTTGGATGCGATTTTGCTAGGCAGAAACCCGGTTTCTGACACCGTTTGGTAAGTCATATATAGCCTTTCGAGCGTAACATGAGGTACGATCTGACATAGGGCATAGAGCATAAGCTTTTTAGCATTTAAACTGGGTGCTTCAGAGGCTGAAACCCTTTACAGGCTTAGATAGCCTCGAAAATTTAAATGGTGAACAGCTTACCTCACTTTCTTAAGAACCGCTATATATTTATTAAAAATTTAATGAAAGGATTGACATATCAAAAATGATATGTTAGAAATTTAGTCGTTAGAAAAGTTGCCTTTCAACTGATCTTAAAAAAGATTGCGGCTGCTGAACCCAAGTCTTTTGTTCCCTAAAAAATCTCTTCAACTTTTGGGGGTTGCTATGCAACCCGCATCAGACTATTTATGCAGCAGCCAAAAAACTTGAACAGGCTTTTGCGAGCTTTGTCTCGGCAAGGTCTTGATGTTAGTTACGACAATAAAGTCTACTCTATTTCTCTCAATAGTTCTCTGCATGAACACTGGCAAGATGCCAGTGCCACAAGAGAACTCAATAGTTCTTTGCATGAACACTGGCAAGATGCCAGTGCCACAACAGCAGAAGTTTTGCTCCCAGAGGATTTTCCTGTGGAAGCAAAGGCGCTCAAACAGTTAGCAAATTTGGCGAATGTTCGACACCCTCAAGGCGGCTGCGTTTGCCGCGCTTGCGCTACTCCAGATTTCCATCCGGGGGATGCGGGAGTGGCGATCGGCTCTATTGTAGAAACAGCAGGAATGGTGATTCCGGCGGCTACCGGTTCGGATATTAACTGCGGGATGCGGTTACACGTTGCGGATTTGTCGATCGAACAATTCCTCAGTCAGCGCGATCGATTTGTAGAATTGCTCAAAGGCGATTATTTTTTCGGTACTCGCGATGTCAGCATGACTGCAAAAACTGCTCGCGCGATGTTCCAACACGGGATTCCCGGATGGCTGGATGCTTTGCGGGACAAGGCAACCGGCAGCACTGCCAATTCGGATTTCGAGCAGTTGGCGACAGAGTGCGAGCGCACTTTCCTCGGCGGTTCCATGAATGGCGATGTCAAATGGGCCCCCGCAGAATTAGTCCCAAACGACGGCTTAGTCAGGGATGGCGGCTTAGGTACCATTGGCGGCGGCAATCACTTTGTCGAAATTCAAGTGGTTGACGAAGTGGTGGACAAGGCTACGGCTTATACTTGGGGAGTTCGATCGGGACAAATCGCTTTCATGATTCACTCCGGTTCGCGGAATGTCGGCAAATACATCGGCGGAATGTGGCGCGATCGAGCTTGCGAAGCCTGGGCTACAACCCTGAAACATCCTAAATCCAGGCTTTTTCCGCTGTCTGTCGCAGCAAATCCCGAACTTGTGAGCAGCTACCTGCAAGCGGAAGCAACCGCTGCTAATTACGGTTTTATCAACCGCTTACTGCTAGCTGAACTTCTGCGCTTGCGTTTGCGGCAAGTTTTCGGCGATGTCGAAGCTCCCTTAGTATACGATTTGCCTCACAATATTACCTTAGCTGAAGGTGCCGGCTGGGTGACTCGCAAAGGCGCTTGTCCGGCACATACGGGCCAGCCTGTAATTGTACCCGGTTCGATGGGCGCGCCGTCTTATTTGCTAATTGGTAAGGGAAACGATCGATTTTTGCGATCGGCTTCTCACGGTGCAGGAAGGGCGCGATCGCGCTTCGATATGAGTCGCAAAGGTGTTGACAAAACTGACTCCACTTTGGGATTAATCGGCGTAGATTGCATTACCTTGCGCGAAGAACGCAGAATCGAAGAAGCACCCGCCGCTTACAAGCCAATTCAACCAGTAATTGACGTTCAGGTTGAGGCGCAAATAGTTGGTGCAGTCGCTAAACTGAAGCCAGTGTTAACATTTAAAGCGTAGCCTGGGGCTATTTCTCCGTTCTCAATAACTGGTGTCTAAATCAGGCTCGAAGCCGGTTCTCAAAGACAATTTCTGAGTTGTGGAACGGGCATCTTGCCCGTTTGAAACAGGCTCGAAGCCGGTTCTCAAAGACAATTTCTGAGTTGTGGAACGGGCATCTTGCCCGTTTCTCAAACTGTGAGAGCAAGTACAAAATCTAAAAATTGCCCAATTACCCCCAATCCTCAATTGTCACCAAATCCATCAAAACCTGTCCATCCCCTAAAGCGGCTGCTGAAGTACGGCCGCCGCTACCGCCTGAAAGCTTGGCTGGCAAGTATCTGTTCGCTGCTGAATAAATTCTTTGATTTAGCGCCGCCAGCATTAATCGGTATGGCCGTTGATGTGGTGGTGAAACAGCAAGATTCTATCCTCGCTCAGTGGGGCATAAAAGATGTCTTTTGGCAACTGGCAATTATCACTCTTTTGAGCGCGGTTGTTTGGACTTTGGAATCTGTTTTTGAATATGCCTACGATTATTTGTGGCGCAATTTGGCTCAGGATATCGAACACGATTTGCGTCTGGAAGCTTACAGCCATTTGCAGGAATTAGAATTAGCTTATTTTGAAGAACGCAGCACTGGCGGTTTGATTTCTATTCTGAATGATGATATCAATCAACTCGAACGTTTTTTGGACGACGGCGCTAATGAGATAATTCAGGTAATGACAACGGTTGTTGTGATTGGCGCGGCTTTTTTTGCTGCATCTCCTCTGGTTGCTGGGCTGTCAATGCTGCCGATACCTTTTATTATTTGGGGCTCGGTCGCCTTTCAAAATCGCCTCGCTCCTCTCTATGCTGATGTGCGGGAAAAGGTGAGTTTTCTCAACGGACAACTGTCGAATAATTTGATGGGAATTACTACTATTAAAAGTTTTACTTCCGAAGATTATGAAATTGGGCGCATCGAAACACAAAGCCAAGCTTACCGCGAAAGCAACCGACGGGCGATCGTACTTTCGGCTGCTTTTATTCCGCTGATTCGGGTTGTGATTTTCTTGGGGTTTATTGCAACACTATTTCTGGGCGGTTTGGAGGTGGTGGCGGGCCGGTTGTCTGTGGGAACTTACAGCGTTTTGGTGTTTTTGACCCAGCGGTTGCTGTGGCCGCTGACTCGCCTGGGAGATACTCTGGATCAATACCAGCGCGCCATGGCTTCTACTAATCGGGTGATGAATTTGTTGGATACTCCGATCGCAATTCACACGGGTGATATTCGGCGGCCGGTTAGTTCGATTAAGGGTGAGTTGGTATTTAAAAATGTTACCTTTTCTTACAATCAAAGAAAACCTATTTTGCAGTATTTTTCCCTGACTCTGCCGGCGGGAAAAACTACTGCGATTGTTGGGGCTACTGGTTCGGGAAAGAGTACCCTGGTGAAGCTAATCTTGAGGATGTACGAGGTACAGCACGGCAATATTTATCTAGACGGTATAGAATTAAATAACCTGAATTTAAAAGATTTGCGGAGAGCGATCGGATTGGTGAGTCAAGATGTGTTTTTGTTTCACGGTACGGTGGCCGAAAATATTGCTTACGGCAGTTTTGAGGCAAGCACTCGAGAGATAGTAAATGCTGCTAAAATTGCGGAGGCTCACGAGTTTATAGCCCAATTGCCGGACGGTTACAACACTATTGTAGGGGAACGCGGTCAAAAATTGTCGGGGGGGCAACGGCAGCGAATTGCAATTGCACGGGCTGTTTTGAAGAATCCGCCGATTTTGATTCTTGACGAAGCTACTTCAGCGGTGGATAACGAGACTGAGGCGGCAATTCAGCGATCGCTCGAACGAATTACCAAGAATCGCACTACAATTGCGATCGCCCACCGTCTTTCTACTGTCCGCAATGCCGATTGCATTTGTGTCATGGAAGAGGGGCTGGTGGTAGAATCGGGGCAGCACGAACAACTGATCGAACAGGACGGAATTTATGCGGCGCTCTGGCGCGTGCAATCTGGTATAAGATAGAAACGCAGCGGTTTTGGGTAATTGGGAATTGGGAATTGGGAATTGGGAATTGGGAATTGGGCATTGGGCATTGGGAATATCATGTCTGATAGCATCATAAGTATCTGGGCGGGGCGGGTTTATGAGATAATTAGTTTGACAGGTAGATTGTTGGTAAAACCCGCCCCTACGAGAGCGAAATTTATCCGATCGCGAATCAACTAGACATGATATGGCCAACTGACTACTGACTGCTGACTGTAAAATATTAGTTTATACAAACAAGAAGAGAAAATGTTTCTATTTGATAGCCCTGAGTCCAAACCCAACGAAAATAGCTGGAGTCGCAAATTAGATAAATTCGTGAAAGCTAATCAACATGAATTGGCTGCTTTGGCTTGGGGACTATTTCTGGAAAGGGGAGAAGAAAGCGAGGAGATTTTGGCAATTGATATTGCAGAAACTGCGCGTTTTGTGTATTGTAAGAAAGAGGCGGTTGAGGAGTTGAACCGTCAAGTAAAAAGTCACATTCAGGAAGTTGTAGGTGTGTTGAATGCTCACAAACCTGAGACAGAAGTGGCGATTTTGGCGATCGGCGAAGGTCAAATCAAGTTAATTTTGTTTGAACCTAAGCCTGAACCTCCCGTTTGTTTTGAGGAAGCTGCAACAGATGTTGATACATTGTTGGCGAGGCTGGAACAGCAGATGGTTGAATGTATGAAATAGGACTTATATCAAATCCGGTGGCATCGGAATTGATATTACCTACAGTCAGGAGACAGTAGTGCCGTTTCCCTACAATTAATCGGGCGATGGTTGTATCTCTGATTGAGGAAGATTGATGATTTTGGTCTAGGGAAACCGCACTGTTGTGTCCTGGCTGTGGGTAATATTAATTATCATGCTACCGGATTTGATATTATTTTAAATATCAATATCAGAATAACCAGCAATCAAAATAACCAGCGGGAGGCGAATCGTCATGCAAAATTTGAGCTTTGTCTAAATTAGCTACAGCTTCTGCCAATTCTGTACCTAATTTTACTTCCCGCGATCTGTCTGTTAATGGAAATGAAAATTGATGGCCATCTTGCAAATATTTTGCCCTAGCAACAATCTCGTCTTTCTCTAAAATAGCGCTGTTAGTACCAATCAAAACGCTGTTAATGTCCTTCCACGGACACACGCACACCTGAGAAAACACGCTTTGAAAAGTCTTGATTTTTTCCGCATAAAACTCATCTCTTTGCAGCAGATTTACCAGCACAACTCCCTCACTTGACAAGCGTTTTTCGCAGAGTTGATAAAATTCTTTGGTGGCCAGCCTGTGCGGAAAGTAGCCGTTGCCAAAAAATACGTCGGTCATGATGATATCGTACTGATTATCTGGTTTTTGCTGTTCCAGATACTCTCTGCCGTCTTGAATTGTTACAGTCAGCCGATCGTCCAATCTTACCCCAAAACACTGTGTAGCTGCTTCGATCGCGATCGGATCGACATCCGCACATTCTATAACAGTTTCCGGCAAATAGTGGTGCAAAACTAAGGGAATTCTGCCGCCGCCAAATCCAGCTATGTAGATTTTTTGAGGTTGGTTTTGCCAGACTAAACCCAACATCATCGCCTGAGTATATTCAGACACTAGATGTAAAGGATTGTTGAAATCGAAAACAGATTGCAGTAAATCTGTGTGCTGATTTACTTTTTCTACTAAAGATAGCTTAATGTACGATCGCTCTTTTGTGACTGCAACATAGTGAACACCAGACTCTTTGCAAAAAATAACTTTGTCTGGCTGTTGCTGCAGCCAAGCCAGCCGCTGTTGAAGGGCAGCTAAATTCATACGTTGCCAATTTTGGCGATCGTCAATCATTTAATACCAAATCCCACTTATTTGTTAGTCGGCGCAGGCGGACGATAGTTTGTGTAAATGCGATTTTAATCGCCGATATACATAAATTAAGCAGACAGTATCCGTTTATATGCCACCAACTCCAAACCAGAAATCGAAAAATCCACTCTTTGCCAATCTTGCTTGTCACCTTCCAAATTTTCAAAGGCTGCTGAGGTGAGCAAAATCTCTCCCCGTTCCGCCAAATCCTCTCCCAGCTTGGATGCTAGATTAAATTCCGATCCGTACATATCCTCTCCTTCCAGCATCAAAACATCGCCGCAACCAATACCAATGCAGAGGTGAATGTCCATTTCCGGCGGCAGTGTCGTGTTGACAGCCGCCGTTTGTTTCAAAGAGTCGATCGCAGCTTCCACCGCTGATTTTACATCGGGAAAAACTGCAAAAATATTATCGGCTTCCTCCTTAACTACAGTACCGCTGCATTCTGAAATTATCGGTTTGACAACTCCGTGCATCCGATGAATCATTGCCAAAAAATGAATGATTCCGTAGCGGACTGTCGTGCGCGAAAATCCCGACATATCCATTACTAAAATTGCGTACTCTTTGCGGAAAGTGGCATTAATTTTTTCATCAATTTCAGCCATTCTTTCGGGATGTTCGTTTCTTTCTTGCAGCAACTTTTCCAAGTAGGCGCGGTTATTTGTTTTCATTGAATTTATTTAATTTAATTCCCAATCGCGACACAGTTCTTGAGGGCGACCCGCAGGATGCACCGCACAAGTGATGCCATCCTTACCGTAATAATAATCGCAGACTTTGCAAGGTTTAGTTTGCTCTAATTTTTTTATCAAAATTTCCCGGATTGTCTGGACTCGGTTGCGATACTGGTTTGCATTCGAGTGACTCGGTTCGATTGCCAAAGCTTGCTGGAAAGCTGCTAAGCTGGCATCGTACAATTTAATAATTTGGGCGCTGTATTTTGTCCAAGCATCGGCGTGGCTTTGATACAGTTCGACTGTACTTAAGTTTAAAATTCCGTATTCTGTCCAAGCGTCGGCTGAAGCTCGATCGAACTTAATATTGGCATTGAGCAAAACTTTTTTGATCGTTGCCAAAAGTTCCCTCGGCTGCCAAGGTTTGCTAACATAAGCCTCGGCGCGATCGATCGCCCTCGAAAATAAACTTAACTGCTGTCCCTTCCCTGTTAAAAATACGATCGGTATATTCCGAGTTTCGGGATTAGCTTTAATTAAACGGCAAACGCCGTAGCCGTCCATACGGGGCATTATGACATCTAATAATACTAAATCGGGGCAATTTTTCTCAATTTTATCCAGCGCTTCCACACCGTCAGATGCCTGAATTACATTTAATCCGCTGCATCTCAACTGATGTGAAATGCACTCCCGCTGGCTGCGGGAATCCTCCACCACCAAAACTGTACTCATCACTCCCCACCTGGTTTTTGAGGTAAACTTGTTCGCTGCTTCGAGTTGTCCTTGCTGACATCAGTTTACCCGCCTTGGGTGAATTTGCTATCACTGGCAATCTAAATTTCCTCAAATTGCAACAAATCTTAAAATCGGGAGCGATGGTGATACTTATCAGAAAATGCTGGTTGCTAATACGCGGATAATTGTTGAAGGTTTGGGCGGCAAATATTGGGCTTTTAAGCCTTAATAACGGCAACTCGTACTGATATCGGACGAAAACCTTGTTGAATTGCAACAGATAATCGGCTACTGTGTACGTTGAAGTTCTTAAGGACGACAAATGAATCGATTGCTCCTCACTTTATTGGTAAGTCCGACGCTGTTTGGATCTGTGATGTCTTTAAGCGCGATCGCAAATCCCGCTCAAATTGGCGAAACACCAAGCCAATCGGCTGATTCGCCCCGCTGCGTGCGATCGCCTCACACTCAGCGTCTGAGTTGCGTGCGCCTCCCCGCCAAAACCGCTGCTAATTCTCAACCAAAAATCAGTTGGCAGCGCCCTGCTGACGAACAGACGGCGATGCTCGATTTTACGGAAGAAGAAAGCGATGCCGCCGTGGCGATGTTTGGCTGCGACTGCCCGGTTTGTATCAATTCCCTGCGCCAGTTGCGCGGTGTGCCGCTTTTACCGGTGTAAGGGCGATCGATCTCATATGTTGCAATATTCTCAATTAGCCTTTTATAAACAGCCCCGACGGCCCGTTCCGCGAGAAAATTTATCTTTTGTGGAACAGCCCGTCGGGTCTGTTGCTGACAATGGTGCAAGATATCAGATCGATCGAACAGCATTGGGAGTCATATCCATTCCGGTTGTATCGGAATGATTAAACCGCAGAGAACACAGAGGATACAGAGAAAGGGAAGAGAGAGATGAATACAGGACGATGCCAACGGATTTGATATCAGTCTCAAAAACCTGGTTTCCGATCGCTGCGCGCTTTTTGAGTGGCTTTAGCTTTCTCACTTTTAAAGAAATTGTAGTCAATTTGTTCCAGGGTTTCTAGAGATTTTATATCTCTCAAAATCGGGTTTCTACTTTTTAGCGAGAACTTGTTTAAGTTGAGCAGTTGCTTCCTCAATTTTTTCGATACTGCCTGGGTTGACCAATCCGTAGTAGTCAAAAACGTAAACTCGATTATTTTTTGTGGCTGTTAGTTGATTCCAAAATGAATCAGATTTAAATTGGTCTAAAATTCCTTCTCCCCGATCGACTATAATGATTACTTCGGGATTAGCCTCTAAAACCTTTTCCGCTGAAAGCGTTACGTAGCCTCGCACGGGGCTATCTCCTTGCAATTGGGCTGCGACATTTTTTACGTTAAACTTACCCAGCAAATCTCCAGCCCAACTGCTTTGATTGGGCGATAAAATCGGTTGTCTGCTTACCAAAACTAAAGTGGCGGGGCTTTGATTCGGGATGTCTGCTAAAAATGTTTGGTAGCGTTTTAATAGAGGTTCGGGATTTGTATTGAGGGATTTAGCTAAATTTGTTGTTAACTCTTCTAAAGATTTCCAGCTATCAACTTGAGTGAGTAAAGTTTTAATTCCTAGCTGTTGCAATTTTTGCATTGTTTGGTCGTGAAATCCCGACGCACCTACCACTAAATTCGGTTTCAATGCAATGATTTTTTCCAAATTGGGAGGGGTTCGTTCGCCAGTGACTGCGGTAATTCCTGTAAACTTGGGGTTGCTGCTGACTAATTTGCTGCCGGGAATTCCTACAAGTTTGGTTGGGTCGAGTTGATGGATAATATCGGCTGTTAAAGGTGTTAAAGCTACAACTTTTTGTACTGATTCGCTGTTAGTTGTTTGTGGTTGATTAACTGGCGAACCAGCAGGAGTTGATTGCTGAATTTGGGGTGAAGTGGCGGCGGAGCAAGCGGCAAATGCTAAACTCAGCAGCAGGATAGCGGTACGATAAAACAAAGTTTTGTACATAGTTTAGGCTGGAGTTACAGCGAGTTTAGACCAGGTTGAGATAGAATTGACGGGAAGTTCGATCGCACTTTAGCGCTTAACGATTTAAATATCAATAGTCTGCTGTCCAAAGAAACCGGGTTTTTAGGGAATCTGCGGGCTACAACGACGTATTTTCCTCAAAAACCCGGTTTCTGGCCCATGCGTCCAGGATTATTACACGAAGTATGAATATACTAAATTTGGGAGACAGGGGCGATCGCACAAATCTGCAAGCCTACAGAAGTTTCTAAAATAATAGCTTCTACTCCAAAAATCTGAGCTAAATTATCAGGATTTAAAACTTGTGCGGGAGTTCCTACACAAAAAAGTTCCCCTTTATTTAACATAGCAATTCGCGAACTGTACCTAGCAGCTAAATTAATTTCGTGCAGCACTGTAATAATCGTCAAGTTGTGTTCTTGATTGAGTTGATTAAGCAACTCTAACAATTGCAACTGATAGCAAATATCTAAATAAGTAGTAGGTTCATCTAATAGCAAAACTTGCGGATTTTGAGCCAAAGCTAAGGCGAGGAAAGCGCGCTGGCGTTCGCCTCCTGAGAGTTGTTCGACGGGGCGATCGCGAAATTCCTCAATCCCAGTTTGACCGATCGCAACCTCCACCTTTTCCGCATCTTCCTTGCTCAATTCCCACTGCCACCAACCCTGATGAGGAGAACGCCCCAAACTAACTAATTGCCTTACCGTCAAACCTTCTGGCACTGTTTGCTGCTGCGGCAAAATCGCTAATTTTTGAGCGACAACAGCAGCAGGTTGAGTATGAATTGCTTTGCCATCAAGCAACACACTTCCTTGCTGCGGAGTGAGGATGCGGCTAACTAATTTCAAGAAAGTAGACTTACCAGAACCGTTAGCACCGATGAGACTCAACCACTCACCAGGTTGTAAAGATAAAGTGATGTTGTGGGCGATCGCAACTTCGCCGTAACCACCAGTTAAATTTTGAATTTCTAAAGACATTATATTTTGGTAATGGTAATGGGTAATTGGTAAAACGTCAAACCGACGATCCGGCAGGGGTTTAAACCCCTGCCTCAAAGCTAAAGTCCTCGCTTCCGAGGACTGAAGAACTTAAATGACTCATGACTGATGACTGATGACTAATAACTAATGACTAATAACTAATGACTGATGACTGATGACTAATAACTAGAACGCCGATAAAGCAGCCAGACAAACAGGGGAGAACCCAACAAAGCCGTAACCGTACCCACAGGCAATTCTACGGCACCCAAACGAGCCAAAAAATCAGCAAAAGTCAACACCCAAGCACCGCCGATCGCACTCAGCGGCAATACAAACCGATAATCGTTACCAACCAACAAACGCACCCCGTGAGGCACAACCAATCCCACAAAACCAATCAATCCGCCGATGCTGACAGCACTCGCAGCTAGCAAAGTAGCAACACCACCAATCAATAAGCGCGATCGTACCAGCGAAACCCCCAAACCAACAGCTAAATCGTCACCCAAAGCCAGCAAATTTATCGATCGACCCAAAAAACATCCTAACAGCAAAGCAGCCAAAATATAAGGTGCAGCCACCTGCAAATCCGACCAACCGCGACCGTTCAAACTGCCGATCAACCAATTCAAAGCCGCTTGCAAGCGGCTGTCTTCAGCTAACAGCAGCAGTGTAGTTTGTATTGCCCCAAACAGAGAACTCACAGCCACACCAGCTAAAACCAAACGTTCCACGGAAATTCCCGTTTTAGTTTTTCCCAAAAAGTAGACCAGCATCGAAGTTAAAATAGCACCTATCCAAGCCGCCAAAGGCACCCAAGTTTGAAATATTCCCAAAGTCAGCATTGTAATCGCAACCAACCCCGCACCCGCCGAAATTCCTAATACAAAAGGATCGGCTAAACCGTTGCGGAGCAAACCTTGCAGCAAAGCCCCCGACATTCCCAAAGCCGCACCAACCGTCAGCGCTGCCGCAACTCTGGGCAAACGCAATTCCCAGAAAATAGTCTGATTGACAGCATCACCTCGGTGCAGAAATGCTTGCCACAATTGATCGGCACTCATCGGCACCGCACCAAAAGAAAGTGAAAGGGCGATGGTTAATAGCAAACCCAATCCTAAGAATATAACTGCCTGAAAAACTCGATATTTTAGCCAGATTTTTGGGAGATTCACTACATTACACCACAATCTTGATTAACAGCACTAAATACCATATTTCCTCTGTTTTGAATGCTCGAACTCGTTAACTACAATAACAATAACCGATTCACCTGAAGACGGCTTCCGTGGGAGCAGATGAGCAGGCGATCGCACCCGTCGGCAAAATTAAATGTATAATATTAACGAAGTAAACCGCTACGAGTGAATCATGTCCGCAAACACCGCGCTACCGCCAGCCCTAGCTAAAATCGTCCAGCGCTTCCAGCGACATTCCGATCCGAAACAGCGCTACGAACAACTGCTGTGGTATGCCAAGCGACTTCCAGCATTTCCCGAAAGCGATAAACTGCCGGAAAACAAAGTTTCTGGCTGCGTGTCGCAAGTTTATGTTACTGCAAATTTGGCAGAGGGAAAAGTTCTGTATCAAGGCGATTCAGACGCTCAGTTAGTCAAAGGATTAGTTGGGTTGCTGGTGGAAGGTTTGAGCGGATTAACGCCTGCTGAAATTGTCACCATTACCCCAGATTTTATTCAAGACACGGGCTTGAACGTGAGTCTGACACCTTCCCGCGCTAACGGATTTTACAACATCTTTCAAATGATGAAAAATAAGGCACTTGCTTGTGAATTGAGCAAGCAAGCAGAAGCAAATTAAAAGAATAAACAGCCATGACTCAAACTACAAATTTAACAAAATCAGTTTCTGGCAACTATCCCGCCGCAGTTCAACAATATCTCTGGAATTGGAAAGAAACGCAAATCAAAGTTATTTACGAAACCAGAGGACAGGGAAATCCTGTATTGCTGTTGCCTGCTTTCAGTACGGTTTCGACGCGAGAAGAAATGCGTCCTTTAGCAGAATTGTTAGCTCCTCAATTTCAAGTTGTGAGCTTAGATTGGCCGGGTTTCGGCGAATCGGATCGCCCGCGAACCGACTATCAACCGCAATTATACCATCAATTTCTCAAGGATTTTGTTGAGGCAACTTTTAACAGTCCGGTTGCTGTAGTTGCTGCCGGTCACGCTGCGGGTTATGTGATGCAATTAGCGCAATCACAGCCCAATGTTTGGTCAAAGATTGTGTTAGCTGCACCGACTTGGCGCGGGCCTTTGCCGACGATGAGCAAACAGCAAAGCGGCTGGCACGGAATCGTGAGAGAATTAGTACGATCGCCCTTACTGGGACAATTCCTTTACAAACTCAACACTGCGCCGTCATTCCTCAGTCTCATGTACCGCCGCCACGTCTACGCCGATGCAGCTAAAGTCACGCCCGATTTCATCCAAAGCAAATGGCAAGTGACGCAAAAACCCGGTGCTCGATACGGTTCCGCTGCCTTTGTGACTGGTGGTTTAGATCCGGCAAAAGTGCGATCGGAATTTACAGATAAATTTCAACAGTTAGCAGTGCCGGTGATGGTTGTAATTGCTGAAAATGCGCCGCCAAAATCAAAGGCTGAAATGGAAGCATTAACGGAATTACCGGGTGTTGAATCGCGAGTTATTCCTGGTTCCTTGGGAATGCACGAAGAAAATGCAGAAGCTTTAGCAAATGCGATTCAATCTTTTATTTGAGAGGATTAAGAGGGGATGAACCGCAGAGGGCGCAGAGAACGCAGAGGGGAGAAGGGAAGAGGGGAGGAATGCAAGCTGTTTTTTTAACGTTAGTTTGGATTTTTTGCTATTGGTTTTGTCTGCCAGTATATGCTGTCGGAGATTCGCCGATAATCAATTTGCCACAGAGTACGATTGAAGGTGCGATCGACTTTCACATTCATTCTTCTCCTGATGTCATTCCCCGCAGGTTGGACGATTTTGAAGTAGCGAAATTAGCTGCTAGGGCGCAGATGAAAGCTGTTGTATTGAAAAATCATTATGCCAGCACAGCAGCGCGGGCAGTTCTGGTTAATAAAATAGTACCAGAAATCCAAGTTTTCGGAGGAGTTGTTCTCAATAATTCGGTAGGCGGAATTAATCCCGACGCCGTTGACGCAATGCACCGAATCGGTGGCAAATACGGTAAAGTAGTGTGGCTGCCAACGGTTGATGCTGAGCACCACTTGCAGGTTTTTCACAAGTCGGGAATGGGGATTAAAGTTGCGGAAAATGGCAAGGTTTTACCGGAAACAGCAGCGGTGTTGAAGGTTGTAGCCAAAGAGAATTTGGTATTGGAAACTGGTCATATTTCCTCAGAAGAAGTCATGGCAGTTGTCGGTGAAGCTAAACTGCTCAACATTAAGAACATCCTGATTACCCACGCAATGGCGGATGTACCCGGTTTATCCCTAGAAAATATGCAAACAGCCGCCGCAGCCGGAGCTTTCTTAGAACTCGCATTTGTCAACGATTTGATGGGAGAAAATGCCGCTGATGACGGACACAAAAACTGGCATCAAGTTTCAATTAAGAAGATGGCAGCAGCGATTAAACTAATAGGAGCAGAGCATTTTGTTATGAGCACGGATTTAGGAAGGAAACCCGATCCTTTACCTGCGGAAGGTTACAAATTCTTTGTGGAAAAATTGATAGATGAAGGCATTTCTCCGCAGGAAATTGATTTAATGATGAAACACAATCCAGCTCGATTGTTAGGCATTGAGAATTGGTAATTGGGTATTGGTAATTGGGGATTTGGAATCGCTAATTGATAATTATCTTCCCTCTTCCCTCTTCCTTCTTCTATTCTTGATTGCCTTTGCCGCGCAGGTATCCGTTATCTGCAATGCGCCAAGCACCCCCAGCATTGCCCGTTAAATCGGTATCTTCGACGGTAGCAATGCCATCTTTGTAAACGGCGATCGCCTCACCTTCATTACCATTAATCCGACACCGGCGCACGATCAATTTTCCTCCCAATCCGACACCTATTCCCAAACTGCCGTTGTTAAAAATACTGCAATCTTCCACTGTTGCTTTCCCATTATCCGATATAAAAATTCCGTTCCATACCCCATCATGAATTTGACTGCGGCGGAGGGTAGAATTTGCATCGGGGCCGCAAATTCCCACCACAGAATAGTCCGCAGAAGTGATATCGCAGTCTTCTAGGATTAACTCGCCTTTGCGAATATCTACAGCGTAATATTTCCCTGTGGCGCTCAGGGTTAAACCCCGCACTAAAGCACTGTCAGTTGCCATTTTAATGCAGTTTGAGTTGATACTTTCAACCACAATGCGATCGACCTCTCCGCTGCCGATAATTTCTACCGATTTGTCGAGAATTAGACTTTCGCGGTAAACGCCTGGATGCACGTCAATGCGCGTGCCTGGTGCTGCATTTTTCAGCGCTTCGCTAATAGTAGTATAATCGCCTTGACCCTGCTGAGAAACAACAAATCCTTGACTCTTCAAAACTTTGGTATCTGAAGTAGATGCTTCAATTTGCCTTGACTCCGAGTCAAAATGCTCGGATTGTCGATC
Organism: Oscillatoria nigro-viridis PCC 7112; assembly: GCF_000317475.1. NCBI lineage: Bacteria > Bacillati > Cyanobacteriota > Cyanophyceae > Oscillatoriales > Oscillatoriaceae > Phormidium > Phormidium nigroviride. Next base: position 4,958,863 of record NC_019729.1, read on the forward strand.
GCCCGCTTCGGAAAGTTGCGATGTTAGCTGCAAGCGTTCTTGATAAACTGTCTCTAACTGGTGTTCTAACTCGGATACTTGAAATTGAAGTTGAGCTTGATTCTGGTTGGCTGTATCGATTTGACCTTGGAATTCCGACAGTTGAGAATAAAGGTGCGATCGTTCTCTGTTAGCAGTTTCTAGCTGAGATGCCAATTCAGAGCGACTTTGACGCACACTTTCTAACTGACTTTCTAAGTCGGATACTTGAGATTGAAGTTGAGCTTGATTTTGATTAGCTGTCTCGATTTGACTTTGCAATTGGGAGATTTGAGAACTGAGTTGAGATGCCAATTCCGAGCGACTTTGACTCACACTTTCTAACTGTTGTTCTAAGTCGGCTACTTGATATTGAAGTTGAGCTTGATTCTGGTTGGCTGTCTCGATTTGACTTTGGAATTCCGACAGTTGAGAATAAAGTTGCGAGCGTTCTGTGTTAGCAGTTTCTAGCTGAACTTCTAATTCAGAGCGATTTTGATGCAGGCTATTTAGCTGATTTTCTAAATCCGATACTTGAGATTGAAGTTGAGCTTGATTCTGATTAGCCGTCTCGATTTGACTTTGGGATTCCGAGAGTTGAGAAGTGAGCTGAGATTCCAATTCAGAGCGACTTTGACGCACACTCTCTAGCTGAGCTTCTAACTCGGAGATTTGAGATTGAAGTTGATTTTGATTCTGATTGGCTGTCTCGGTTTGGCTTTGCAATTGGGAGATTTCAGAAGTGAGTTGAAATTCCAATTCAGAGCGACTTTGACGCACACTTTCTAACTGGTGTTCTAACTCGGAGATTTGAGATTGAAGTTGATTTTGATTCTGGTGGGCTGTCTCGGTTTGACTTTGAATTTCCGAGAGTTGAGAATAAAGTTGCGAGCGTTCTGTGTTAGCAGTTTCTAGCTGAACTTCTAATTCAGAGCGAGTTTGACGCAGGCTGTCTAGCTGATTTTCTAACTCCGATACTTGAGATTGAAGTTGAGTTTGGCTCTGGTTGGCTGTCTCGATTTGACTTTGGGATTCCGACAGTTGAGAATCAAGGTGCGAGCGTTCTGTGTTAGCAGTTTCTAATTGAGCTTGCAGTTCAGATAACTGAGACTGGAGTTGCGAGTTCTCTCCCTCCTTGCGATGTATCTGAGACTCCAATTCTGACAACTCAGACAGCAGTCTTTCTCGCTCTAGCACAACTATTTCGGATTGAATTTGTACTTCATGCAGTTGAGAGTTTAACTGCATTTTCTCCAGATTAGCCGCTTCTAGCTGTCTTTGCAGTTCTAATAATTCCAATGGAGGTTGCTTTGCTTGTTGGCGAGCGGTTTGCAATTGAGAGTTGAGTATTTCGCGTTCTTGCTCTGCACTCTCCAATTGAGCTTGTAGCTCTGAAAATTCCGAAGTAAATTGCGATCGCTCTGCTTCGACTAATTGCAGTTGAGCTTGCAAACCCGACATTTGAGACTGAAGTTGCTGCCGCTCTTCAATGGAGCGATCGAACTTAATTTGAATTTCCGACAACTGGTACTGTACCTGCAATCTGCTTTGAGTAGCCGTTTCCAACTGACTCTCAAATTCCGACAGCAGAGCGTGAAATTGAGAACGTTCTGCATCAACCGCCTCTAATTCTGCTTGCATTTCCAGGAATTGAGCGTTAAGCTGCGATCGCTCCTGCTCCGCAACTTCTAACTGATATTTAAGTTCTGCCACTTCTGCTAACTGCGACTCTGCTTGCTGAGCATTTTCTAGCTGAAACTCCAAATCAGCAATCAGAGAATCAATCTGCGATCTATCCTGGGCAATTCCTGCCAAAAATGCTTCCATTTCCGACACTTGATTTTTTAAAAAATCTTGCTCGCGAGTCACAGTTTCCAACCGACTTTGCAACTGAGACAATTCCGAATTGAGCTGATTTTCCTTCTGCACTTTTTGCCGCAATTCCGAAGTTCGGGCATCCAACTGAGCAGCCAAATTCGATATAGCCTCCTGCGAACCCTGCATCCGCACCAAATTGCGGGAATTTCGCTTATTTAAAATTAGCCAGCAGACTAATGCCCCGCCTCCAAATCCTATTAATAAAAGTAATGCTTCCATTGGTTTTATCTAATTAATATAAATTGAGTAATTTTGATGCTGACCCAAAAATGGACATCCACACATCCCTATCTTATATCGTTTCCGGTAGCATCGCAATAATAAAATCGAGTCAACAGTTAACAATCAACCATTCAGTTTTGCGACTCAGAGTCAACAGTCAACAGTCAATCGATTGCGCGATTTGAGATTTGAGATTAAAGAATTGAAGCATTGACTTGCGCGAGATAAATACGTTCGGCTCTTTATCGGATACAGGTTTTTTATTTCTGGACGGATGAATCCGGGGGCTTGTATCCTGGATGCTTTCGGTCAACAGCCAACAATTCCGGAGGAGTGCAACCGGAATTGATATTACTCAAAACTATCACAACTTGCCAGCCTTTGTTCACTTGGCTCGATAATTTATATTTCTTTACAAATCCCTTTTGTTTGCAGGTAAGGTGCGCCCAACGCACCCTGCAAGTCCGATTAATGCAGCAAATCCACAATATGAGGAATAATTTCGATATGCTGAGTCAACAAATAATCCAACCTATCCGCCAATAAACTAAAAATTAAATCGTTATAACTCATCCCGTATTCCGCCAAACCTAAAGCTACCAAACTCGTCACATTTTCCCCTGGATGTTTCAGATCCGGTTTGGGATTTGCTTCCAAAACATAAAGCGAGCCATCAGCATCACTTCGGACATCGATCCGCACCAAACTGTTCAAACTAAACTCCCAATAAATTTTTCGAGCTAACTCAATTAACTCTTGTTTTAGTTCCGGTTCCTCACCGCCCATCAACCGTCCTCGATCGGCCGTAATCGCTTTTTTATCCATAGAGGTAAATATGCGTTCGTCAGGCTCCAGCACCCGCTCGACAGTGGAAAAAGCCAAAGGTTTTATATTTTTAGAGAAACCGCCTTTAGCATATTTAACATAGCCACAAACGGCCACACAAAATTCTCGACCCGGCAAATACTTTTCAATTAAAGCAGTATTGTGAGTGGCTCGGTGAACTTCCGAAACCGCCTCAGACAAACCCTCAAGTTTGTCTACAAAATGAACGTGCAGCGAAGCGCGACCGGATACTGGTTTAACAACAAACGGCCCTTGATAGTCACCAAAAGCAATGGCAAAACGCTGATGCAAATTAGGCTGCAAAATCCCTTGAGAAGGATGCCAAGTCATAAACGGAGCGGTTTGAATGCCGACTGATTGCAGTTCCCGTTTAAAAGCGTGTTTGTTATCTAAAGTTGAACTATTTAAAGGATTGTGACCGACATAAGGCATTCCCAACATTTCCAACTGTGCGGGAGTGTGACAAACAGGATTGTAGCCCTGGACTCCGCCAGTATTCAGCCACACTAAATGGATATTTTTTTGTTTGAGTTGTTCCGGCAAATTCATGTCGTCAGGCATGACAAAAACTTGCTGAAAGCCAATTTCTGCTAAGGCTCTAGCAATCTCGCGGGCGACTGCTTCGTAACTCTTCCAAGAGCGGGGATTGTGAGTTTTGTAAATCACTGAGCCGGGGCGATTGCAGTCGCCGCCGAACACCACAGCAATCCGCAATTTAGCAAACAGCACCTCAAAATATTGAGGCAGCAAACTAAAGTCATAATGCCAGCGATTCAGGCTAATTGATGTGGGAATCATTTAATGATTTTTTCCTTTGTATATCATTTTTTTGCTACAGATCCGCTGGATTTTCCCAAATATATTCCAGCCAAAACCACAGAAAAAGCAAACCAATTAAACAAGGTCAAACTTTCCGAAAACAGCACCCAAGCCATAATAGCGGTAATTACAGGTTCTAGCAGCAGGAAAAAAGCTACAAATTCCGAGGACAAACGACCTAGACTGTGGATCAGCAGTCCCTGACCGAAAGCTTGGCAAATCACGGCCAAAGCAATTACAGTCAGCCATCCCTGCCAAGAATAAGGGAAAATTCGATCGCCCGCAAGCAAAACCAGTGGCAAAACCAATATACTGCCAATGAAACATCGCCATATCAATATAGTTGTTGCCGGAAACTTGGTTCGCAAATGTTCTGAAATTAGCAGATTTCCTGCATAAAACATCGCCGATAAAAGAGCAGCAATGTCACCGACAAGAGTGTCTCCCGCCGTTTGCAAATCGTCCATTCCGATCGCAATTGCGCCGGACAAAGCCACCGCCAGTCCCACCAAAAACCTGTTGTCAAAGCGCCGCCCCAACAGCAGCCATCCCCCCAAAGTAGTAAATAAAGGAGTTAAGTTTCGCAGTACAGTAGAATTAGCGACATTAGTCTGACTCAGTGACCAGGCCCAGAAACCCACAGAAGCAGAAGAAACCACGCCTACGGCTGTTAACAGCATCACATCCTGCAGGGTGTAGCTCGATCGCTCTTCAACTTGTGCCTCAGACATTCGGCGGCGCGCAGCACCCGCACCATTCCACACTCCAAATACTACAGTTGCTATCCACAAACGGTTAAAAACAGTAGCATTCGGGCTGATTTCCCGTTCGCTCAACCTAATAAAAATTGCAGCCAGCGACACCGCTAGCAGCGCCGCCGACAGCGATGCGATCGCCCAAATTTTGCCTTGAATCTCAGCTAATTCACCGTTGTTTAAACTGTCTGGATTTCCCGAAACAATAGTTTTGTCTTCAGTTGTTAAGACAGAGTTTAACTCGGTTTTTTCCAAAAAATTGCGCTGAAGTTCAATATTTGGCTCTGGCAATCCCAGTTTTTTTGACATTATTAAAATTTCCAATGAAGGCAGAAGGCAGTTGTGTAGGGTGCGTGACGAAAGAAAATTTGGGCGGCGAATAAAGTGACTCAAAAGTCACGCACTCTACTTACTAGGGCTGCACCAACTATTTTTTATAGTTAACAGCAGCTTAGGTTGAAGGTTTCACAGAAAGCCTTGTCAAAGCCTCCTTTAGCGCCGGCGGCAATTGGCGGATAATCTTGTTCTTGTCGCGATCGACACCAACCAAAGTTACCTGTGCCGTCACATATAACTCCTGAGTATCAGGCGATCGAATTTCGTAATCCCAAAGCAGCCGCACGCCCTCGGTAGCAGCGATCCGCGTTCTGACTGCCACAGATTGACCCATTTGTACAGCCCGGTGGTAGCGCAGCGAAAGTTCCACCACGGGCAATTCCAAACCCTGCGCCACCCAGTCTGCATATTCGATGCCAAGAGAGCGCAAACTTTCCACCCTAGCTTCCTCCATCCAAGCCAGATAAGTCCCGTGCCACACCACACCGCTGTAGTCAGTATGATGAGGGTACACTCGCACCAAATATTCAAACCATCCCTCAGAGTCCATCCTGGACCGGTTTTGAATAGCACCAGCCGGTGCGAGTTCTGGTTGAGTTCGATCGTTCTCTAACACTTTACAAATCGTTCCAAAACGCTACATTTCTACAAATCATAAGACAAACTTCAGGCTTATGCTTAACAGTAAGCAACTAGAGTACCAACGCTCTAGTTTAACGTCGCACAAGAAAACTCAACTGTTTTTACCGCCAAAACCATGATAGAAAAAATTTTAGTAGCCGTAGCCGGTCGCGGCTTGTGCGAAGAGATGTTTAATATGTTGATGGACATCCCTTCCTTGCAACAAACCTCTGTCACCGTCTTGCACGTCGTGCCGCCGCAAGTAACCTCCGATGGCATGGCCGAGAAGTTGGAAGAAGGAGGCAAAATTTTAGCACAAGCAGTCCAGTCTCTGAAAATAGATCCCAGCAAAGTCAACCCCCGGCTCAAACAGGGAGACCCGAAAACCACAGTTTGCCAAGTCGCAGAAGAAGAACAATCCGACTTAGTAATTATGGGTTCCCGGGGACTCGGACGGCTGCAATCGATTTTGGAAAACTCAGTCAGCCAGTACGTTTTCCAGCTAACATCCCGACCGATGCTGTTAGTAAAAGACGACATCTACGTCAAAAAAATCAAGCGCGTCATGGTGGCGGTAGACAAATCAGAAGCTGCCAAACAGTCGTTACAGCTTGCGCTATCTTTGGTCAAAGAAGTCAGTGGCGGAGAAATAATTTTAGTACACGTCACCAAAGATTTGACGGGAAAAGCCAGCGAAGATTTAACAGCAAGTGCTGAAAAAGACCCCGTATTAGCTCCGGCAGTAGCACTAGCGAAACAAATGGGAGTTAGCTACCGCTGCGTGAGTGCTACAGGCAAGCCAGGGGAAGAAATTTGTCGGATTGCAGACGACCTGAACGCCGACTTGTTGGTGCTCGGTTCCCCGGATCGGCGACCCAACGTTGCCAAAAACTTTGTGGATATCGATCGACTCCTGGGAAATTCGCTATCAGACTACGTGCGAGTTTATGCCAACTGTCCCGTCTTGCTAGCCCGCACAGTCGGCTAGAATCTCATCGTTAAGAGTTAGCCGCCAACACTCAACAGTTAACAAAAAAAGCGCCTCAGCAAAAAGCTGTTGGCGCTTTGTTTTGCAAGCAGCTTGCGCCTGACAGAAATAGCAGCAGTTGCTAATCTTTTCTACCTTGACGGCTAGCTGTTTGAATGTACAGAATGATTAGAAAAACACTGGGAACCAATACAAACAGAATGGTTGCCACAAACCCTAAATCGTTAACTTCCATGAAGACGCTCGCCTCTATCGGAAAATAGGAAAACACACACAACTAGGATATCACTCAAAGGCAAAAGGCAAACTCGAAGACAGAAGAAGAGCTGACGGACAAGCGTCGAAACCCGCTTTCTGCCTGGATGCCTCCCTGCCCAATGTCTGATTTGTCCTAGAAACCAAGTTTCTTTTCCTAGCCCGGCAAAATGCGTGATTATACAGTGAAATAGGAAAAAAAAACAAAATTATTGCATTCTGCATTTTTCTTTCCTTCTGCATTAGAGCATCTCTAGCCTTCTGCCTTCAGAGAGTCACGGCTTAGTCTTCACGCTCACCGGGCCGTTGACCGTAGCTTGACAAGCCAACCGATAGTTTTCGGGCTTTTTCTTGAGCTTGCGGTTCTCAAAGTCAGTGCGGGGCGACAGATTTTCACTGCCCTCGACAATTTCCACAATGCAGGTGCCGCATTGACCGTAGCCCCCGCAATTCATCATCTTTCCCGAAAATGTATACAAATCGATGCGGTTTTCTAGAGCTTTGAGCCTCAAATTGGCTCCGTCTGCTGCGATGACTTCCTTATTTTCCTTCACAAACTTGATATTGGCCATTGCCGATTCCTTAACGCAGTTGACATCGAACTCTATTACAAAATATTAACTAATGTGTCGGACGTTTAATACCCGATGTCTAATTACCTGTGTGATTTAAGGTGCGCGGGAGCGTAGCTATCCCGAGCAGGAATCGCCCCAACCCAATCTCAAGGAGCATCCGAGAGGTTATTCGTAGGAAGATTGCTCACAGCCCGCTGGAGAGACGAAAGCCCCAGGTTGTAGGTGACAATTGCCGACAATCGGTTTCTCTCAGCCCTAGTCAAATCAGTTTCCGCCTGAATCACATCCGTCTGAGTACCCACACCAGCTTGAAACCGCAGCCTCGCCAGACGCAGAGCTTCCCTTGACTGCAAAACCCCCGCCTCAGAAGTTTCGATATTCTCAAAACTCGACTCCAAGCCAAAATAAGCTTGTTCCACTTCCCGCCGCACCTGGTTGCGGAGTTGGTCAAATCGACTTTCGGCGATCGCAATATCAGCATCCCGCTGTCTCACCCTCGCGTTCGCCGCGCCCCCGTCGAAGATACTCCAAGTCAGACTCGCCCGGATCGAATAACCATCTGCCCAGCCGCGAGTAGCAAACCGGGCAGGGTCGTCAGGGTCTATTCCCAGCACGTTGTAACTACCCCCAACACTCAGTTGAGGCAAACGCCCCGCCTGAATCGATCGCCTCTGCTGCTTGCTGATATCCCTCTGCACCAACTGCTGTTCCAACTCGGGGCGATTCTTAAAAGCCTGCACGATACTCTCTTCCAAAGACAGCCTCCAAGAGCCCGCTTGCTCTACCGGATCGGCCGCTGTCAAGTTCGCCGACTGGCTGATATTCAAAATCTCAGCCAGACGCCGCTGGGCAACTCGCTGATCGCGACGGGCTACTGACAGTTGTTGCACTTCGTTAGCCAAATTTGCCTGAGCCTGCAACACCGCAAACCGGGTTCCCACCCCTGCCCGTTCCAGGGCTTCGGCATCCCGCAAACTTTGCTGGGCATTTCTGACCGAAGCTTGGCGGATGGCAACTTGTCCGTCCGCGTTTTGCAAGTTGTAGTAAGCCTCAGCAGTGTCGAAGCGCAGTTCCTCGGCTTGGCGTTCCACATCCAGTTCCCGAAGGCGCAACTGTTCCTCTGCCGCGCGGATGTTAGCCCGCCGCCTTCCGAACAAATCGACATCGTAGTTCAACTGCAAAGTGCTGTTGAGACTGTTGCTGCCGAAATTTGGCCCGGCTTCGCGGGCGGGCTGCCCTCGGCTAGCCTCAAAGTTGAACTGGCGCTGCCGAGCCCGGATTCCGAGTTCTCCGCCGGCAGTCACAGACCGGCTGGCGTCCATTTGAAAATTCAGGTCTGGATAAAGAGCAGCTTGCTGTTCGCGCAAAGCGGATCTGCTTTGTTCTACTTGCTGTCCGGCGATTTGCAAAACTTGGCTGTTGCGGCGGGCGAGGTCGATCGCCTGCTGCAAGGTAATTGGCTCAGTTTGCTCGATCCTGACATCCTCCGGGTTTGTCGGAAACAGCAGCGGATTCGGGTTGGGTTCCAGGGAAGCCGGAGGCTTGGTGTCTAAAATGCCCTTCGGAGGGAGAGGGGGGAAACTTTCGTTCGGAGTGCCCCGGAGAATTGGTACCGGGGAACTCGGCACAGGAACATTGTTGAGAGGGCTAGGGGAAGGCTGCTGAGTCTGTGTCGGTTCCAACCCTCTAAGAGGCGTTGCACCGGCCTGAGACAGAGTTGATGGGGAAGCCGGAGCAGCCTGTTGAGGCTTTGATGCTTGCTCGGGCCCGGTTGGGGGAGTTGATGCGATATTTCCTCCCCCTGGCTGCTGAGACTCGGAGGTTTGAGGGTTAAGGGCGATCGACTGTTCGGGCTGTGATGCTGATTCTGCCGCTGTGTTCGAGGTCGATCGAACATTCTGCCCTAATTCGAGCTGATTGCTAAGGGCCAAACTGTCCTGAGATTCAGCCGGAGACTGTGCTGAAGCACTCTGTGCGGCGTTGCCCAAAGTAATTGCAGCGCCCACTCCGACTACGATGATTTGACGAAAAACACGCATAATTTTTTAATTACTCTGCAATCCTAGAGACAATTTTAGAGCAAGATTGAGGTCTCAATTTTCTAGTCTGTAGCCTGAACTCGACGGTTACAAGTCACAATTACCCTACTCATCTTAACTTTTGAATGTTCGATTCAAAATTTAGAATTTAACTTCAGCATTTGCCAGACCGATCGCCGCCGAGATTAGTTCCTCTACTCCGCTCACCGGCAAAATCCGGGTTTTCAGCGAGCTGGCGAGCTGTTCTAGGGTCATGTCGTCGAGAAAACGCGGTTCCCCCTGTTTTAGCATCACCGACGGCAGCAGGATGCCATCTCCCAAGTCTCGCCCCTGCAAAGCTTCGAGCAAATCTTGCCCGGTGAGCAAACCCGTAACAGTGATAGTTTGTCCCCAGTAGCGGCTGCACAGTGCTGCCATGTTGACGGACAAGCCGGGAATTTGGTTTAGTTGTTGTACGATCGGCTCAAAAGCTTTTTCAACAGCATTCCCCACCACCCAAACCAACTTGCGCGGCGGGTTAACTGGCATCGGTTGCAGCTTCTCAAAAGCCGTTTCAAACTGCTGGATAAACTGGCGGATAGATCCCACACCGTTACCAATTTGCGGATAATCTTCGTAATCAGCAGCCGACGGCAAATCTAAACCAGCTATTAAAAACCACTCGTCAGCCAGCCAAATACAGCGCGATTTTGACCTTCCTAACAAGCCATTTAAATCTTCTCCCCCCCTTAGCAAGGGGGGGTTGGGGGGGGTCGATTTTGAATTCTGCTTTTTAGCTTTTCCGCCGCCTTTTCCTGTACTTAAAAGCACTTGAATTTTCTGCACTTGCTCGATGACTTCTCGCGCTTTTTCCGCAGTTACTGCAATTAATTCATCTTCCGGAGGGCGAAAGCGAGTTAAACCCACCGGCACCACAGCCACCGATGCTACAGCAGGAATATTTCCAGCATGAAACTTTGCCAAATCTAACAAAGTGCGTTCTAAATGTTCGCCATCATTAATACCGGGACAAACAACTACTTGAGCGTGAATTTGCAAGCGGCGTTCTTGAAACCATTTGATTTGTTCGAGAATCTTGCCAGCGCGGAGATTTTTTAACAGCCTAATTCGCACTTCCGGTTCAGTAGCGTGCACCGAAACATAAAGAGGAGAAAGCCGCATTTGTTCGATTCTCTCCCACTCTTTTTGATTTAGATTGGTGAGAGTAAGATAGCTACCGTAAAGAAAACTGAGGCGGTAGTCATCATCTTTGAGATAGAGAGTTTCCCGCTTCCCCGGAGGCTGCTGGTCGATAAAGCAAAAAGGGCAGCGGTTGTTGCACTGAATTAGTCCATCGAAGAGAGCAGTTTCAAATTCCAATCCTAAATCTTCGTCGTACTCTTTATCGATTTCTAACTTGTGGGTTTTGCCTTTACTGTCTAAAACTTCTAGTTCGAGAAATTCATCGGCGCACAGGAATTGATAGTCGATCAAGTCGCGGGGTTTTTGACCGTTGACGGCGACGATTGAGTCTCCGGGTTCAAATCCCATTTCCGCGCAGATGCTGTCGGGGATAACTTTGGTGATTAGGGCTGGTTTAATTGACGATTCGCTCATAACTTCGGAATTAATTGTTAGGTTAGATTGAGGATTTTACAAAAATTGTTAAGGTTTCATGTGTAAATATAACCCTTATACTATCTTCCCTTCACCTGTCTAAATTATACCAATTTTAGTTTAGTTTAAAATGCTGAAGGCGAGTAAGAATGGGTTTACATACATCAGCAACTTGCGGTATTCTAGATTAGATAGTGTATTGTACCGCATCTGCGACACAATTATAAGTTAGCTTGAAACAATCAATGGTAGAGCTATGAATGAGTATATCGACCTTTACTGTGAGCGGCTCATTCCTGGTTTATGGAGCGAGCCACTGAATGCTATTTCCAATGTGTCTTTCATTATTGCAGCATGGGCTATTTGGCAATTAGCTCAGCGACACCACAAAATATCCCCTGGTATTTGGATACTGATTGCTTTAGCCACCAGTATTGGTATCGGAAGTTTCCTGTTTCATACATTTGCAACGCGATGGGCAAATTTACTAGATGTGATTCCTATTCTGCTCTTTCAGCTTTGTTTTATATGGCTTTACAGTCGTCGGGTAGTTAGGATGAATTCAGGATATGCAGGAGTATTACTTGCAGCATTCTTTTTTGTTAGCGATTTTAGCAAGCAATTTACAAATCTTCTCAATGGTTCTCTTTCGTATGCTCCTGCTTTTTTGGTTTTGCTCGGACTAGGAGTGTATCACTATCGACAGCAAAAGCGCGAACCATTCATTATATTAGCAGCAACAGGTGTCTTCCTATTAGCCCTTGCATTTCGTACTCTCGATCGCGCAATTTGCCCTTTCTTTTCACCAGGGACTCATTTCCTCTGGCACCTTTTTAATGGTGTTTTGCTGTACCTGTCAGCAAGAAGCCTGCTCTTAAATTGGTCAGAGGAGTAAAAAATTAAAACTCAAAGTAATAGAGCGCATACTCACTCTCAGGTTCCTACGATCGCATACCACAAACTCACCATCAGGCACAAACTCGCTAAATGCTGTGGAATCAAAGATTTAATCGACCGCTTGGCAATTTTTTGAGTCACCAATATTGTGACTAATAATGATACAATCAAAGTTAAACCTTGCAAGAAACTAATCACCGCTGGATCGCCGATAAAACTGGGTAAATCGTCTCTAATTTGTCCGAAAGTGGCAAAAGTTACAGGAATCACTCGCCCGCCTTCCTGCAAACCCAATCGCCAATAGTGAGCCAAACTACCGCCCCAGACTAAGGGTAAATAACCGTAGGCGAGAGAGACAAATGAGAGGGGTTTGTAGGTTGTAAATGGCACGGTTTCTGCTTGTCCCAATCGATAAATTGCCTGTATAATTGCGTAGGCAATTAGGGGAATCATCGGCGGGATAATTAACACTGCGATCGACAGTCCTAAATGAGGTAAAAATTCCTCTAAATTGATGCCCAGCCCCAACAAACTATTTATCTCCGGCAAGCGATGCAGATAGATACCGCCCAACAATAGAAATAACAGCGCGATTTCATAACTGTGGGGAACGTGGGTAGTCCATAATTCGATGCCGGGAGGGCGCAGATTTAATTCTACCGATCTATGCGGACAAGCTTTCAAGCAAGTCATGCACAACACGCAATCTTTATTATCGGTTAATTGGGCGGGATGGGAATAAATCGGACAGCCATTAGTAGTTAATCCTTCCCCCAAGCCGGGGCCGCCTTTGTAACATTGGTAGGTGCTGCATTCCGCCCCGCAGGTTCCTTGTTGGGCGCGAAGTTCGATAATTGAGAGTTTAGCAAATAATCCATTCATTCCCCCGATCGGGCATAAATAACGACACCAAAATCGCCGCTCGAAGATGAGGGAAAAAATTACCGCGCCAGCCGTAATTAGCAATAACAAACAACTGGATAAATAGGCGGTATTTTCTAAATTCCACAACTCTTCCCACAGAAATATCAGAGTAAATAGTCCGAAGAGAAACCAGCCGCCCCATTTTTCTGCTTGTTGGCGCGGCCATTTATTGAGAGTGCGCGGGAAAATTTTCAGCGATAGTTTTTGGACGATTTCCCCATAAATCATAAACGGGCAAAAAGCACACCACAATCGCCCGATGATGGGGAATAATAATAAAATTAACGGCCACCACCACGCCCAAAAGATATTTAGGGCAAAATTATGCTGTCGATCTTGGGGAGCGACAAACAGGGTAATTACAACTACGGCAAATACCCAAGTGGTAAACCAATAATTCACGCGATCGGGATACCAATCGCTGCGTAAAAATTGCCGAAATTTGGGATATATCTTCAATAAATTAAGCCGAAATTTTTGTTGCTTCGCAGCCTGCGCCCAGAATACTTCTTCCGTTAATACCTGACTCCCCTGTGCTTGAACTAAAGCGCGATCGACCATTCCCTGCAATTCCTGTAAATTCCCGGGAAAATCGTAGGCTTGCAAGCGGCGAATTGCTTCCGGTGTGACTTGGGGTCTGACTAATTTCTTTTGGCGGGAAAAGATGTTGAGATAATAGTTAACTTGTGCCTCTAAATCTGCTTTTCGCACCCGCAATGACGGTACTTTAATCTTGTGTTGCGCCAGCTTATCTAGCTGGGGCAAGACCATTTCTGAGATTAAAATTATCCGCGCGTTGCTAGAACGCGGCGGTGGTGGTATTTGTCCTTCCTTGACAACTAGCGTATAGGTTCCATCGGTTAATAATTGCTGAATTTGGGGGCATAATTGAGCGGGTAATTCTTGCACGTCATTTAAAATTAACGTACCTTCTCCCAACCATTCCAACAGCCCCGGCTTGCCGCCCAAACGCCCGAATAATTCCGCTCCATTAGCCTGAAGCAAGGCACTTTTGATCTGAATAATTGGCTCGTTGCGGCGATGGGAACCGAAATGAATTAAAGCAGCTAAATTATCTTTTTCTAAACCAGGTTCGCCAGAGATTAATACCGATCGCCCGTCACTCGATGCAGCCCGAACTTGTTGGCGCAATTTTACCGCATAACGGCTGTTCCCAATGACTCCCCGTTTTGCCCGGGGTACTAGATAGCTGCGGAGGGCATTTTGACGCTCGCGTTCGTAGGCAATTTCTGCTTCTAACTGTTCTAATTTCGCTGCCAAGCGTTGAGCGTAGGCTTCGGTAATGCGTGGATATCTTTCTAGCAAATTGCGCCAGCGATCGGCACTAATTACCCAAAATTGACACTCTGTCCGAGTTATAATTCGACTGTCGGCAGGTTGCGATCGCTGGAGGGCAGATAAATTGACGATCGCCCCCGGCAACAAACTACTCCCCCACATTAATCCCGGTTGTTTGCGGCGATAGCGATCGGCTTGTCCTCGTTCTAGGATATAGAGATGAGTGATTGGTGTATCTTCGATTACCACTCGAAATCCAGGGGGATAAGTTGACATTTCCATTTCACCGGCGATCGCCTGTAAAATCTCGCGGGATAATATGCCTAATTCGGTGCTCGATTCGAGCCAGTTAACTAATGTTTCGGTAGACATCGCGCTTCGTCGGCGAAAGCCGAATCGTGGTGGTTGGTGTAGGATATATATTTTTGTGCTGCATCAATATTAACTGCTGGGAACGACTAGCATTTTGAGTTTGAGTGTGGTGTTAATTTTCTGTCTTCAGCATAGCCGATCGACACTCCCCGCTCTAATATATTTTTTGCACGTCCTCCTGCAATCTGCACGTTAAAAGTGATTCCAGGTAGCCGAGGCTGCCATCCGAGTCGCACCGCTTGCCGTATCCATTGTGCTACATCAGAGGGTCTTACTGGTTTCACTTCTTGCGTGGAAACCATCTGCCATACTTTTACCTCTTGCGGCAATCCATCTGCAGGTTTTACCGGTATAAATTCACAGTTAGTTTGACTCCAACCTTGAGGATGAGGTCGATCGGTGAGGATAACTAACACCGATCCTGGTTGTTCAGCGTGTTCGACAGCAACATGAAGATGTCCGCAGCCGGATTCTGCTTGCGTATTAGTAGCTTGTCTTCGGATTAGCCAGATGAAAGCCTCCTCATCCATTGTAGGAATTAGCAGCAGCACTTGAATTGCGATCGGCATTACCTAATTCCTATTTCCAGCTAACTATAGCTTTGCTTTCTCGCCAACAATCACAGCGATCGGAACCGCATAATGAATTTCATTTCCTCGTTCGTGTGCGCCAACCCCCAGACTGTCAACACCAATATCCTCTCTAAAAATTTGTCGCAGCTTATTGTCATCGCCGGGATTTGGGAAAGAAGCAGCTAACTGCTGTTCAAGCTCTAATTCTACCTTGTAAAATGCCAACTTGATATTTTGAAGATTGGCATCCGCGACTAATTTAGGCAACTCTTCCAGAGTCAAGGCGCGAGTATGAGATGGATCGCGGATTTTCTCAATATAGTTGTAAGTATCCACTTTGTCCGGCGGCATCGCCACATCAGCAATCAGAATTCGACCGCCCGGACGACACACGCGAACCATCTCCGACAGCACAACATCTGGCCGCAAAAAATGATGGAAAGCGTAACGACTCAGAACAATGGAAAAACTATCATCGGCAAATGGTAGCGTCTCGATATCGCCTTGCTGCCATGAGAGATTAGTCAAGTTTTTTTGCTGTGCCAAAATCTGGGCTTGTGCGATCATCGCTGGTGTTAAATCAATGCCAGTAACGTGACTGGCAACTTCCGCAAAAGCACAACTAACAATACCCGGGCCGCAAGCAACATCTAGAACTGTGTCTTTGTCAGATACACTCGCCATCTTCATCAGTAAATCCAGAGATTCTTGATTTGTGTGAGCGTACAAGTTAGAGAATGGAATTGCCTGACGAGTGAACTGGTCGATGATGGATTCCTGATGTGCGGTCATGGTTTGTGACACGGGTAAAGGACTATGTTTGCAGTTTAGCATTACGCATTGTTTTGAGTCTTAGCAGTTTGTAGAAGCTTTAACATGGTATCTGCTACTTCAACCGCCTCATTGGGCTATCGCACAATTATATTCTGTCATTGTTGGCGGCTAACTTGTAGTCAGGAGCGACTAAAGCCACTCCTGCAATGTTTATTTCACCTATTAAATATTTTTAACTGCCCCACCTGCGATCGCCGTTAAAATTGCCACGCCAAAAGCCAGCCGATACCACACAAACACCCACGTATTTTGAGTTTGCAGGAACTTCATCAGCCACGCGATCGACAAATAAGAAAACACAAATGCCGAAATCGTTCCTACTATCAAAGCTGCAACTCCAGCATCGCCGACTCCTTCTCCCAAAGCACCCTTCAATTCCACTAATCCAGCCAGAGTAATTGCCGGAATTCCCAATAAAAAAGAAAACCGCGCGGCGGCGGGTCTTTCCAATCCTATCAACAATCCTGCTGTTAGGGTAGAACCCGATCGCGAACACCCCGGAATCAATGCCATTGCTTGAGCTAATCCCATCAAAATACCGTCTTGAACAGTTAATTTTTCATAAGTGCGATTGCGCTTGCCAATTTTTTCTGCTATTGCTAACAGCAGCGACATGACGATCGAAGCAATGGCGATCGCACCCAAACTTCTTAGCGGGGACTTGTCAAAATCTGGAACCAATATCTTGATTAGCAGCCCAAAAAAGACTACAGGTATTGTTCCCAAAGCAATGCCCAATGCGATCCGAAACTCTTGCGAATTGTAGTCGCGCCGCACCACGGCATCTACAGCACCAAAAGTTATAGTTGTCAAGTCTTTCCAGAAATACCAAAGCACTGCGACAATGCTGCCCAACTGAATAACAGCAGTATAAGCAACCCCCGGATCGCCCCATCCCAGGGCGATCGGCACTACCTTCAAATGAGCGCTGCTGCTGATGGGCAAAAACTCTGTTAATCCTTGTACAATTCCTAAAACAATCGCCTGCACCAGATTGATTTGAGTCTGGCCGGAAACATCAGCAGCGGGAGTTTGGGCGAGGAGTGCGTCAAGCAAAGCTATCATTAGTTGTAAATTCCCAGTTGTCAGTTTCTAGCAATCAGTTGAGTTTAATATCTTGCACCCTTATGGGAAGCTAGAAGACCACCCCACCACAAATAAATTTTATTGTGGCGCGGACAGTTCCAGTCTGCCCTTGAAAAGCCATCGCAAATAGCGATCTTCGGGCTGTAGAATCGCCTTGTCGATCGCCACTATCAGCAATTTACGATCGTAGAGCCGAAACTACTTTAACCTACTCAACAACATTTGCCTACATTTTGCTGATAAACTTAGGAAAGTTTTTGCATCTGATTTCGCTTTCGTTACAGCAACTGCCCACAACCTATGATATTTCCTGAGAACAAAAATTCACTTGTTACTGCTGCTTCTGGCATCCGCTGGCTGAGGCGAATCTTGTCAGCCAGTCTGTTAACAGTGGCGATCGCACTTAGCTTCATACTGCTAAGCGGCACTGCGCCCGCCTTGGCAACTCTCACCGACGATCGCTTCGACGGTACAATATTTGCCCTCTACGCCGGCAACGGTTCCCTAGTTCCTCCTAAAGTCAAGATTGCAGATTCTTTCAAACGCCATAAACCCGTATTGTTAGTTTTTTACACTGATGACAGCAGCGACTCCAAGCAATACGCGATCGTCGTCTCTCAACTCCAAGAATTTTACGGCCGCGAAGCCGATTTTATCCCCGTAACAATTGACTCTTTGCCTCCGGAACCGTCACCAGAAATCACGGAACCCAGCCATTATTACGAAGGCTTCGTACCTCAAACTGTCATCCTAGACCAATCGGGAAAAGTAGTTTTTAACGAAAAAGGACAAATACCGTTTGAGCAGGTAGATGATGCTTTTCGGAAAGTATTTGACTTGCTGCCTAGAGAACAATCAATCCCTCTAAAACGCCGCATTGTGAACGAACTTAACGTCGAATTATCGAAGTAAAATGTGGCAATAAGTAATATCGATTCCGGTTGCACCGGAATTATTGTTGACTGTTGACTGTTGAATCGGGCTAGAAAAACAGAATGGTTGAGTGTTAACTGTTGACTCGATTTTATTATGCCGATGCAACCGGAAAGGATATAAGCTAACTTCCATAAACGAAATACTTCCGAGGCCCGACTTCTTGCACAAGTCAGGTCTCGAACAGCTATCAAACCAATTCAGTATTAAAAATGAAGTCGGAAATCAAAATCTTATTAATCGCGGTTCTGACGGTATTTTTTGTTTTAAAAACTGCCGAAGTTGGGCGATCGATAATTAGCGCTTTTCCTGACAGCAGTTCCCGCAAACCTTTAGCTTTAAATCAATATACAGGCGTCGCCTATCTTGATGGGGCTTTGTGTACTGGTTCGCTGCTAAGGGGAGGTTTGTACGTTCTCACAGCGGCCCACTGTCTGAACGAAGGCGGAGTTAAGGTTCCTGCTGAAACGGCAATTAAAGCAATTTTTAAATTGCCTAGCGGTGAAGTTAGCATCCCCGTTAGCAAATATTATATCCATCCGGGCTGGACTGGTTACGAATCGGAGGTTGGCAACGATATTGCTATTTTGAAGCTGAAAAGGGTCGCGCCGCCAAGTATCGAACAGTACGAGATAAATAGAAACAAAAATGAAGTGGGTAAAGTATTGACAAAAGTTGGATACGGATATATTGGTTTAGGTGCAAAGGGACAGGATGAAAATTCTAATTCTGAGGCGAAAAGGTATAGCGGACAGAATCGCTATGATGCTTTAATTGATGTTTTGAAAGATGCTACAGAATCAGATATGTCGCAATTGGTTTTGGGAAGTCAATTAATCTTTGATTTTGACGCGGGAACTAGCGAACACGATGCTTTGGGGAGGCATTTTCCGAGGTTGCGCGATCGCGGTTTGGGAAAAAATGAGATAGCTACGGCTAGCGGAGATTCGGGCGGGCCTTCGTTTGTTGACGGGAAGATTGCGGGGATTAGTTCTTGGGGTTATAGCGATCGAGGATTTTTCAAAACAAACATCAGCGATATTGATAAAATTGACGATAATGGCAGTTTTGGGGAAATTTCCGGCGACACGCGGGTATCATTTTATGCAAGCTGGATCGATCGGGTGACAAAAAATCCCTGATAGGGTTTTAGTTTAATTGCGGGGTAGTGGTTTACTATGCTTTCACCCTTCCAAAAGCTGTAGTTTCAATCCCTAATAGGGTTTTAGTTTGATTGCGGCATTAAACCCCGCATACAGTGCCATAGCCTTTTTAAGAGTTTCAATCCCTAATAGGGTTTTAGTTTGATTGCGGCAAGCTGAGGGCCACAAAATGGGATCAATGCAAATATTAGTTTCAATCCCTAATAGGGTTTTAGTTTGATTGCGGCCTACCACGCCGACGCATGGAAGTTAGCTTATCCTGTTTCAATCCCTAATAGGGTTTTAGTTTGATTGCGGCAGTACCGCGTCAGTTGGGCGTGGCTTGAGTTTGATGTTTCAATCCCTAATAGGGTTTTAGTTTGATTGCGGCGATATAGCGTTTACGATGGCTATTGGTACTTCCAGTCGTTTCAATCCCTAATAGGGTTTTAGTTTGATTGCGGCAAAAATCGGTATATTTCCCAACCGGGTAGCCCCGGTTTGGTTTCAATCCCTAATAGGGTTTTAGTTTGATTGCGGCCCAAAGCCATGTTGGCGCCGATCGCAACTGTGCGGTTTCAATCCCTAATAGGGTTTTAGTTTGATTGCGGCCTATGAGGCCCTAAAGCTGAAGGATTGGGCTCTAGTTTCAATCCCTAATAGGGTTTTAGTTTGATTGCGGCCGACCCCCCTTAAAAAGGGGGGTTTCGGCTGTTAGGGGGTTTCAATCCCTAATAGGGTTTTAGTTTGATTGCGGCCCAGCCGCTCAAGCTCTTGGCTGGCGGGTAATTGTTTCAATCCCTAATAGGGTTTTAGTTTGATTGCGGCTCTAGGGTGAAAAGCTTGAATTCTTCCGAGAGGTTTCAATCCCTAATAGGGTTTTAGTTTGATTGCGGCTATCACTCCGGGCCCCTCACACCGGAGATGGTGGTTTCAATCCCTAATAGGGTTTTAGTTTGATTGCGGCGGGGCGATACCAGCAAGCACCACCATTAATCAAGGTCATGTTTCAATCCCTAATAGGGTTTTAGTTTGATTGCGGCTGAAAAGTCATTGGCGCGGGCGGAAGCGACGCTTCCTGTTTCAATCCCTAATAGGGTTTTAGTTTGATTGCGGCTATATTTTAGCCTGAAACTCGTTGAGAGAAATCAAACAATGTGAGTTTCAATCCCTAATAGGGTTTTAGTTTGATTGCGGCTCTGCTTGTCCATTTATAGCTTAAGTACCCGTTGTTTCAATCCCTAATAGGGTTTTAGTTTGATTGCGGCGCTTACAGAGTTTAAAGCTTGGGCTAGCGCAGGGTTTCAATCCCTAATAGGGTTTTAGTTTGATTGCGGCAAATGGTGGAAACCTGGGGGGATGAAAATCAAAGTTTCAATCCCTAATAGGGTTTTAGTTTGATTGCGGCAACAAAGCGACTGTTGCTGATGTTCCGAGTGAGGTTTCAATCCCTAATAGGGTTTTAGTTTGATTGCGGCTTGGATGCCTCAAAATCAAATCCTTCCCGTTGTTTGTGTTTCAATCCCTAATAGGGTTTTAGTTTGATTGCGGCTGAATATCGTGGTTATCAATGCTATAAGGTTTTTCCAAGTTTCAATCCCTAATAGGGTTTTAGTTTGATTGCGGCATAATTTCCAAATTGGAGAAAAGTTTACTAGCAGTTTCAATCCCTAATAGGGTTTTAGTTTGATTGCGGCAAATTTTGTTCCACATCAGTCTTTGAGAATTGATTCCCGAGTTTCAATCCCTAATAGGGTTTTAGTTTGATTGCGGCATGAAGATATTGAATATTACGATCGCCTTGTGATTGGTTTCAATCCCTAATAGGGTTTTAGTTTGATTGCGGCTATACTGGCAGCCTTCTGGCTGGAGTATTGGTGGTTTCAATCCCTAATAGGGTTTTAGTTTGATTGCGGCCCGCCACGACAAAGTATCGAATTTCAAATTTAATGGGCGTTTCAATCCCTAATAGGGTTTTAGTTTGATTGCGGCAAACCCACAGCCCCCACACCAGCCCGCGAGAGCACAGTTTCAATCCCTAATAGGGTTTTAGTTTGATTGCGGCTTGGACCACCGCCGAGGGGAACTGCAACAACTACGCCCAGTTTCAATCCCTAATAGGGTTTTAGTTTGATTGCGGCTAAACTGCTGGTGTCCGAATCTGCTCCTACCAACAAGTTTCAATCCCTAATAGGGTTTTAGTTTGATTGCGGCTCGGCCCAATCCTCCGGCTGTTTCAACAGCACCACAGCCCGTTTCAATCCCTAATAGGGTTTTAGTTTGATTGCGGCTAGGCTTCCGGGGTGTTCCACTAATTTGAGCGGGTTTCAATCCCTAATAGGGTTTTAGTTTGATTGCGGCAAGAAATAGAGGTTTTGGTAAACCTCAGCCGGAAACACTTAGTTTCAATCCCTAATAGGGTTTTAGTTTGATTGCGGCGCTGGTAATCTGATCTCAATGAATGAAATTAAAGAAGTTTCAATCCCTAATAGGGTTTTAGTTTGATTGCGGCTCAAAAATTACGCAGGCATAATCAGCAAGCTTGCACGTTTCAATCCCTAATAGGGTTTTAGTTTGATTGCGGCTGAAGATAATTATTATATATATACTAAGGGGTCAAACGTTTCAATCCCTAATAGGGTTTTAGTTTGATTGCGGCACGAACGACAGATAGATCTCAATCAAGACGAAGCGTTTCAATCCCTAATAGGGTTTTAGTTTGATTGCGGCTTGCGATTAGTTAGTCAGCCCCACGAGAATTTAGGGTTTCAATCCCTAATAGGGTTTTAGTTTGATTGCGGCGTTACGCTGGCAATCCCTTCTACTGTCACCCACACGGCGGCGGGTTTCAATCCCTAATAGGGTTTTAGTTTGATTGCGGCCAGAGCGTAAATTGTGCAATTGCTCGGTAATTCCATACGTTTCAATCCCTAATAGGGTTTTAGTTTGATTGCGGCCTGGCTCAGCTCAATTATGAGAGGAGCAATGTAATATGTTTCAATCCCTAATAGGGTTTTAGTTTGATTGCGGCAATAATCATAAAGCCACCACTGAAGAAATTATGAAGTTTCAATCCCTAATAGGGTTTTAGTTTGATTGCGGCCGACGTTGGCAGACCAATTGGTCGCAAAATACAATTGTTTCAATCCCTAATAGGGTTTTAGTTTGATTGCGGCCCGCCGAATTCCGCCAGATTGAATGGCTTTGGAAGTTTCAATCCCTAATAGGGTTTTAGTTTGATTGCGGCTCGCCAAAGCAACGCCTGGGAGGTGGTAGAAGGGAAAGTTTCAATCCCTAATAGGGTTTTAGTTTGATTGCGGCTTGTACGCGGGGCGCTTGGTGTTATTTTTTTGGGTTTCAATCCCTAATAGGGTTTTAGTTTGATTGCGGCTGGATCGCATCCCTCGACCTCTGGCAACAAATCAAAATAGCGTTTCAATCCCTAATAGGGTTTTAGTTTGATTGCGGCCCACAGCCTTAAGCCCTTCGGGAGTGTGCCGCGACCAGTTTCAATCCCTAATAGGGTTTTAGTTTGATTGCGGCTTATCAGCGACCTTACCCAAAGCCGGCAAAAGGGGAAGAATTCGGGTTTCAATCCCTAATAGGGTTTTAGTTTGATTGCGGCCGGAAAGAGTTTATGCGCCCTCAAAGCGATACTTGCGGTTTCAATCCCTAATAGGGTTTTAGTTTGATTGCGGCTAGAGGCGTACAAGTCGAAGTATTTAAATCACTCGTTTCAATCCCTAATAGGGTTTTAGTTTGATTGCGGCAAATGATTCGAGCCTCGATACCCTCAGCCCTGGAGTCTCTTGATTTGTTTCAATCCCTAATAGGGTTTTAGTTTGATTGCGGCCCCCTCAATTCACTCAAGCTCGCACCAAATACAAGGTTTCAATCCCTAATAGGGTTTTAGTTTGATTGCGGCCTGTCATCCTTGATGAGTCGGTGTCTGTGATTAGTTTCAATCCCTAATAGGGTTTTAGTTTGATTGCGGCAGCATTAAGTGATCCTCGTCAAACTGATATATTAGCTATGTTTCAATCCCTAATAGGGTTTTAGTTTGATTGCGGCGGTGGTTGTCGTAGTGGAAAGCAGGATCTCGATCGTTTCAATCCCTAATAGGGTTTTAGTTTGATTGCGGCTCTACCATCTAACTATCAACAACGACATAACCCATCCGTCAAGTTTCAATCCCTAATAGGGTTTTAGTTTGATTGCGGCTTGGGTACGATAAGCCCCAGCCCGGATTACTCTAGTTTCAATCCCTAATAGGGTTTTAGTTTGATTGCGGCTCGAGTTGGTTTGTGGGAGACTACCCGATTTACTGTATCAGTTTCAATCCCTAATAGGGTTTTAGTTTGATTGCGGCCCTGCGACAGCGGTTGGTGTTTTAGATGTGACAGCACCTAGTTTCAATCCCTAATAGGGTTTTAGTTTGATTGCGGCCTTACACAATGTTAAGCTTTTACTCCCCACCATCTGTGCAGTTTCAATCCCTAATAGGGTTTTAGTTTGATTGCGGCGTGTCGCCGACCTCCAGCAGTCGCAGGCAGCTTACCAAAAACAGCAGTTAGTTTCAATCCCTAATAGGGTTTTAGTTTGATTGCGGCCGTACTGTTTTGCCAGCTCTGGGTCTACCCAAAACGCCATAGTTTCAATCCCTAATAGGGTTTTAGTTTGATTGCGGCTGAGTAGAGTCCCGCCAGACTTGCGTGTATTCGATTGAAGTTTCAATCCCTAATAGGGTTTTAGTTTGATTGCGGCCTAGCTCATTCCACTTTGGATTGTTGGAGTCCCAAAAATACTTGTTTCAATCCCTAATAGGGTTTTAGTTTGATTGCGGCTGGCTATGGTTGAGGAGTTTATGGGGTCAGAACGTTTTGTTTCAATCCCTAATAGGGTTTTAGTTTGATTGCGGCGGAAAATTGAATAACGGCTTGAGCGCTTTCGAGAAGATGGTTTCAATCCCTAATAGGGTTTTAGTTTGATTGCGGCTGAAATTATGAGTTGGGAAGGGCTTTAATCCCTTCAGTTTCAATCCCTAATAGGGTTTTAGTTTGATTGCGGCTTATTTGTGCGTGTCAAGCGTTTTTATGCGTGTAATTTAGTTTGTTTCAATCCCTAATAGGGTTTTAGTTTGATTGCGGCCTAAAATCAGGCAAGTACGCATTTCTTGCGTGTGGAAATGTTTCAATCCCTAATAGGGTTTTAGTTTGATTGCGGCCTATCCAGTCGGACGATGACGCAATTCTATGAAGTTTCAATCCCTAATAGGGTTTTAGTTTGATTGCGGCCCGCCACTTCCTAATTTTCTTCGTTATCATGGTGTTTCGTTTCAATCCCTAATAGGGTTTTAGTTTGATTGCGGCCTTATGAACAGCTTGATTTAATTTGTGTTGCAGATGTTTCTGGTTTCAATCCCTAATAGGGTTTTAGTTTGATTGCGGCGTTCCCCCTACTTGTTCTACCTTAGCTTTCATTAAGTTTCAATCCCTAATAGGGTTTTAGTTTGATTGCGGCGCGCAAAATTAACTACCATGAAGTATTGGGACCGATTGTTTCAATCCCTAATAGGGTTTTAGTTTGATTGCGGCTTTATGGCTCGGAATTTGAGCTTGCCAGTCAGGAAGAACGTTTCAATCCCTAATAGGGTTTTAGTTTGATTGCGGCTAAGAAGCAAATAGAGCATATAGACAAACAAATAGAAACTTTAGTTTCAATCCCTAATAGGGTTTTAGTTTGATTGCGGCAAAAAACGCAGTCCAATGTTAGACATGAGCAAAATTAAGTTTCAATCCCTAATAGGGTTTTAGTTTGATTGCGGCAAATGCTTTTCTCCTACAAAAACTACAAATTTAGTTTCAATCCCTAATAGGGTTTTAGTTTGATTGCGGCTCGGGAGTTCTGGTTTTATTGTAGAGGCGCAATTAAGTTTCAATCCCTAATAGGGTTTTAGTTTGATTGCGGCCTACTTATAGTCATCATCCCAGAACCCTTACCCCATAGTTTCAATCCCTAATAGGGTTTTAGTTTGATTGCGGCAGTCACATAAGGAAAGGGAACGAGCCACTAAAGCTTAAGTTTCAATCCCTAATAGGGTTTTAGTTTGATTGCGGCATTGTCTAGAGTGTATCTACTAACTTATGATGCCTTGTTTCAATCCCTAATAGGGTTTTAGTTTGATTGCGGCTCTAGAATGCTCAACACCGATTTTTAGTAGTCATAAGTTTCAATCCCTAATAGGGTTTTAGTTTGATTGCGGCGTGACTATGCTACATCCAGCTTTTTTCCAAATGCCTTTGTTTGTTTCAATCCCTAATAGGGTTTTAGTTTGATTGCGGCACGTTGCAAGAACAACACGCTGAACAAGTTGTAATACCTCAAGTTTCAATCCCTAATAGGGTTTTAGTTTGATTGCGGCTTGATCGACATGATGCAGCTAACCTACTCGATAAAATGGTGGTTTCAATCCCTAATAGGGTTTTAGTTTGATTGCGGCATAATACTAGGTGAAAAAGCAGCTAGAATCAAATCGGGTACAAGTTTCAATCCCTAATAGGGTTTTAGTTTGATTGCGGCTAGAGACATTACTTTAGTAGTATATCAGATGAGTTTCAATCCCTAATAGGGTTTTAGTTTGATTGCGGCTAGCCTCTACTACTTGTCCAGACAATAATACCCCTCCAGTTTCAATCCCTAATAGGGTTTTAGTTTGATTGCGGCTATCGTCCGCGCGGTCAGCGACCGCACATCGGCAAGTTTCAATCCCTAATAGGGTTTTAGTTTGATTGCGGCGCAAGATTTCGTCTGAGCCGATAGCGCAGCCCAGAGTTTCAATCCCTAATAGGGTTTTAGTTTGATTGCGGCAACCCGTTCAGCCCAAATTAACAGATTGTAATTAAAGTTTCAATCCCTAATAGGGTTTTAGTTTGATTGCGGCTTGACAGCACTGATTGGTTCTATCGACCATTGAGGTTTCAATCCCTAATAGGGTTTTAGTTTGATTGCGGCTAATAGTCTTGGGAATTTTGGGATATTTTTCTCTGTTTCAATCCCTAATAGGGTTTTAGTTTGATTGCGGCCGCCCGTTCCAGAAGCCTTGCTGTATTTGGTTTTCAAGGTGCAGTTCCGTGAATCTAAAACAAAAGTACCATTCCAGCCTTTGCCTTGTCAATACCCAAATTTTCATCCTCACTCCAAAACGTTATCCTGTAAAGCTTTCAGACTTTCCGTGAATCGTTTTTTCAGAGGGTGAGCCTCAAACAGTTGCTGCACGTGGGTTCCAGTCGAAAAATTTCATACCCCGATTTTTACAGCTACCCATTCACGGAAACTAGGCAAAAAATGTAGTTCGATCGCTCCGAGCACCCGCAGACAGCCACAATTCTCTCCATAATTATAAGCTGTCGAGCAAAATAGATCAGAACCCTTAAACTTCAAACCATGACCAAAACCTTAATTCCCGTAATACTCGCCGGCGGTAAAGGCGAACGTTTCTGGCCTCTCAGCCGCAAGCAGCGCCCCAAGCAGTTTTTGAGTCTCGACGGTAGCGGCAAGAGTTTGCTGCAAGCTACAGCAGAAAGACTATTAACATTAGGTAACGGCTGGGACGATTTGTGGGTGGTAACGTCGGAAATGTTGGCTGCGGGAGTCCGGGAACAGTTGCCGCTGCTACCTCCTGAGAATTTGCTGGCGGAACCGGAGGGCCGGGATACTGCGCCGGCGGTGGCCTGGACTGCTATAGAAACTGCCAAGCGTTACGGTGAGGATGCGGTGGTGGGTTTTTTCCCGGCGGATCACTGGATTGGGGAACCCGAGGAGTTTGTCAAGACTTTGGAGGCGGCGGCGGATTTGGCGAGAAATCAGGATGCGATCGCCACTTTGGGAGTAAAACCGAGTTATGCTTCCACCGGCTACGGCTACATCGAACAAGGCGAGGAAATTGGCAGTTTTGGGGGTTTTCCGGCCTATCGGGTGGCGAGATTTACCGAAAAGCCCGATCGTACAACTGCTGAAGAATTTGTAGCCAGCGGCAAGTTTAGTTGGAACGGCGGAATTTTTGTATTTCGAGTCGGAACAGTCTTGACAGAATTGCGAAATCATGTACCGGAAATGATGGCAGCTTTGGAGGCGAAAGGCGCGCAGGCTTACTCGGAATTACCCAAAATTAGCATCGATTACGCGCTGATGGAGAAGACGCAAAAGGCTTGTGTTCTGCCCGTAGGCTTTAGCTGGGACGATTTGGGAGATTGGAATGCGATCGGCCGTTTGCTGCAAGGAGACAAACCGAATGTGGATTTAGCAAAACACGTCGGAATTGACACGAAAGGCGGCATCTTTTATGCAGCGGATGAGAATGAAGTCATCGTCACCATTGGTTTAGAAGATGTGGTAGTTGTCAGAGATGGCAACGTAACTTTGATTGTGAAAAAAGACAGGACGCAGGAGATTAAACAGGTAATTAAGGTGTTAGGAGAAGATGAAAATTTGAAAGATTTATTGTAACTAATTTTGTAGGGTACGCACTGCGTACCTTACCGCTACCAATAGTTTTGCTATCCAGTTTTTGCGTCCAGGAATGTTACATAATTTCTGCTAAATCCAAGACAAAACCTGGCAGTACCTCTTCCCCTGAGAGAGTGCGAGGATTTTGGATAATTTCAACATCTTGACCGGGGCGATAAATTTCAACACGCTGATTTTGCCTGTCAATTAACCAACCCAATCTAGCACCGTTATCTATATATTCTTGCATTTTTTCTTGCAGTTTTTTCAACGAATCAGTCCGAGAACGCAACTCAACAACAAAATCAGGACACAAAGGAGCAAAACTGTCTTTTTGTTCGGGTGTTAAAGCATCCCAGCGTTCTTTTTTGACCCAAGAGGCATCAGGAGAGCGATCGGCACCATTGGGGAGTTTAAAGCCTCCCGAAGAGTCGAAAACTACTCCCAGTTTAGTTTCACGGTTCCAGACTCGGAGTTGAGATGTTAAATCGGCATTACGCCTGCTAGTTTCACTGCCTGTCGGTGGCATAATAATTAATTCCCCTGATGCTGTACGTTCAAATTGATAATCGCGGTTGTGCTGACAAAGCTCAAAAAATTGCTCGTCAGTTAAGTTGATGGATAATTCGATCGAGTTGGTAGGAAATTGGATGGCAATCATGTCTCTTATAGGGTTTAAAACACATTGATAATCGGGTTTGTAATAACTTACTCATTCAATTATTTGACACATTTTTTCAAGTCAATAAATTTAATTATAAAAATATCATGTCTGCTTTAAATGTATATTACCATGAGGATTAATGCCACGGCCAAAGACCGATCGCCCCCACACCCCAAAATACGCGCGTGCGAAGCTATCCCGTAGGGAATCCCACTATTTCCCCCAAGTTATTCCCCAAGACACTGGTCAGCCCGGTCAACAGCGCTATCCTAGTAGTTATAGCCCTTAAACCCGATCGACCCGGAGGCCCCTTGTTTAGCCTAGTTCAAAACACTTCTCGCAAAGGAGAAATTCTAGAGGTCGTCTTCCGCAACGGTTGGGACTACATGAAACGCCTCCTAACCGGCAGCAAAACCGACGCACCCAGTCTCCCAACTCCAGCAGTTCTCCGCAACATCCTCGTCGAATTAGGCCCAGTATTTGTCAAATTGGGTCAATTGCTGAGCACCCGTCCCGACCTTTTGCCCGCTACCTACATCGAAACTCTCTCCACGCTACAAGCGGAAGTGCCGCCCGTACCGTGGTCGCAAGTAGAAGCAATCGTCCGCCTGGAACTCACACAATCTCTCGAAGATACCTTCGCCAAATTTAACACCGAAGCCATCGCCGCAGGTTCGATAGCCCAAACCCACAAAGCTACTTTAAAAGACGGCCGCGAAGTCGCCCTCAAAGTTCAGCGCCCCGGTATTGAGATTGTCATCGAACAAGACATCGCCGTGCTCCGAGGTTTGGCAGAACTTGTCATGCTCACAGACTTCGGTCAACAATACGATATTGTCGCCCTAGCGGAAGAATTTGCGATCGCCCTGCGTGCAGAACTAGACTTCATTCAAGAAGCCAACTACACAGACGAACTGCGCCGCAATTTATCTAAAAGCCGCTGGTTTGACCCCACAAAAGTTGTCTTACCAGAAATTAACTGGGAGTTAACCACAAAAAAACTCTTAGTAATGGAGTGGCTTAACGGAGTCCCAATTTTGTTAGGCGATTTGCAAGGAATTCGCCACCAAGGAGATATAAATGCCGAACGCGAAGAAATTACAACGCTGCTTTGCCGCGTTTTCTTCCAGCAGTTGTATATCGACGGATTCTTTCACGCAGACCCGCATCCCGGTAATTTATTTTATCTCAAAGACGGCAGGATAGCATTGCTGGACTGCGGCATGGTCGGCCGATTAGACCCGCGCACTCAGCAGAATTTGACAGAAATGTTGCTGTCAATTGTCGATTTAGACGCTCAGCGCTGCGCTCAATTAACTTTGGAAATGGCAGAATTTGCTCAGCCGACAAGTTTAGTGAATCTAGAAAATGATTTAGCTCGAATGCTACGCAAGTATTACAATGTCAGCTTGTCGCAAATGAACTTGTCGGAAATTTTTTATGAGGTGCTGGAAATCACCCGCAAAAATAAAATTAGGCTGCCCAGCAATCTCGGTTTGTATGCAAAAACTCTAGCTAATTTGGAAGGACTGGCGCGCTCGTTTAATCCCAGGTTTAATATTGTAGAGCAGGTAAAACCGCTGATGACCGATATGTTTCGGCGTCAGTTATTAGGAGACGACCCGGTGCAAGCTCTGCTGAGAACAGCCCTGGATCTCAAAAGCTTATCTTTGCAATCTCCGCGACAAGTGGAAGTGCTTTTAGACCGGGTTACTTCGGAAACTTTGAAGTGGAACTTGACGCTAAAAGAGCTCGATCCGCTACGCCGCACTCTGGGGGATTCTGCGAACCGACTTTCTTTTAGTATTGTCGTGGGTTCGCTGATTATAGGGGCTGCAATTATTTCTTCTAACGCGCAAACTGCTCAGCTATCTTTTCTGAGCACAGGTTTGTTTGGGGCGGCGAGTTTTTTGGGTTTTTGGTTGATTATTAGCATTCTGCGATCGGGCCGTTTGCGGAGTTAATTATCAAGTAGAAATGGGGAAAATCAGGAGATATATAGCCTTTCTCAATTTTCGGGAGGTACGCGACCGACAAATTCCAAATCCGATCGCCATTCGCAGAGAGATATTGAAATTATCTGCGTTAATCTGTGTTTATCTGCCTTAATCTGCGGTTTTCCTATCTACCGCACTCTTGCCGAGAAAAACTATAGCATCCTCAACTATTAAGCAACATCTCTGACTTAAGATAGGCGATCGCCCGCAGCAGCTAAGTCTAAGCTAGAAATTGTTCGATCGACCTAATGGAGGAAAAAAACATGAGTAGCGGTCACGCCAGCCATAAAAGCTCTTCCACAAAACCCAATACCAACACTAACGGTCAAATTACATCCCCTGACGACCAACCCGCTGACCCGCTAAATCAAGAAACATCCGGTTATCCGTTCCATAACGAAGCAATGGAAAATCCTGTTGCCACGGCGCGGCCCGACGAAGAGGCTGAGTCTGGCGAAGAACAGCAATAGTTATATCGATTAAATTGGCATCGATATGCTATCTGCGACGCTGTTGATTAGATGTTTGATAAAAATCAGGTTTGTGCTAATTACATCTTGCACTTCCAGAGTCCGCCAGCAATTTCAATCTCCGCCGGACTATTTTGGCAGGTTCAGTAGTACCTCATATCAAATCCGTTGACATCGGAATTATTATCTCTCTCTTCTCTTTCTCTGTGTCCTCTGTGCCCTCTGTGGTTTAATCATTCCGATACAACCGGAATTGATATAACAGCTTCAAAACAAAGGACTAAAGTCCTTACGACAAAACTATTTAACCTAAAATTCAAGTTAGGAATTATTGATAAATGAGCGAAATCAACCAACTATTTCACAAAGACAAATTGCCGGAATTGGGGTTAGTCTGCATTACAACATCCGATGCAGTTCGCTTTCGCACTGTCACGCGGAAGCGACTTTTACAGCTTTCGGAAACTGAACAAGAAACTGTATTGCGCGAGCTTTATGCAGACAACTTAAAGCGGCTTGACAAAGCGATCGACTTCTGTTCCGTCAATCACATTAAGCTCTACCGCATGACTTCTGCACTGTTCCCTTTTGCAGATACAGATTTGGGGGAAGCAGTGCTACACTCCATGACTGAGGAATTGCGGACTACGGGCGATCGCGCTTTGTCTTTGGGCATCCGTTTGGTACTCCACCCGGATCAATTTGTCGTCCTCAGTTCCGACAAGCTTTCTGTGGTTGAAAACAGCATTAAAATTCTCGCAACTCATGCTTTAATTTTAGATATGTTGGAACAGCCCCGATCGCCCCAGGCGCTGATGAACATTCACGGCGGCAAGGGCGATCGTACTTCGCAGCTCAAATCAGTCATCCGCGATTTACCCGAATCGATTCGATCGCGCTTAACCTTTGAAAATGACGAATACGCTTACAGTTCCTCGGAAATTTTAGAAGTTTGTCTCGATACCGGGGTACCAATGGTTTTTGACGCCCACCACCACGTCATTCACGAACATTTAGAAACTTACGACGACCCGAGTGTAGCCGAAATGCTAGCAGCAGCCCGCACAACTTGGTCGGTTCCTGAATGGCAATTAGTACACATATCGAATGGAAAAGATTTTTTTGCAGATCCGCGCCACAGCGATTTAATTACAGAAATGCCTAATTGCTATTATCAAGCTCCTTGGATTGAAGTAGAAGCTAAATTTAAAGAATTAGCTATTGAAAAGTTGCGCGCCGAATGGTTGTGTGCGAATGTTCTACAATTTAGCAGTGTCTCGTAGGGGCGGGTTTTACCCACAATAATTGCCTAAAACCAATCATCTTGAAAACCCGCCCCCACCTAACGGTAAATCGCAAGAACAGGCTTTCCGGCCTGTTCCACAAAAAATGAATTTTATTGTGGGGTGGGCGTCTCGCCCGCCCGGTTTATTGTGACAGTCCGAGAGGGTTTTTAACGGTAAATCCTAAGAACAGGCTTTCCGGCCTGTTCCACAAAGAATGAATTTTATTGTGGGGTGTCCCGCCCGGTTTAGTCCGACAATCCGACAGGGGTTTTTAACCCCTGTCTCATAGCTAAAGTCCTCTAAAAGAGGACTAAAATAGATAGATATTGAGCTCGTATTTCCAGTCGGTTTTAACCGACTTTCGCTTTGAGGCAGGGGTTTAAACCCCTGCCGGACTGCCGGACTGCCGGACTGCCGGACTGCCGGATTGCCCGACTGTCGAACTGCCGGAATGGCAAGAAAACCGCGTTAATACCAACTATAAATTATGTGCGGAAGATACACTTTAACTACTTCAGGTGAAATCATCGCCGAGTTCTTCAAACTGTCGGCAGTTCCCGACATCAAACCGCGATACAATATCGCCCCAACTCAATCAGTTGCCACAGTAACAGTTGAACCACAAAAAATGCAGCGACAGTTTCAATTTATGCGCTGGGGTCTGATTCCAAGTTGGGCAAAAGACATGAAAATAGGCAGTCGCATGATTAACGCGCGATCGGAAACTGTAGCCGAAAAACCTGCTTTTCGCAGCGCCATCAAGCACAGGCGATGTTTGATAGTCGCTGACGGTTTCTACGAATGGCAACAGCAGGGAAAGAACAAACAGCCTTACTATTTTCAAAAGGCAGACGGCGAACCTTTTGCTTTTGCCGGTTTGTGGGAAAATTGGGAATCTCCCGAAAAAGAAAACATTGTATCTTGCAGTATAATTACTACCGCTGCTAACGAAACAGTGCAGCCGATGCACGATCGAATGCCGGTGATTCTGCCCGACAGCGATTGGGAACAGTGGCTCGATCCTTCTGTTAAAAATGCTCGGGAAGTTTTGCCTTTGTTAAAGCCCTATGCTTCCGAAGCCATGAAAGCAAAGGCCGTAAGTGCGATCGTCAACAGTCCAAGTAGAGACACTCCCGAATGTATTAGCGATCGGCAATAAATCATTGCAGCGGACAAAAGCGAGATACTTTGAGTTATGATGTAAAATAATGTTTGAGTTGTAACTTTGGTTTTCTAAGGAGCAGTTTACAGCGGTTATAAAAAAAGTGAGGTATGCCCTATGCCCACGGAGGCCTAGAGTACCTCATATTTCGCTCCAAAGGCTATAACTCAGTTGTTATTTGCTCAAACATTTTTTAAATCTTAACATCAGTTAGAAGACAAAAAATATGATCGGATACGTTACACTGGGTACCAACGATATTGAAAGTGCAGCAAAGTTTTATGATGCTTTGCTTGCTGAAATTGGCGCTCGACGATTCATGGAATTTGAGGGATTTATCGCATGGAGCGTTTCTCCCGATCGACCAGCACTTGCTATTACAAAACCATTTGATGGTAACAGAGCAACTGTTGGCAATGGAGTAATGATAGCTCTTCAAGTTGACAGTCCCGAAAAAGTCAACTTAGTTTATAACAAAGCGATCGAACTTGGGGCTCAGGATGAAGGAGCTGCCGGGCCAAGAGGCGTGTTGCCGGGTTTTTATGCGGGATATTTTCGGGATCTTGATGGGAACAAGCTGAATGTGTTTTGTATGATGGGGCCAAACACTTAAGTTTTTTATTTTTCGTGAATCTCGCCGAAAACCAGCTATTTCCGAGCGTTAGCTATTAGTTATCAATCCCTAAATAAGAGTTGATAACTAATAACTAATGGCTAATGACTAATAACTAAATTAACTCTCGTACATCCGCGCTTCAGCAGCTTCGGGATTTTCCTCGCAATACTCGTCAAAAGCCGTTTTTTCAAGCTTCATCGCTCGCTGGTGAGAAGCCTCAGCCTGCATTTCCTCTACAATATCCCACGCTACCGCGCACTCTCTAGAGGTAACGCCTTTCTCGGCACAGATAGTTCTGGCATCGGCGATCGCCTGTTCGATTGCTTCGTCAAATAAAACACTCTTTGGCTTCTCAAGAAAATCGCTTTTTGTCAATATATCCGTGACCGAAATAATGCCCACTAGCTCGTCCTTAATCACCGGCGCCCGGCGGATGCGGGTATTGGCGAACAACCTAGCCACATATTCCACGCCCAAGTCAGGATTGACCGTAATGCACGGTTTGGTCATAATCTCGAAGACGCGGACTTTTTTCGGGTCTACTCCGTAGGCGGCTACTTTATAGACAATATCCGTTTCAGTCACAATGCCGTAGGCATCTTGTTCGTGGCGGCGTTCCACAATCAACGCGCGCAAACACAAATCGTTCATCATCGCCACCGCTTCAGCTACCGTTGCTGAACCGCGAATGGTAACAACTTCTGTTGTCATAATATCTTGGGCTTTCATCATCATTTTTTATTCCTTCCCGCTGATAAAGTCTACTGCGTCCCGATTTGGGGCTGTCCATTTGATTTGCGATCGTCATTAGGACTTACCCTCAAAAACTCGGTTGCTACCAAAATTTTGGGTTTAGTAACGATAAATCCGGTTTAGCCACCAGGTTTCTGAGAAATCGTGCGATCGCAAACTCATCATAAAACCTTTAACGGCACTCGGTATCACAAGTTGCCTGAAACAGCCCCTCGCTCCCCCGGAACCCCCTGGAATCCGCGATTTATCGCTCATACGGGGCTAGCGTGCGATCCTCCAAGCAAGAGTGAAGTATTGGGGCGATCGATCTTTGAGCTGGTTGGACTCAGATTTTCCAGCCCCAGTATCAAAGAAGCAAAAGTTAACACAAACTAAGCAACTGCTTGCGCTCGCACAGATCCCCGCCTCTGATAAACTTGATGGCTGGGAGTGCAAAAGAGCACAAGGCACGCATCAGCAGTTGGGAGGATCTAGTTCGTGGACAATGTAATCGGTTTAGAGATTATCGAAGTAGTTGAGCAGGCAGCCATCGCCTCCGCTCGCTTGATGGGCAAAGGCGAGAAAGACGAAGCCGATAGAGTGGCTGTAGAAGCAATGCGGGAGCGCATGAACAAAATTCATATGCGCGGTCGCATCGTGATCGGCGAAGGCGAGCGCGATGACGCACCCATGCTTTATATCGGCGAACAAGTAGGTATTTGTACCCGCGAGGATGCCCATACTTTCTGTAACCCAGATGAATTGGTAGAAATTGACATCGCCGTTGACCCCTGCGAAGGTACTAACCTCGTGGCTTACGGTCAAAACGGTTCGATGGCAGTTTTGGCAATCTCTGAAAAAGGTGGTTTGTTTGCGGCACCGGATTTCTACATGAACAAATTGGCTGCTCCTGCGGCTGCTAAGAATCATGTAGATATTCGCAAAACGCCCACTCAAAACCTCAAAATTATCTCTGATTGCCTCGGCCGCAGTATTGAAGATTTGGTGGTGGTGGTCATGGATCGCCCCCGGCACAAAGATTTAATTAATGAAATTCGGGGAGCGGGTGCAAGAGTTCGGCTGATCAGCGACGGCGACGTTTCGGCAGCGATTTCTTGCGCGTTTTCTGGTTCCAACATCCACGCACTTATGGGTATTGGCGCAGCACCGGAAGGTGTGATTTCCGCAGCAGCAATGCGCTGCTTGGGCGGTCACTTCCAAGGGCAGTTAATTTACGATCCGGCTGTTGTAAAAACTGGTTTGATCGGTGAAAGCAAAGAGAGCAATATAGCTCGACTTAAAGAGATGGGCATCACAGACCCTGACAAGATTTACAATGCTGAAGAGTTGGCATCTGGAGAAACAGTTCTGTTTGCAGCTTGCGGGATTACTCCCGGAACGCTGATGGATGGAGTTCGCTTCTTTGGCGGTGGCGCTCGCACGGAAAGTTTGGTAATTTCTTCTCAGTCGAAAACTGCTCGGTTTGTGGATACAATCCATATGTTTGACCACCCGAAAGCTTTGCAATTGAATTAGTGATTAGTTAGTGGTTAACAGTTAAATGTTAACCACTAACAGTTAACGGTTAACAGTCACCGATGATTAGCAATTAGCGATAAACTAAGAACTAATAACAGGTGACTGTTAACAACTAAGAAAGAAATAGTGACAAATCACAGATATGAATATTGCAGTCGTAGGTCTCAGCCACAAAACAGCGCCGGTAGAAGTTCGCGAAAAACTGAGCATTCCAGAACAGAAAGTTGAAGCGGCGATCGCCCAATTGCGCGGCTACCCGCACATTCAAGAGGTTGCCATCCTCAGCACTTGCAACCGCTTAGAGATTTATATTGTTACCAGCGAGTCGGAACCGGGTGTGCGAGAGGTTATTCAGTTCCTTTCAGAATGCAGTAAAGTTTATGTGCAGTCTTTGCGTCCTCACCTGTTTATTTTGCTGCACGAAGATGCGGTGATGCACTTGATGCGAGTGGCTTCTGGCCTCGATAGTTTGGTTCTCGGAGAAGGACAAATTTTGGCTCAGGTGAAACAAACTCACAAACTCGCCCAGCAGTACAAAGGTGTAGGCAGAATTTTAGAGCGCTTGTTCAAGCAAGCTCTCACAGCAGGGAAACGAGTTCGCACGGAAACTAGCATCGGTACCGGTGCAGTTTCTATCAGTTCGGCGGCGGCAGAATTGGCTCAAATGAAGGGTCAGAATTTAGCAAGCAGCAAAATTGCAATTATCGGTGCTGGCAAAATGTCGCGGCTTTTGGTGCAGCATTTGCTCTCAAAAGGAGCTAGCCATATTTCGATCGTTAACCGCTCTGTGCGGGGCGCCCTGGAGTTGGCCGGTCAGTTTAAAGATGCACAATTGCACCTGTATCAGCTCTCGGAAATGATGCAGGTAATTGCCAGTTCTGACTTGGTTTTTACCAGTACCGCAGCTACCGATCCGCTGTTAAATAAAGCTAAATTGGAAGCGGTTTTAGACCCGAATCGCCCTTTGATGTTGGTGGATATTTCTGTGCCACGCAACATTGACTCGGATGCGAACGAACTCGCTAATGTGCGATCGTTTAATGTGGACGACTTGAAAGCAGTGGTAGCTCAAAATCACGAAAGCCGCCGCAAAATGGCAATGGAAGCTCAGGGCTTGCTGGAACAGGAAGTAGAGGCTTTCGATCTCTGGTGGCGCAGCCTAGAAACTGTTCCTACTATTAGCTGTTTGCGGGATAAGATAGAATTGATTCGGGAACAAGAGTTAGAAAAAGCTTTATCGCGTCTTGGTTCTGAATTTTCGGAGAAACATCAAGATGTGATTGAATCTTTAACAAGGGGGATTGTGAATAAGATTTTGCACGATCCGATGGTACAGTTGCGCGCTCAGCAGGATATTGAGGCGCGGCGGCAAGCGATGCAAACTTTGCAAACACTGTTTAATTTGGATGTGGATGTCAATCAGCAGTACAGCTAGTTTGTCATCTGTCATCTGTCATTAGTCATTAGTCATTGGTCATTAGTCATTAGTCATTGGTCATTAGTCAGTTGACCCGAAAGCAGTTAGCCGTTGACCCGAAAGCAGGAGTCATATTATGTCCGGTCAATTACCATGAATAAAAATGCCTTTAACCCTTGCGGCAAAAGCATCATTCGGGAGGGTAAATTGCTCGAACCTGATATCAGTTATCATTCAACCAATAACTAATGACTAATAACTAATAACTAATGACTAATAGGCGAATTTATCAAATAATCCTACTGATTGCGGGGCTATGGCTGGTTGTTGAGTTTGCCTCCCGCATTTCAGCAGAAATTCTCTGGTTTCAGGAAGTTGGATATCTTCAGGTTTTTCTATTAAAGCTCAAAACTCAAGGGTTGTTGGGGACGATCGCAATTGCTGTTTCTTCTGGCTTTTTACTGGGAAATTTGGCTTTAGCCCGCCGCCTGCAACATCCTGCGGAAGAAAAGAAATCGCCGGTTGCGGGGGCGCTATTTGCTTCACTGAGGGCGAACAAAACGGGGAAGAATACCGGGAATAATTACGAAATACCTGTTGCTAAATCCCAAATTACCTTTTCCTGGCTGCTGTTGACTATATTCGGATTGAGTTCGATCGCAACTTTGACAGTAATTCACTGCGGGCTGTTAGCTGCCAGCAGTATCGCCTATTTCGGTATAGTTGACAATTTACCTCTACCGCCGGTGCAGTTGGGAATTGAGTCAATCCAGCATGGGGCGGTGCAGCTATTTTCTCGCTGGTGGCAGTTGGGCTTGCTGCTGGGGACAATGTTAGCTGTGGTAATTAAGCCTGATTTTTGGCTGCGGGCGATCGCCCTTTTTCTGAGTTTGGCGATCGGGCTGATTGCCGCCAGTCGCTGGACAAATGTTTTGCAATATTTTCACCCTACTAATTTTAACACAACCGACCCTCTTTTCAATCAAAATATTAGCTTTTATGTATTTATTTTGCCAATTTTAGATTTGCTAGGCTGGTGGCTGGCAGTTGTATTTTTGTACAGTTTAGTATCTTGTGCTTTAACATATTTGCTGTCGGGAAATAGCCTGAGTCAAGGGAGATTTTTGGGGTTTTCTCGATCGCAGCAGCGCCACTTGTACGGGTTGGGTGCAGCTTTAATGCTAGCCGCCGCATTCCGCTACTGGCTGGGGCGCTACGCATTGCTGTATTCCCGGGGAGACGTTACTTACGGGGCGAATTACGCTGACGTGACGGTGCGACTGCCCTGCTATGGATTTGTGAGTATTTTGGCGGGGGCGATCGCACTTTTGATGCTGTGCCAGGTTTACCCATTCAAAATAAAAAATGAACTCATAAAAAAGATTATTTTAGCTTGGCTAACTTTAAGTTTTTTGGTAACTTTGCTGCTGCCAACAATTGTGCAGCAACTCCTAGTTAAACCCAACGAACTAGCACGAGAACAGCCGTACATTCAGCGCAGTATTGCCTTTACTAAAGAAGCCTTTGAACTCAACAAAATCGAAATAAAAACATTCGATCCCGCCGGAAAACTGACTTATGCCGACTTAGAAAAAAATCAACTTACTATTAGCAACATCCGGCTGTGGGACAAGCTGCCGCTGCTGCAAACCAACCGACAGTTACAGCAAATCAGACCCTATTATACATTTCCTGATGCCGATATCGATCGCTACACAATCAAAAATGAAAAAGCACAAAAGGTAGATTCGGACAGCCAACAGGTGTTTCTGGCAGCGCGGGAATTAGATTACACAGCAGTTGCCCCCGAAGCTCAAACTTGGGTGAACGAACACCTCGTTTACACTCACGGTTACGGCTTTACTCTTTCTCCCGTAAACAGAGTCGGTGTCGGCGGTTTACCCGATTATTTTGTCAAAGATATTGGAGTTGCAGCCCAGAAAGGAGAGACTGCTTTGGAAATAACGAGCGATCGAATTCGGGCCAGTATTCCGATCGGCTACCCGCGAATTTACTACGGCGAAATCACCGATACAGACGCGATGGCGCCCACAAAAGTCCAAGAATTCGACTATCCCAGCGGCGAAGACAATGTTTACAATACTTACAGCGGTAGGGGCGGAATTGCGATCGGTTCTATGTGGCGGCGCTGGCTGTTTGCTAATTATCTCAAAAATTGGCAAATGGCGCTTACCCGCAATTTTACGCCAGAAACTAAATTGCTGTACCGCCGAAATATTAATAAAAGAGTCCGGGCGATCGCTCCTTTTTTGCGCTACGATTCCGACCCTTATTTAGTAGTAGCCAACGCCAATCTTAGCCATGATGATATAGAAAAAGAAAGGGAGGGAAATGGCAACAAGATTAAACCTTCACCCTCGGATACTGATAAATCTCCCAACTATCTTTACTGGATTATCGATGCCTATACAGCGAGCGATCGCTATCCGTATTCTGACCCGGGAAATCATGATTTCAACTACATCCGCAACTCCGTCAAAGTAGTTATTGATGCCTACAACGGGTCTGTTGACTTCTACGTTGCCTATCCCTCCGATCCGATTATTAACAGTTGGATAGCTATCTTTCCCGGACTCTTCAAACCCCTTGACAAAATGCCTCCGGCTCTCCGCAAACATATCAGATATCCAGTAGATTTGTTGAGCATTCAATCAGAACGCTTGCTAACTTATCATATGGAAGACCCGCAAGTATTGTACAATCGGGAGGATTTGTGGCGAGTTCCCAATGAAATTTATGGCACCGAACAACAGCCAGTAGCACCGTATTATTTGATTACCAAACTGCCAACGGAAACAGCAGAAGAATTTATTTTGCTGCTCCCATTTACACCAGTAAGTCGCAACAATTTAATTGCTTGGATTGCAGGGCGATCGGATGGTGGCGATTACGGAAAATTGCTGCTGTATCTGTTCCCCAAACAGCGATTAGTTTACGGCCCGGAACAAATAGAAGCTTTAATTAACCAAGATCCGGTTATTTCCGAACAAATCTCTCTCTGGAATCGCCAGGGTTCCAAAGCACTTCAAGGAAACTTATTAGTAATTCCCATTGAACAATCTTTACTGTATGTGGAACCTCTTTACTTAGAAGCAGAGCGCAATAGTTTGCCAACTTTAGTCAGAGTTATTGCTGTCTACGAAAACCGCATAGTCATGGCAGAAAATCTTGAATTGGCACTCAAGGCACTTTTTCAGCAACAATCTACTAATAAACCGGCCATTATTCGACCTCTAGAAGGAACAGCACCAGCTTTAAATAGTGAATGATATGAATTCCGGTTGCAGTCGTCATGACTGTTGACTGTTGACTGTTGACTCTAGGTCGAAAAACTGAATGGTTGATTGTTAAGTGTTGACTCAATTTTATGATTCTAATGCAACCGGAAACGATATAAATTACTGCGATTTCTGTTCGCTAGCAGCCTTGATATCCTGCCACCAAACATCGACATAGGGCCACATCAATCTCTCGTCTCCTCCAGAATCTAGCTTCACAGTCACCTCATAACGGTCAATATGCGTGAGTTCCCCAGTTTTACCATTCAAATACAATTGTTTGGGATTGTCGGTGATAATTTCTACCCTTTGATTCAACAGCGGCAGCATCTGGGTAGAAGAACCCTGAAACGGATTTTTGCCTTTGAGCACATAGCCACCAATCAAAGATAAGTACATTGAAGCTAGGCAAAATACTGTACATAAACCTACAATTACCAGTGTTTTTTGTTGTGAAAAACTGGTATAAACGCTCGCATATCCTACGATCGTAGTTCCAAAAAACAACAAATTTGGCAGGTACAGCCCATCTTCCAGAAACACGCTACCAAAAAACATGAGGGCTACCTGAAAACCAAATAATGCAGCTACCCAACTCCACCCAGTTAGCAACGATGCAGATAGTAGCCAGTTCATGGCTATAGTAAGGGCGATCGCCATTGCTATTGCCCCAAGTGGTGCTGCATAATCGTACTGTCTGAAGGGAAGAAGAACAAAAAATACTAAAGCATAAGCAAAACCCGCAAAAGCCAGTGCTAATCCACTAATTATTTGGTTCCCGTTCAGCATGGCGATGGATTTTTAGAGCACTAAAGTGAAGCGTTCATCTTCTGTTGTGATAGTAGCCGTTGAAAATTCCCAGCCGACTAAGGCCAGAAATTCTAAACGTAGCGTGCGCCACGAGCAGCTTACCGCTATATTTAGGCGAGCGAACCGATGTATTAATCAAGCGTGCTATCCCAGTTTCCGAAGGTGCAAATCAGCCACATCAGAAGGTATAATTTTCAGAAAACCAGATTATTTACGGTCGATCGACTTAACAAATTGTTGCACAGGTTGTGGTAGAGCCGGCACAAAAGTCTTTCTAAAACCCCTAACATCGAACACTCGCCACAAAATACCTACCGCTACCGTCAAGAAAAATAACGCTCCCAAAAAATTGAACACAGTAGACAGAAAACCGCTGTCCCTTTTTTTCGGAGGTGTAATATGTTTCATGCGATATACAGCCGGCTCGTAATCTTTCGACTCCTCGCGACTGCGGGGCGGCGTTTTGGGGCGCGAGCTCGCACTGCGCCTCTGAGTCAAACCCGTTTTATTAGTTTTAGTAAAACTGCTGGGCGACTTTAGATCAGAAGCGCCGCGGGTTCCCGTTAACTTGCTAGCAGAAGTAGCCGTTTGACCAACAGCAGCATCCTGAATTCTGCTGTTAGGGCGCTGAGTCGATTTGCGTTCGGCGAGAGTACGCATCAAACTTTGCAATTGCTGAGTCGCCGCCGGCGGGCGTTCCCCTTTCCTCGCCCAATTTAACAGCATCGCCCCGGTAATCCCGCAGAGATTCGTAGCGCCGACAGAAGCCAGCCGCTTCAGCAGAGGCTGACTGTTGGACACAAAAATCACCAATGCGTCCGGGTGTTCCTGAGCCAAACCGTAAACGCACTGAGCCGTCGCCACTACCAGCATTGCTGGCTTGCTTTGATTTTTGATCGAAGGTTCGAGAGCTCGGTGTGTTTCCTGAGCGTCAGTTGCAATCCAGCCGCTGTCGGCAAAAAATCGCATAAACTCTCTAGCTACTTGCTCTTGAGCTTTTTCCACCGCTTGCCCTGTCAGACGATCTATTTCGTCGTACACTACTTCCGGGATATAGCAAGTTCCCACCTTGGCATATTCTTGCCACACTTGGGTTCTGCCAGTCATTAAAACATCTGCATCAAAAGTTACCAATACAGGAGGAAGTTGATTAGCCATGACTTTATCCTATAGGCTCAGATAAGTTATTTACACTTAATCGATCGAGTTTAAACAAATTTTGGGTTATAAAAAAATCAACTTTTGGTAGTAGATAAATTGCCCTGGGCGCGGGTCTTAATTGGAAATTAGTAGTTAGGAACCCGATCGCCCTTCAGTTCGCAGTTCGATCGCTCAATTCCTATATTCCACTAATTTACCGCAACCCAAGAGCCTATTACCAAAAATGCCCGACTATTGCTAGTTCCCGATTCCCAGACGGCCAGCCAAAGCCGGAGTCAACGGCAACAGCGCAGCAATCATCAAGAACAAAGCTAGCAAACCCAAAGCCGCGCGAGCGTCGTCAGGCTCAGTCAGCTCGTTGAGGCTCGGCCGCTCCAGATTCCGCTGTAAAATCAGAATCACGATCGCCCAATACAGAGCCAAAGGATTAACTAAAGAAACGATGGCCAGCACCACAAAAGTCGCCAAAGTAGTGCGACTGGCTATTTTCCGACCGTAGATGGCTTGCACGATTCTACCCCCGTCCAATTGTCCCGCCGGCATCAAATTAATCGCCGTTATTACCAAGCCCAACCAACCGATCACAACCAGCGGGTGAACGTCAACAATCTGCTGCTGCAAAGCCGAACCCAAAACCACTTTTGCCAAAGTTCCCACCAAAACCGAGCCCTTGAAAAATTCTGCGGGAATTTGAAACAAACTGCCGGGGTGAGACAGCAGCAAACCCGTTACCAGCATTAGCACAGAAACTATTCCCCCAGCCGCCGATCCGGCAAAAGCGATGTCAAACAAAACTTTACGGTTGGGCAGCAGCGACTCAAAACGGTCGAGCGCTCCAAAACAACCTATCTGCAAAGTTGGTATAAAAAACGGCCAACTCAAGCCAACCTTGTACCGATTTGCCAGCACTCGGCGAGCAATTTCCCCAGAGCCTAAAACCGCCCAAATTCCGGCTGCAATTGGCAAAACTTCTAGATATCTAGCCGGCGAGTTAAAGAAATCGAAACCCAGCAGCAAACCGCCTGTCTCTAAGCTAGTAGCAATTGTTGCCAGCAGCAGCACGACTGCTAGGATTTTTTGATATACGGTAGTTGGCTGGGGGTCGTTGGTGCTGGGCAAGATAATAACTACGGGCTTGTCGTCCTGATTTTCTACTAAAAATAGACGGTAGCGATCGTTTAATCTTTCTTCCAAACTTGCCGTCAAACGCGAGTGTACTTGTTCTGGGTCTCCTCGGAGATTGCCTTTCAAGATTACCCCATCTTGATAGGGAATCGTTTCTGTGGCAAAGAAAGTATCAATTCCAAAGATGCCTTTAATTGCCTTGAGGTCTTCCACTGGAACGGGAATTATTTCTGATTCATTATTCGCAGGCGACGAGGTGACGATCTTAACGGTTTCTGGGGCTGGTGGTCGCTGCGACTCAGGGGCAGAGAAAGCATCGCTTTGCGACTTTACCTCAGCAGCATCGGGCCGCGGCAGCACTGTATCAGATGCAGCCTTACGCAATTGCCGGCCCAGATAAATGTACAATCCCGTGGATGCCACCAGCAGCAACAATACCGCCACTAGATTGAGGTAAATTCCGGCGGCGAACAAACCAAAGAACAGCAGCCAGGGACTCATCAGCGCAACAGACTGCAACCAAGCCAAAATTCCCAGTTTGCCAAAAGGTCTAGCGCGA
The DNA here is from genome assembly GCF_000317475.1 of Oscillatoria nigro-viridis PCC 7112. NCBI lineage: Bacteria > Bacillati > Cyanobacteriota > Cyanophyceae > Oscillatoriales > Oscillatoriaceae > Phormidium > Phormidium nigroviride. The sequence continues at coordinate 5,003,212 of NC_019729.1, forward strand.
TAAAATCCCCAACCCAGAATTCCCAGAGCAACCAATACGAGCGCAATTGTTGCCGTATTTTCCGATGCAACTACAGGCATTCCGGTTGCTTGCGCCAATAGGGGCTTTAATCGGTCGATCGCGCTGCGGTCGAGTAATAGCATTACATTTTGGGGAACGTGAAATAGAGTTGTTGGGAACATATCCAAACCTGTCGGAAACTAGCCTGATTACTAAGGATAACCTCTGAGGGCTACTCGGCCCACAACCTGCTGGTGCTGTTTGAACATCGCAGGATCTCGGCTATTGACACAATAAACCTTTTATGATACCACATTGGCTGTGGCAAACATATACTCAAAAGGGTAGCAGTGTCGATCGCCCAGAAGCAGGAAGATTGGTCTGGGTTTGGCAGGCGGTGTTGTGCATTTGTTGGGCGAAACAAACGCGAAACAAACAAGGTTTGAGCAGCTCTCTCCTGACGGGGTGAAGAACGGCTCAAAGCATTGATGCTATTAGGTTTAGTTAACGGGTACGGCAGGACTTGAACCTGCGGCTCGCTGCTTAGAAGGCAGCTACTCTATCCAACTGAGTTACGCACCCAACTCAAAAATCGCTAACAAGATTATTGTATCGGTGCAGTGTGCGATCGAGCAAGTAAATTATGTGATGACTTACGCAGAAACCGCTTCGATGTACAAAAATATGGGGTGCAGTGCGAGGGATCGGGAAAAAAAACCAAGATGATGAGAGTGCCTGGGCCTCCAAGACTGTATCTGACAAAAGCTGGAGGGACTCACCGGCAAACAGCACAAAGGTAAATTTACAATCAAAACTCGGTAGGACGTGAACTCGGGTAAAGTATTTAGAGGTCGAGGTGAAACCCAACTATTTGGGCGATCGGATATCTCCCCAAATTAAGACGGAGCTCAGACAGGACAAGAGCCACAGGTGCTTTTTCCTTGAAGTCTGTTGGTTATGTTAACATCCGCTAGTGACAAAGCCTAAAACGCTGACCGCATTACCGCAAAACCAGAGAGCGTCCCCTGATTTGAGGTATGAGTTGAGTCAGAATGACTAATTTGCTGACATGGAGTTATGTTGGCTAACATTATGCTCGACTTGATATTTGATAAAAATGTGGTAGAACTAGGATTGAAAGACTCAGGTGAAAATCCCTGATGGTAAGGAGCCTCTATATAAGCTTCCTCTACGGCATCAAAGCAAAACAGTCAATCGCCCGCTCGGCACGAGCGCGAAAATCAAGCGTTGCCAGTACAGCAGTAGTAAATTGTGCGCGGGGGATTTTCCTTCGTGCATTGATTTATAAGCCAAGGCTGAGAGACAATCTCAACTTAGATATTTGTTAGCATTTGTTAGCAAAAAAGTATCGGAACGCTTGAGGAGAGAACCATCTCTGGGTGATCGGGAGCAATCCTGCTAATTTAAGTGGACTCGCTGAATCAAGAATCCCCTCGCCTTTAGGCATGGGGAGTGTCAAAAGCACAGCACCTCGGCCATGACAGGAGTCAAATCGCAGTGTCATGTTTATTCTGAAACGGCAGGATGTTGAAATAACCAATTTTCAACACCCAAAACGGGATCAACAAATTCCCATTCTCAATTATCAGGGGCAGACTTTTCGCCTGATCAGCGCCTTCAACGGCAAGCAAGCAGAAGACGCCAGAGCCTTGTGGCGGGACTTAACCGACAACCGAGGCAAAGCCTGTGTTCTGCTAGAAGAGCCGGATAGATATAGCGTCTGGGGAAAAGTCCGTTTAGATCAGCTTGCCGGTGAAGAACCGGCAGGGAATGAAGCAGCCAAAGCACCGCTGTTCGCGCAAGCTTGTCTGCTGCTGCTCCAAGCTGTTTACTTCGATGTAGAAGACCTCTTAGGCGCAAGGCAAGCCACATCGTTTCAGAAAGATATCGCCAAGGTATTTCAGCAGGGAAACTTCCCCCAGGCAGACTCCCCTGATGCGATAAAAAACTGGCTAACCGTTAGTCCCTTGCAAAATCACAAGGTGCCTCCTTGGCAAGAGCAGCATCTCAAGACCTTATTGCAAGAAGTCCACCGTTTGGGTAAATCATATTTTGGCAATACAGACTTCGCGGAGGGAGTGAGCGATGTGCTGCAAGATATGCCAGCACCGGATCGGACTCAGTTTCTAGATTGGCTGAAACAATCAGCCCTCAACAAGTTGTGGATCGCAGGATAGAAAATCTGTGACAATTGCTCAGACAATTGGGTCCCGATAATGGAGCTTAGATAATTGCACTGTAGGGGGTACGCGATATACAGGTTGGATTGCCAACTTGTATTGACCAACCAAATTGTTGATTCGGTTTGGATGCCACCTATGGTCTGGCAATTTAACTAAGTTTCGATCCCAGTCCCCACCCAGAATCATTGATATGAGTAGGGGAGCAGGAAAGCAAAAAAACAGATACCTCAACCTTTGAGGGTATAATTTCAGAGATAGATTGGGTACTGTAAAAACCTTAACGGTGCAGACATCTACCGTATGTCTATCATTGTATTTCCGGGTACAAGATCGACTAACGACTAATTTATTGAATTAGTAAATAGATATTATTCTTGCTTAGTCTTTCTATAGTGTACGAGGGCAAAAGTCTCGACGACACACTGAGGACGCCAGTTATTCCGGAAGCGTCAGATAGAGGTTTTTTAAGGTTTTTTGGCGAAAGAATCCTCATCTCCAATCAAAGATTGAGATGGGGTGCGTTCAACCGCTAGTTAGGTCTCGTGGAATCCCTATGAGTAGCACTTCAGAAAAGTCATCTACATCTTCATCTTTACTGTCAGCTCAGACCCTAGTGATTGCGGGCATTGTCTGGGCTGTCATGGCGCTGCTGTTCTTTTTGCTGTTCAGCGTCCCCCTCTCAGCAGAAGAGGGTTTACCTCTGTGGTACTCGATCGGCACTTATATTTTTGAATGCGGAGCATACTTCGGAGCGGCTTTAGTCTGTTTTAGAAACTGGCAAAGCCCGCACATGGTCAGCGGGCGCAACGTCTGGCTGGGCATAGGTCTGGGGATGCTGTTTTATTTCCTAGGTGGCGTGCTGTTCGGGATTTGGGAACTCTATTTCGAGTTAGATCCCGACGTGTCTCCTGCAGATGCGTTTTATCTGGGCAGCTATGTGGTCCTGATCGGGGGCATGGTTGTAGCTGTGACTTCCAAGCGGCTGAATCTAGAAATTTGGCAGTGGGCTTTGTTAGCGGGAATTGCAGCCTTCGGGATTGCTGTAGCTATCTGGGTGGCTGCACCTGACTCTTGGAGAACCCAGCTAGGAATGGCTCCGGCAGGCACTCAGGAAGTAGTGACAGAATCTGCACCAGCATCAGTTGCAGCAGGAAGAGCGCCTGCTTTGGACAATTCGTCCAAGATACAGCCAAAAGCTGCTGCAACTGATGCTGCATCCGCACCCGAAGCAGAAGAAGCAGAAATCAAAGCTCCCGGATGGGTGATGGCACTGGACAAGCAACTGTCGCCTTACAAAAATGCAATCAATTTGTTTTACATCGTCGGGGACGTTTTTCTGCTGATTATTGCTACGGCATTGCTGCTGGCGTTTTGGGGAGGACGTTTTTCCCAATCTTGGAGAATGATTGCGGCTGCAACTTTTTCGCTTTACATCGCGGATATGTACTTTAAATGGCGCGATACTCAGGCTCAGGGTAGTTATCAAAGCGGCAGTTTGCTGGAAGTCTTTTTTGTTTTCAGCGCCATCCTGTTCGGAATAGGAGCTATCTTGGAACATGACATCTCAACCCGTTCTCGCCAGAGCAGGCGCAGTCGTCGCGCAGCGTAGCGATTTGAGATTCGAGTTGCTTTGGCAAGCGATGGGGAGGCGAAAGCTTTTTTGCCCTTGTCGGCATCTCTGAGCTTGAAATCGAAGATGAAAAATCACAGTTCGCTGACTGCTATCCTGCGTCTTTTCACGTCTTTTTGCTGGAAAACTTGGCATGACGCCTACAAAACTCTCCGATTCAGACAAACGCGAACTCATCAGGCTGTACCGACAGTCAAACGAGAATACTATCACTCTGGCAAAGCGCTACGGAGTGAGCAGTTCGACTGTGAGGCGCATCATTCAGGGGGCTTTGTCGGAGCCGGAATACGAATTTTTAGTGCAGCAAAAACAAAAGCGTTTGCCCGATCGCACCAGTGTTTCTGAACCGACAGAGGCGACTACTGAGCCGTCGGCAGATGGCGAAATCGCTCCTGTAGGTGTCCCCCTGTCGGAGTCAGTCCCCGTCCAGCAGTCAGCCTCAAATTCGAGACCGACGATCCGAAAGCGTTCTGGATCGGTCCCTGAACCAGTTGCAGAACTCAAAATTCGAGGGAATGTAGAGTCGGATTTGGATGTTTCTGATGTGCCAGAAGCCCAAGCAGCCAATCTTGCCGGTCGCAGCCACCGCGCTGTTGTGACTGGTGAACGAAAGGCAATGCTGCCAGCATCCGGGCTGCTGGCAGGTGAAGACTTTAGCGACTTCGAGGACGACGAGGATGATGAGGATGATGAGGATGATGAGGATGATGAGGATGATGAGGATGATGAGGACGATTTAGATGACGACTTCGACGAAGATTTAGAGGATGAAGACTCTCTGTTTGAAGGCGGTATGCTGGGATCGATTTCGTCGTCGGGCGAGTCGATCCTCTTCGAGGGCAACGCTTACGAGCTTCGGGGTACAGGACTGATTCAAGTTTTGCCTTTAAGCGAAGCATCTGTACCCAAAATTTGTTATTTGGTGGTCGATCGGGCAGCGGAGTTAATCACCAGACCTCTAAAAGCTTTTGGCGAACTGGGTCAAATTCCGCCTGCGGAAATTCGCGAGAAAACCCTGGCAGTGTTTGACAATCACCGAGTGGCCCGCCGATTTGCTACTCGCAATCAAAGGGTTTTCAAAATTCCTGACGGCAGGCTGCTGCAAAAAGCCGCGCCTTACTTGCTAGCCAAAGGAATTACTCGGCTGCTGATTGACGGCCAAGTGTATTCCATCTAAGGATTCAGCAATTAAGTTAATATTCTGCGGTGTTAGAGTCTTCTGAATTTGTCTGAAATTTAGGACGCGAGTTTTGGGAATCTGAAAGGTTCCACAGAGGTTGCAGCAGCGCACCGCCAATGAGTCCTGCACTAATGCTCATGGCCAATACTACTCCTACAGGTATTTGTATCGATTTAAAGAAGATAAAGTTTAAGGACACTGGGGCGGCGTTCTGCACTGAGATAATGCCGATCGCGCTTGCTAAAATTGCTACTAAAAAACTAATGGCGAGCAGAGGAATTGTTTTCATAAACGTGTTGACAGGTTAATAATTTAACTTATATACTTATTTTATAATCGAAATCTATGTAATTTTTTTATTTTTGCAAACACCCCATTATTTAATAATATACAAGATTATCCGGATAAAAGTCAAGTAGATTCGGAAAAGATTTACGAATTTTTTAAATTAACTAAAAATTAAAAATAAATAGATAAATTTACAAATCCCAAACTTTAACAAATCCCAATGTATTGCAAATATATAAATCGCTGACCAATATCGGTGATTGATGTTCAGAGGCTTTGCAAGAGTTATCAAAAATACGTAAGGTGCGCTTCGGCGCACCTCACAATCCCAAGCGCTAGGGGAAAAACCCCCGTTGGAATAGGTAGAAATTTAAACAGGTTCTAACTGAGAAATTACCTTTTCCATGTGTTGGGCAACTTGGCTTTCTTTTTCCACAGAATTGGTTTCCATGTAAACGCGCATCAATGGTTCGGTTCCCGAAGGCCGCAGCAGTACCCAGCCACCGTCTTCAAGATAAAGTTTAATCCCGTCTTTGCGGCCGATTTCCTTAACGCCGATACCTGCTACTTCTGTGGGGGGATTCTTGGTAAAAGATTCCAAAACGGCTGCTTTGTGGGCTTCTTCTAGGTGCAAGTCCAAGCGTTTGTTGTAAAGGGGGCCGTCGGCTTCTTTAATGGCTTCTTCGACTAACTGAGAAAGCGGTTTGCCTTCATAAGCGATCGCCTCAGCAACTAGCATATCAGCCAAAATCCCGTCTTTTTCGGGGATGTGACCCAAAACGCTCAAACCGCCAGACTCTTCGCCACCGATGAGCACCGCAGTTTCCCGCATTTTTTCGCCGATGTATTTAAAACCGACTGCGGTTTCGTAGATTGTTAAACCGTACTTGGCGGCTAAATTGTCTAGCAAGTGAGTAGTTGCGACTGTACGGACGATCGCCCCAGTCAAGCCTTTATTCTTCACCAAGTGACGCGCCAGCAGCAACAGTACAGTATTTGGAGTCAAGACATTTCCCAACTCGTCAACAATACCAAAACGATCGCTGTCGCCATCGGTAGCTAAACCCAAATCCGCCGCATCCTTCTTAACAGCTTCCACCAACTCGACTAACTGTTCGCCCTTGGGCTCGGGCATTCCGCCGCCAAACAGCACGTCGCGGTAGGTGTGAAAACTTTCGACATCGCAGCCGCAGTGTTCCAAAACACCGTCGAGATAGCCGCGAGAAGTCGAATAAAGGGCATCGTACTTCACCTTCAACTTAGCAGAGCGAATCCGCTCCACATCTATCAAAGTATAAAGAAACTTCAGATATTCGGGTTTCGGGTCAAAAGTCGAAATTTTATCGTTGTGACTGCCTTTGGCTGGCGCATCAGAAGCACCAGCAATATTTGCCACAATAGTATCGGTAATTTCCGGGGTTGCCGGGCCGGCGTAGTCGGGGATGTATTTAATGCCGCAGTAAGGTGCGGGATTGTGGGAAGCCGTGAACATCAGAGCTCCTGCGGAGTTGAGATGCTTGGCGCTGTAAGCGATGACTGGTGTGGGGCAATCTCGATCGACCACTTTCACAGTCCATCCCAAATCTGCCAATACTTCAGCCGCCGTGCGGGCGAACTCGTCTGCCAGAAAGCGGGTATCGTAGGAGACTAGAACTGGGCGGTCTTTGGTGTAAGCGGTTTCTAGGTAGCTGGCGATCGCCCTGGTTACTTTTCGCACGTTGGCAAAAGTAAAGTCACGGGCAATCAGTCCCCGCCACCCGTCGGTTCCGAACTTGATTTCTGTTGAATTGCTGCTGGCGCTCATTTTATCCACTTCCTCTCGTCCTATTAATCCTACCCGAAGCCATAGCCTTAAAGACGTACTGGTCGTGCTGTTTGTCAGGAGCGATCGCCCGCGGGGCCCAATCAACCCCATCTTATCCCTATGGGGGCAAGCTCTCTCTGCAGGAGGATGACTCGAAGCAGCCGGAGTTGATAGTGTTGAAGAGCGCTCGGGCCAGCCTATCTAAATTCCGGTTTTGAAAGGTGGTTTGGCTATCGAATAAACGCTTCAATAAACGCCTATCAATTGCGGGCTATTGGAAAATCTAAAAAACCGCAATGGCAATGGCATTAACCAAAGGCACATCAATTTTATTCTAATCTTAAATTTAATTTTTTATAAAAGCAGCTTGTTTTATTTGTGACGGTTTCCGAACAACCGCAAGGCTAAAAATAAATTTTTCGTTTAAAAACGGAAATAAATCAATCCAAATCACCGCTCGCTGGTGCTTTAGCATAGGTTCTTTGAGAAACTAGGGCGATCGACAACAGCGATTTAAAACAAAGATAAAATATTTCAAAGCTCATTTTTTTTCAGACACAATTGACTTTAAGTCTGAACTTGTAAGACAAATTAAATTTATTTTCAGATGGTTTTACTGGTAAAAAAAATTGGGTGGCGGCTCACAGGATGACTGTGTTCTAAAACACAATAAATAACCTTATTAACGTATAGATGATATAAAGATGCAGGCAGTCGAGGAAAATAGCCTTTAGTTCTAAGCACAAAGGCAGATGACTGTCAGCGTACAAATGCAGAAAATTGTAGTTAGCAACGTTATTAAGGGAGTGAATCGGGTGCGAATAAAAAAAAAACCAGGTTTGTCATGACGGGTATTTCACAAATATCTTCAAAGTATTTACGAGCAGCAGGCGAACTTCCACAGGGCGACAGTTTGGCGGCGCAAGGTATTAGCAGATCGGAAATTTACAAACTCCCAGACGCTAAAGGCGTCAACGTTTCTTCCTTAGCAGTTAGCTGGGCAAAAAAATATTACACTACAGTGGCGGCACGAGAAAACCAAGCCCCGCTACGACAAATTCCCCCAAGCCCAAAGTTGACTAATTTTGAGGGAAATCGAGCCAAAATAGTTGACAAATTGAAACATACCCTGAAATTAGCCAGCGAGATAGCTTGGAGTAGAGTAGAAGCTGTTTTAGGGGAACAAATAGATCGGTACGCGATCGCTCCGAGCTTAATTAATCCTTTAGAAATTGCTGCCGACACTAGCACTTTATATCGGAAAGCAATAGACGCTTACGGGGATAGAGAACCTGTTTTCCGCTTGTCAGTGCTGGTAGGAAAAGATATTATCCAAGTGAGGCGGAAATACTCAGAGACCGATCCGTTAATGCTGGGATTTGTGGCGGTGGAGTTTCAATACACTAGCAAAATCTTGTTAGGATGTCTTTCGGAGTCAGAGCGATCGGAATTTACACCATACTTAAAAGTTATAGAGGACTACCTGCACATTCCCTACGGAGAGATTAACCAGGCTGCGGCGAATCAGCCCCCGAATTCAAGAGATGTATTGGCCGTTCAGCATTTGTTGCAGCATACGACTCAGATTGCTAGTGCAGTGTACGATCGGGCTAGTTCCCAGCATCAAGGATACTGCAGCAACAGCGGTTATTTGAGCGATCGGGAGGTAAAAATTTCTGGCATCCGGGATGTCGAGATTTTTCAAAGCTATTTGTGCTGGTGCGTTTTGGAAGGTAGCATTCGCCCGGTACAGCAAGAATTGTTTCCAATTTGCGTGATGTTGTACCCCAAACTTCATGTAAGTTGGGAGTTAGTGCAGGATATGCTGCTGATTTTGTTTTGGGAAATATCCGATCGGCTTCCCGATGAAGATTTAACGGTATTTTTACCTTACTTGCGTACTGTGACAGAGATGTTTTCCAGCAATGTGTTTGATAATTAAGTAATTGGTAATTGGTAATTGCCTCTAATTTTACCAATAGCCTATTTAAAACTCCAAGCTGCAACTGCCAAACATCCCCAACCCACAATAAAAGCAACTCCCCCCAGTGGCGTAATTGCACCCAGCCATTTGATGTCAGTCAAACTCAGGGCGTACAAACTGCCTGAAAAGACGATCGTGCCGGCAATAAAAGCCCATCCAGCGACTGCAAAAAAGGTTTGAGACTCTTGGGCGGTGCTCAAGAGTAAAGCGACAAGTAATAGAGCCAGGGCATGGTACATTTGATATCGAGCGCCAGTCTCAAAAATTGCTAAAGCTCGATCGGTCAATTGACTTTTTAAAGCGTGGGAGGCGAAAGCACCGCCGGCAACGGATAAGCCTCCGAATACGGCTGCGGTTGCCATGAAGATTCGCGTTAAGATTAGTGATGACATAATTTAATGATTAATTTAATTTAATTTAATTTTACCGTTGGGTGGGGATTGTCGATAAAGCAATCGCTCTTTTTTTACCGCTGATAAATGTGGATGGATGAAATGGCGCTCGTTTTTATGATAAAATTAAGACTATTCATGTAGCAATTTAGTAATTAAATCACCATGATAGCTGAACTTATGGTACAACCTTCCTACTGGATTGATAGTGAAATTTCGATTCAGAAAGTTAGAAATCTTTACTTATTCAAATTTACGGAAAATCTGCAAGCTAGATTAGAAGAACTGGCAGAGAGGAAAAAGGCTAATCTTTTAACTTCAGAAGAGGTTGTAGAACTAGCAAGTTTACTAGAACTGGATCGGATTTTTACCTTAATTAACGCGAAAGTTATAGCAGCTTCATGTCCATAAACCGTCCTAAGCAATTTTTTATGCTATCTTAGATTTTGGCTCCTCTGTTTAACAAAAATAATTAGTGTATGAATTTGCGCTTTTATATCGATCCTGAAACTGATTTACCTCATATTTATGAACATGGAGTCAATGAGGTAGAAGTTGAGGATATAATGAGAAAGCCAGGTGAGGATCGTTGGGGCGTGAAGGTACGCGGGTAGCTATTGGTCAAACTATAGATGGTCGTTATCTTAAGATCGTTTACGTTCCTGAACCAGAGTCGTATAGCGCTTTTGTTATAACAGCGTATGAGTTAACAGGTAAACCTTTGAGTGCTTATAAACGCCGACAACGTGGTAGGTAAATATGGCAACACAAAATCAATTTCCCTTGGGTTGGGATGAAAAACAAGTGCGCCAAACGATCGAACATTACGATCGACAGTTAGAAGATGAAGCGGTAGCAGAAGATGAAGCAGCGTTTGATAGTAAAGAGCAAGCGTTTGTTCAAGTTCCTTTGGAGTTATTACCGTTAGTTAGAGAATTAATCGCTAAACATTATGCCAGTGTTTAAGACAAGATAAAGAAAAGCGATTTGGTAGCAGGATCGTATGTTTGTTTGACTCTTTGCAGCCAATCAGCATAAGCTGGAGGATTCTCTCTAGCTCGGTTAATTTCTGAAATCATTCTCTGCTCAAATGCTGAACTGTTTTGAGCTAAAGCTACTGATATTTGTGTTACTTGAAATGTGGTTATAGCCAGAAAAACTAAAGTTTGACGCATCAGATACTCGCTAAATTTTATAAATGAGTTACCGGAATTTGTTCGGTTCTTTCTGGAGATTTCGCTCCCGTCGCGATCGCAAAAGCAGAACGGACAACCACAGGGGGATTGCCCGTACCAATGGCGATCGCCCAAATCGCAATAGTCTTGTTTGTCAAAAATTACTAACTGGTAAGCGTAAAATTGGGAACAGGGTTATTTTGGTCGTAAGTGATACCAGCAGGAGGCGGAGCATTTTTATTCAATAAACCGCCACCTATAGTAAGGTCTTTCACAATTGCAACTAAATTGTCAACGCCATTTTCCACAACATAGATGCCTGTACCTGCTGGTTTTCCAACAGGAGATGGTGCCAGTCGATAATCAATACCTAGCACTAAACCTTGACCAGGCCGAAATAGCTGGATTAAATCCCCTTCACCGATGTTGAGGTCTGTAATTAGAGCGTAATCCTCATTATCAAGGCTGTTATCTAAATTGTCATAGCCTGTGTTAAGCCCTCCAACTTCTCGATAAGTTATGACGAATAAATCTGCACCGGCTCCACCAACAAGAGTATCGACTTCGCCAACTCCTGCAAGACCGGCAAGATCGTAATACCTGAAGCCATAAAGTACATCATTGCCGTTTTCCCCAAAAAGGCTATCGCTACCGCGCATACCGACTAAAATGTCACTGCCATCGCCACCATATAAAGCATCATTGCCAGAACCAGCTTCCAAAGAATCATCGCCTGCCTGACCATCTAAAGCTACAGGTTTATCAACTACAATTTGACCAGTTCCAACTCCAGCCATGATATTGTTTTGGCTGTCTCCTTGTACGGCAGTAGCGATTGTCAGAGTAGCAGGCAACGTTCCGATAGTTGCACCGCCAGTGGGATTGCTGAGGTTTAAGTTGACAGTTTCATCAGTTTCTAACAAATCATCTATGAGTACAGGAATTGAGACAGTTTTTTCAGTTTCTCCGTTGGCAAATGCGATTTGTATGGGAGTGTTGGTGTAGTCACCAGGAGCTTTAGCTGTGCCATCAGTGGGTGTGAGTGTGACGCTTATTTGTCCTTGACTGCCACCAGTGCGGAGAAGAGTGACTTTAGATGGTCTGATAAATTGGCCTCCTTTCTCTAATCCGATTGGCTCATCAACTCGATAATTAGCAGCACTGAATGCAATAGTGCCTGTATTTGTCACAGGAGTCGGTGTTGTCACCGGAGTTGGCGTTGTCACCGGAGTTGGAGTCGTCACCGGAGTTGGCGTTGTCACCGGAGTTGGCGTTGTCACCGGAGTTGGCGTTGTCACCGGAGTTGGCGTTGTCACCGGAGTTGGAGTCGTCACCGGAGTTGGAGTCGTCACCGGAGTTGGAGTCGTCACCGGAGTTGGAGTCGTCACCGGAGTTGGCGTTGTCACCGGAGTTGGAGTCGTCACCGGAGTCGGAGTTGGGGCTGGAGTTGGTGTTGGGGCTGGAGTTGGAGTCGTCACCGGAGTCGGAGTTGGGGCTGGAGTTGGTGTTGGGGCTGGTGTTGGTGTTGGGGCTGGAGTTGGTGTTGGTGTTGGGGCTGGTGTTGGTGTTGGTGTTGGAGTTGGTGTTGGCGCTGGTGTCGGTGTCGGACTAGCTGCAAACGTGCTGCTAGAAACATTCAGCAAAACAGCGATCGCCCGATTGGTACTTTTATCTATCATCACCGTGTCGGCACTACTAGCACCATTAGCACCCGTACCCGCACTAAAAGTGTAGTTATCAAAATTCAAAATGCCATTGTCGCTAGCAATGCGATCGCCTCCATTTTGATAATCGGTAATGTAATCAATACTCTCATCATCTAGCACTAGGAAAAATGTGTCATTGCCACTGCCACCTGTTAGAGTATCGATACCCAGATCGCCGTGCAAACTATCATTGCCGCTACCGCCGACAATTGAATCATTGCCTTGACCGCCGCACAAGCAATCATCTCCATCTCCTCCGATAACAGTATCTTCATCTTTGTCGCCGCGAAGGGAATCATTGCCACCTCCGCCCTCAATTTCATCATTTCCTTTGCCACCATATACAACTTCATCATCAGAGGAACCGCTGACTGTATCATTGCCTTTGCGAGTTGCCAATCCTCCAGGGATATCCTGAAGTTGTCCGGCTTCGAGTGCAATGTTTTCGGCTGTATCTTCTCCGATTAAATAAATCCCTTGTCGTTTGACAGTCATAATTTTCCTACCTATTTGGTTTGCCAAAAAAACTAACTGGAGAAATGGCGAGCGCCTATTTTTAGCAATGGCGAGCGCTGGTTCAAATACAGGGCATCAGACAACATTAAATGACCAGGTATAGTTCTGACCGCTTGATGTAATGGAAGCAGTATAATTTCCAGGTATTAATGGGTTGCGGGGTATCATTACAATTGCATCGCGTGAATCCAAGATACTGCGTGCCAATTGTTGAGCAGATGGATCGGGATTGCTGTAGGTTGTTTCATCAAAAACACCGTGTTCTATGGGTATATTTCCCTGCGTTAATGAGTGAGAAGTGACTCGAGGCGTGACGTTCCCAGAACCCAATTGTAAATAAATAGGTAAGCCCGTAGGAGCCGTGTATCCTGGAAAGCCTGTTAACGGCTCGGGATATTCATTTCCGCCATATTGTCTTAAGGGAACCGTCTTGCCACTTGCAGGCCACATAACAGGGTATTGGGGTGAAGAATTAGAATTGATTCCCCGAATAACATCCAAAGTTGCCCCTGTTTCAATTCCCCCATCGGCTTCGCGATAGGTACCGTAAGCAACTTGCGTTAGTTTGGGGTTGATAATTCCTAACGCATGAAAAGGGCCGGTCATCCATGCATCTATAAAATCCACGTCTCGTGTCTGAGTTGTTGACCAACCTGTCACATTGCTGTTTTGACCCGCTTCAGATCCTGCTGGCGTATACCAAGGGTTATTACGGTCTTGAAAATGAGTGAACTGATCATTTTTAACCATATAACGTGAGTGTTCTATTTCCCCTTGCGTCCATGCAGAATTGTTAGTCACAGGTGGTAAGTTGGCGAGGTTACGAAAATAATTTACCCGATCTAGCCAGTTATCAGAGGTCGGAGGGGTAGGAATGGGAGTAGGAGTAGGAGTCGGAGTGGGACTTATTGTCACATTTCCACCGATAATTTTCGCTGAAACACTCCCAACATCCCCAGTAAAATTGGTCAACAATGCCAAGACTTTATCAAAAGAAGAACCGCCATTGCTGCTAACGTAAACTCCGACACTATTGCTGTCATTACGAGCAACTAAAACGCGAGAACCAGTCAGGTTATCTACCAGTCGGAGGAAATCAGAAGCAGCATTAAAGTCGGTAATAATAGCTACGCCCTCGCCTATCAAACCAAAAGTATCACTACCTCCACCCCCTGTCAGCGTATCTGTGTCAAAGCCGGCAACTAAATAATCATCTCCTTTGCCGCCAAACAGTTGATCTGCACCCACTCCGCCATACATAGAGTCGCTATCCCGACCACCATAGATAACATCGTTTCCCGGATCTCCCAATAAACTGTCATTTCCAGAACCGCCAACAATCAGATCGTTTCCCGCATCGCCTACTTGCGTGTCATCGCCAGCATAGCCGTAAATTTCTACGGGTTCAGGATTAGACCAAATTAGTTGGTCATTTAGCGTTGTTCCATCTAAACGATCCATATTTAACCTCCAAATTGTCAAGTCAATTTGTTTGCCAAAAAACAAGGGGCCAGAGAAGGGTCGATCGCACATAATGCGTCATCACCACTTCCCCAGCCCCGCGAACATCACACCCGTCTCGGACTGCAAATATTCAATTGTTTGAAATTACGATGCTTGAAAAAACGATACTGCCGACCATTGAAGCCGTACAGGATAGATGCTTGTGGGTGTACTTTCCGTCTATAAAAAATAATCTACACGATTTAATTTAACCTGTCAATACTCCAGTTATCTTTTTTTAGTAAGTTTCATGGTGGGGTGGGGGCGGGTTTATAAAGTTTATCTGTGGGTGACGAAAATCATCAGTGAACCCGCCCCTACAAATTTATAGGAATATTTTACCAGACCTGTATGGGCGCGTTCGCCTAAATCTTTGAGAGCGATCGACAAATTATAAAAACCAGCCCCCACCCAACCGATCGCACCTACGGCTTTGAATTCCACTCCTTAACATCTTCCTCAGAAATGTGATACCGATAAAAAGTAGAACCCTTCACAGTCACGTGAATTTTACCTTTACCCTTTTCCGCCTTCTCACTCTCAATAGTCACCTGTCCAAACCCTGTTTCTGCCCAAGTTTCACACAAAATCTTCTCAACTCGATCCAAAACCTGATTAATCGGATTCTCTTTGCTTTCTGGCGCTGATGACATATCTGTTTCCACCTTCTGATTAGACTTCGCTTTGCTGTCGCCCGATCGATCGGCGCGATCGCCTCCTGCATTCTCTGATACAAACCTCATAGCTTCTGACTCCCTACATTTGGGCCTCTATATAGATTGCGGAAATAGCCCTATGTTTTTACGCATAGTTCCAGCTTTTGTAACAATCGTTTACACGATCGATCCCAGTGTCGCAGGCGATGACGCACAGCATCGCACAACAATTAGCAGCGTTGCATCCGCACAATCTCCATCCGCCAGAAACTCCATACTTCTTACCTCCAAAATGGTGTTTGCAAAAATTTAATTATTGAATAACTTTTTAACCCGTAACTCAGTGTAAAATCAATAAACATTCAAAACTCACAATTGTGCAGTCAATCGATTTTAGATTTGAGATTTGAGATTGGATGATTGAAGAATTGACCCCACGGATCGAGACGGGGGCTTGAGGATTTGAGATTTGGGATGCTTTCGATTGATTCCACGGATCGAGACGGGGGCTTGTACCACCTTTGAAATTCTCGGTCACCAACTTCTGACATGGCGCTGCCACGCGCGATCGCACTTCCACAGGCAAACTACCCATGAATCAAGCAGAATTTACCACCATTTACAACAATTTAGGCAACAAATGCAAGCAAGTTTTGCAGCAAAAACTAGCTGGAACACCCAACAAACAAATCGCCAAAATTCTCGCAATTAAATCAGAAGCAACTGTACGCCAACATTTGACAACAGCATATCAAGCCTTTGGTTTAGGAAACGACAAGCGCTCTAGCTGGTCTGATTTGCAGGCATTATTTTTTCAATTCAGGCCCGAACTAATCCCAGCGCCACCTGGAGAACCACAACCATTAAATTATCGCTGGGTAGAACGGACTTCAGATATTGCCAAACTCCAAAAATGGACATCAGAAAATTTCAAAATTTTGATAATAGTAGGAGAAGGCGGCATCGGCAAAACCACCTTAGCACTGCAATATTTAGCAAGTTGCCAATTTGAAAAAATCTTAGATATGAAAATTGCCTACACTCCAGAAGACTTGCGGAGTGCCGATTCATTTGTTCAGACTTGGCTGCAACAAGATTTTCAGGAAGATGCACCCAGAGATTTTAGCCTTAGTTTAAGCTTGCTAGAAAAAAAGCTGCGTCAATTCAAAGTCGCAATTTTTATAGATAACTTAGAGTCTGCCTTACGTAACGGTATGTTTTTACCTGAGTACCGCAATTATGTAGAATTGCTGCGGGTACTCAGCGATCCAAGAATTACAGGAGGAGTCACCCTGATTACCAGTAGAGAAAATTTAAAAGAACCAGACATCAGAGGCGTTCAAACTCTCATTTTAAAAGGCTTGAGTCCAGAAGCATGGGAACAATATTTTGAATATCCCAAAACTTCAGAAGATTTACAATCTCTGCAAGAAATGCACGCGCTTTATCAAGGCAATGCTTACAGCATGGATCTGATTTATAAATACATTCAAAATTATTATGAAGGCAATATCGCCGAGGCTTGGCAACAAAACAGTCAGGAACTCAAGCAGTTAGATTCATTTTCATTTCTTGTTAACCATCAGTTAAATCGCCTGAGCGGACACTCGATTCAAGCTTATCGATTGCTGTGTCGTTTGGCAGCTTGTCGGTATCAAGAAATAGAGTGGTTGCCCGATACTTGCGTCAAGGCTTTGCTGTGGGATGTAAACCCAACAGAACAATTAAAAATCATCTGGCGGCTGTGCGACTCTTCTTTGCTACAATCCTATCGGGGTAAATACCGAATGCACCCAGCAATTCGGGCGCAGGGTTTGAATCAGTTACAGAATAGCAGCGAATGGGAACAAACTCAAAGGGCGATCGCGCAACATTGGTTTACCAGTGTAGAACACATTCAATCCCCTCAGTTAGGTTTGCAAGTTTTAGAAGCTTACTATCATTTCCGAGAAATTGAAGATTATGATTCAGCGTGGGATGTCTTGTGCCGCCCTGCCATAGCTATTTTACCAGAAGAATTGTTTCTATATTTTTTATCGTGGGGATACATCAGCCAAACTTTAGAATTAGCAGAAAAACTGGTAAATCGAGTTTCGCCTAACCGGGAAGCAAGTCTGTATCGCTGCATCGGCGACTGTCACGCCTATTTGCTAGCGGATGGTTTTGAGGTAGCTTTAGAATATCACCGCCAAGCTCAATTGGCTGCTAAGCGTGAGGGCGATAAATGGACAGAATTTAACTCCTATAGTGATATGGGTCTGTGCTATATTGCTGCTGGTGAATACGAGTTAGGATTAGCTATTTATCAGGCAAAACTTAATTTAGCTTTGTCTCCAGTATCTCCTGCAATTCAATCTCGGCTAAATAGTTGTTACTGCGAAGTTGCTCTTTTGCACTCTTATTTAGGACAAGCGAGTGAGGCGAAGGCAGCATTGAAAGAAACTACAAGACACTTGCAACAACCTTTAGAAAGCGTTCCGCCTTGGCAAGCTTGCTGGGATTTGAATATGGCTGGTTTAGCTCAAAAACATATTGGCGAGTACGAACAAGCTAAGCAAACTTTAGGGCAAGTTGTGGCGATCGCCCAAAATTGCAACTTTACATCAGACATCGCCCGTGCCTGGTACATTTTGGGCGATGTTTTTCGAGAAAGCAATGATTTTTCAGCTTCTTTGAAATATCAAAACCAAGCTATTGAATTTTATACTAAAATTGGTGCTAAGTACGAATTAGGTATTAGCAATTATTACATCGGCTTGACTTACCGGGATTTGGGAGAATTAGAAATAGCTCAGAATCACTGGCAGCAAGCTATTAAAATATTTAATCAAATGAAAACGCCTAAACTAGCGAATAAAGTTCAAGCTTGTTTCAATATTTAAGGATTAATTGAATTTTCGGGTTGGGGGGCGGGTCGATCGAAATTATGGGTGGGTTGCCAAATCGATCGGTGAACCCGCCCCTACAGATTTTATTCAATACTTTACCAGGAATTTTATCCAACATTTAACCATCGCTGTAGGGGCGGGTTTACCGAAATATATGACACCCATCGACAAATTATAAAAACCCGCCCCCACCCCACCCGTAAATTAAGAATTCATTGAATTTAACTGTGGGGCGAGAATGGTCGATCGGGGTTGTCGGTTGGGTGGGGGCGGGTTTATTAAGATTATCTGTGGGCGGCCCAATCGATCGGTGAACCCGCCCCTACAAATTTGTCCGGGACTTTACCATGTAGGGGCGGGTTGGTGGAAATTTTTGACACCCACCAACAAATTGTATAAACCTGCCCCACTGCGCCAATAAATGATGTAAACTGACCTCAGAATTGGCAGAGATTTTTAACCTATTTCCGCACAGCTTCCACCAAGCGAGAATAGTAAAAGCTAGTGCTAGTCATCGCTGTTCTGTTAATCACAAAACCGTTGTTTTCTAAGATTTTGATAATATCAGCTTCGCGGTGCTGGTAAGCGCGGGTAGTTTTGCTCGGGCCGGGGAACAGTTCACCAATTTTTTTGAGGGCGGTGAGTGCTAAAGTTTTGGGTGCAAAACTAAGAATTAGTCGCGATTCGGCGATCGAACTTAGGTGAGCGATCATTTTTGCAGCCTTATCTTGAGGATAGTGGATTAGCACATCCAAACAAATCACTGTGTGGAATTTGCCGGTTAAAGCTTCCAAATCTTGGGCGGCGAAGGAGATGTTGTAGAGCTTGCCGGGAACTGCTGTCGCTCGATCGTAGGCTTCTGCTACCATCTTTTCAGAGATATCGCTAGCGCAAACAATTGCCCCAGCGTCAGCCAGAGGAATGCTCAGAGATCCCACACCGCAGCCAGCATCGCAGACGCAAAGCCCGGGCAAATTGCCGTCAGCTTGCAGCCATTCGATGACTGTATCCACCGTTTTCTGGTGCCCGGTGCGGATGTCTAGCTGAACTTTATTGACTTGGCCCTCGCCGTAAATTCGCTGCCAGCGATCGAATCCGGTCGAGTTAAAATACTGTCTAACTATAGTCTTGTCGTCTACAAAATTCATTAGTCTGCCTGCTGCTGAGTGATTGCCAACGGTTAGATATTATATAGCAATCCGGTTCGGAAAATGTGCAACTTGCAACAACCGATTTTAGATTTGCGATTTGAGATTTTAGATTAAAAGGGCACATCTAAAATCTCAAATCGAGCGGCTAATACCAGTTCGCACCTTCCCACTTCTTCAATTCTTTAATCTAAAATGGTATAACAGGTTAAAAGAGTCGATACCAAGTCAATTGCTTTGTCGCCGCATTTAAATTCCAGCGCAACAATTGACTTGCCGATTTGCCAATAATTCCCGAAATTCCGATCGCCTTTCTTGGAGATTCAGTTGCCAGGGCGATCGCACTTTCGGCATCGCAAATTCCCCACTCCACCAAATTCTGCACTCCCGCCAACAGCGGCAGAGTTGTACCCGCCAAAGTAGCAGATTCCAGGGGCGAGTGGTAATCTAATCTTACCCAAGCTGTACCTTTTCTGACTTCAATTTGTCGGGAATCCCAAGGATAAACACCGTCAGGCAAACCCAAAGGAGCCAAAGCATCGCTCACTAAAAAAACGCCTTTTTGATACCTACCAGCGCGTAGCAAAAAATCAATCATTGTCGGAGAAACGTGCTGCCCGTCAGCAATTAAACCGCATTTTACGCCCGGATAAACAATCGCCGCTCCCAACAAACCCGGTTCTCTGTGGTGCAAACTCGGCATCGCATTAAAAGCGTGAGTTACCATTGAAGCTCCCCGGGCAAATGCTTGTTGGGCTTGCTCTGCCGTCGCTTGGGAGTGTCCGAGACTGACGGAAATTCCCAAACTTTGCAAATAGGAAATGACTTCGCCAGTGCTGTCTAACTCCGGCGCTAAAGTAATTATTTTGACAATATCGGCACAATCTCCTAAAACTTGCTTGACATTTTCTATAGTTAGCGGTAACAAAAACTCAACTGGGTGAGCGCCTCGCTTCTGGGGGTTGAGAAAAGGGCCTTCGAGGTGAACGCCGAGAATTTCCGCTGTTTTGGGATTAATTGTTGCGGGAGCAGCGGTTTGTACAGTTCGGATATAATCAGCTATAGTCGAGAGCGATCGCCTAAACTTATCCACCGAAGTTGTCACCAAAGTCGGCAAAAAAGCATCCACTCCCTGATTCCACAAAAATTGACAAATTTTCGGCAAAATTTCCATATGCTTGCTTTCTAAATCGGGAAAAGCAAAACCGAGAGCCCCGTTAATCTGCAAGTCAACACCGCCCAGAGACAGCCAATTGCCTGCTACATCAAGCACTTGCAAATCGGGAGGACAAATCCGTTTAAATACCGCGTCCATCGGCAAAACTTCTTGAATGATTCCCGTTTCGTCAACAGCAAGCATCTGCAAATCCTTGCAACCGGGGAGGCGAGCATTGAGAATATCTGTGGGGGTGGCAGTTGGGGTTGTGGCTTCAGTCATCCGATTTTAGATTTTAGATTTTAGATTTAAGATTTAAGATTCGCTACGGATCGATCCGGTGGCTGGCGATGAGGAGGGGGAGCTTTTTGCTTTTTGCTGGCTGCAGGGCTGCTCAGACGGGGGCTGGTGGCAAAATTGCTTTTAAGGGTCAGTTTTGGTACAAAATATCTAAATTTGAGTTAACGCAATCATTATAAAATTAGCATTTATCTGAAATCTCAAATCGGAAAATTTTATGCACCAAGCGACAGTTGGAATTATCATGGGTAGCGATTCGGATTTGCCAACTATGAAGGATGCGATCGCAGTTTGCGAAGAATTCAATATACCTTGCTCCGTGGCGATCGTCTCGGCGCACCGCACCCCCTCGCGCATGGTGGAATACGCCCAAACCGCTCACCAACGAGGCTTGAAAGTCATTATCGCAGGTGCCGGGGGAGCGGCGCACCTCCCCGGTATGGTAGCATCTTTAACGCCCTTGCCAGTAATTGGCGTGCCTGTACCGAGCCGCCACCTGCAAGGGGTAGATTCGCTGTACTCGATCGTGCAAATGCCAGCCGGGATACCCGTAGCAACAGTGGGGATCGGCAACGCTAAGAATGCTGGCTTGCTGGCAGTTCAGATACTGGCAGCTCATCAGCCAGAATTGCTAGAGCGAGTCCTGCATTACCGCAAAACTTTGTCCGAATCAGTAATGAAAAAACAAAATCAATTAGAAGAGCTAGGCTATCAAAACTATCTCAATCTGAACAAATAATCTCTAAACTTTTGTAGTAAAATTGGAAAGTTTTCCGAATATTGCTGAGCTTACTAACCGTAAAGAGGGTGAAAGTGATTAAAATGACTGTCGGAAAGAAAAAGTCGAAACAAGTCAGGCAGGAGTCTTTAAATTTGCCAGCAGCTAACTTTTTTACGAAAGTTAACAGGTTCAAGAAATTACACAGGACGATCGCCCGCCTCAGTCCAAGTTGGCAAGCCTGCATACCAATAGCAGCAATCATCGTCTTGGTGTGGGGATATGCGGCGGTAGCCCAAACCGCTCCCGCGCCAACCACCGAGGAACAATTAGCAAGCCTTAAGGTGGGCATGGATACCATGTGGGTCATGGTGGCTGGGATGCTAGTGTTCTTTATGAACGCTGGTTTCGGTATGTTGGAAACCGGTTTTTGCCGCCAAAAAAATGCCGTTAACGTGTTGTCAAAAAACTTGATTGTTTTTGCGCTTTCTACGATCGCATTTTGGGCGATCGGCTTTGCCTTAATGTTCAGCAACGGCAACGGTTTTATCGGCAGCAGCGGCGGATTTTTTCTGTGGAATGTAGCTGACAACAGCCCCGCCACAGGAG
This sequence comes from Oscillatoria nigro-viridis PCC 7112, assembly GCF_000317475.1. Taxonomy (NCBI): domain Bacteria; kingdom Bacillati; phylum Cyanobacteriota; class Cyanophyceae; order Oscillatoriales; family Oscillatoriaceae; genus Phormidium; species Phormidium nigroviride. Next base: position 5,025,069 of record NC_019729.1, read on the forward strand.
ACGCTTATCAAGGCATTTTCAAGGCATTAAACTGGACGGGAGTCCCCCTCAACGCTAAATTCTTTTTTCAATTAGTTTTTGCCGGAACTGCTGCCACGATCGTTTCTGGAGCAGTTGCAGAGCGAGTTAAATTCATTGACTTCTTAATTTTCAGCTTGCTGCTAGTAGGCATTGCTTACCCGATTACCGGACACTGGATTTGGGGCGGCGGCTGGCTGGCAAAAGCCGGCTTCTCGGATTTTGCCGGTTCGACAGTGGTTCACTCGGTAGGCGGTTGGGCTGCTTTGATGGGAGCGGCATTTTTGGGGCCGCGGATCGGCAAGTACCGCGACGGCGATACTGTGGCGATGCCGGGACACAATATGAGCATTGCCACCTTGGGCTGTTTGATTCTGTGGTTGGGCTGGTTCGGGTTCAATCCCGGTTCGACAATGGCAGTCGATTCAAATGCGATCGCCCACATTGCCATCACCACCAACACCGCCGGCGCCTTCGGGGGAGTTGCTGCAACGATTACTGCTTGGCTGTACCTGGGCAAACCCGACCTTTCGATGATTATCAACGGCATCCTCGCAGGCTTAGTCGGGATCACAGCAGGCTGCGCTTGGATCAACGTCCCCAACTCTGCCATTATCGGCACGATCGCCGGTATCCTGGTAGTTTTCGCCGTAACTTTCTTCGACAACTTGAAAATTGACGACCCTGTAGGGGCAACTTCAGTTCACTTAGTCTGCGGCATCTGGGGAACTCTTGCGGTTGGCTTGTTTGCGGACGGGCCTGGAACGGGAATTTATACCGCAGGCCCCAAGGCCGGATTGCTTTTGGGCGGAGGTTTCGATCAACTCGGGCCGCAGTTGCTAGGCATTTTCTCTGTAGGCGGGATGACCGTGCTGCTGAGTACGATTTTTTGGATGGCACTCAAAGCTTTGCTGGGTATCCGCGTTTCTGCAGCAGAGGAGGCTGAAGGTTTGGATATCGGCGAACACGGGATGGAAGCTTACACGGGGTTTGTGAAGGAAACGAGCTTGGACAACAGAATTGAGGGTGGCTACGGCGGTTACGGTGGGATTTCTGGGGGGAGGACTACCAAACTGTAGAGCGTGCGAAGAGATCGCTCAATTCACCTTTCGTGTCCTAGATTAGCTATTTATAAGCTAATTGACCCCTTTATTCAGAAAAACCCCAATCAGAAATAGCCCCCAACTTATGGCTGTTTATCGTTGTGCTCGCGTTTCAATCTTCGATGCGAACGCGGGCATATTTTTATTGCTAAGCTGTTGTGCATCTAATTTGACAGTCAATTTGTTTGCAATTATTGTGGGACGGGCAGGACAGCCCGTCTCTGTATTCAATTTAGATGCGTAGCAGCTTAGTTCACCTTTAATTGCGTAGATGCAGTTTTCGATTGCATGAGATGTGCGTCTGTAATTGGTAATTGGTAATTGAGAATCTGTAACTAACGAACTTGGCAAACTGGTGTATGGATTAGAGTTGACCGGCAATTGCTTTAAGTTCTTCGACGACGCGCTTGTTCTTGGGATTCCTGCTGCTATCAAGGCGGGCGGAGACAACAGTGATTATTTCTAGTATATCTTTAGCTAAATCCTCGTCACAGCTAGTATTTTCGGTTTGATTTATAATCACTACCTCTGTCCCAAAGTGTTCGCACAAATTAAAAATTAGTTCAGAACCAAATCTCAGCAGTCTGTCTTTGTGAGTTAGTACCAACCTTTCTACTTGATTGTCTGCGATCGCCCGAATTAGATCTTGTAAACCCCGCTTACTGTAATTAACCCCAGAACCCACATCATCAATGATTTGGAATTGCCAGCCGTGAGATGCACAAAACAATTCCAAAACTTGTTTTTGTCTGTCTAAATCATCTTTTTGGTCGTGGCTGCTAACCCGAGCGTAAGCTATGGTTAAAGCGCCGTTGGGTTTTAACCCCAGAAGATGAGCTAGGTCATACCGTCTGTGACCGTTAGCGGTGCGTTCCGGTATTAGCTTGCCTTCGGCTTCCCACCTGCGTAAGGTGGAAGCACTCACACCTTTAATTTTGGCTGCTTCAGTTATAGTTAATTTTTTCATTTTTGGATTTTAGCATCACAACTGAGTAAGTTCGATCACTTTTAGATATATTTTTGTGCTGTGCTGCCGCTTTGACAAATTCGATTGCGGTGCCAGAAACTTTGGCAGGCAGATTTTTTATGGTAAAGTAGTGCGAAAAAGCATAGTTCTGCATCGCCGTGGCGCCCAACACAGCACAGAGCTTGATTCTTACAAGAATTGAGGGTTTAATTGAAGGGTAAAATTTGATGCAGCAATCAGTGCAAATTATTCGGTGTGAAGCCTGCAAATAGCTTGAGTTTATGGAGAAGTTTGGAGGGGGTAGCAGAAGTAGAACTCATAAATCCCTCTTAGGGATGGAAGTTAGCCGATCGAAAGCTGTTCCGGTTTGGGCTTTGCTATCTTTGGTGACGAACGGGGTACTGATACTTACAGTCGCTCAACTGCTGCTGCGGGGAAACAACTTGACAGAAATCTTCCCGGCAAGTGCTGCGGTGACGGCAGAAGCGGTTGAGGAACAAATTGGCCAACCGGCGATCTCTGCAAAGGCAGTGCTAGACGTGCCCGTTCCAGGACCGCGACACAAATGGACTTACCAGCAGTGGGTGACGCAGTTGGGTCGAGAAGCTGAGGCGGCGGCTGCGAATCGACCCTCAAGACTGAGTATTTTGGCTGGGGATTCTCTAAGTATGTGGTTCCCGACCAAGCTGTTACCAGTCGATCGAATTTGGCTGAATCAAGGGATTTCGGGGGAGACTTCCGTGGGTTTGCTGAAGCGGTTGCAGTTGTTCGATCGAACTGCGCCGGATACGGTGTTTGTGATGATTGGGATTAACGATTTGTTGCGGGGAACCAGCGACGAAGGGATTTTGGACAACCAGCGGCAGATTATTCGCGATTTGCGGTGGGCTCACCCCAAAGCACAAGTGGTTGTGCAGTCGATTTTGCCCCACAGCGGGGAACAAGCTACTTGGGAAAATCGCGATCGGCTGTTGGCAATTCCTAACAGTCGGATTCGGGCAATAAATCGACGCCTCAAAGAAATTGCTAGTTCTGAAAATGTTTTGTATCTGGATTTGTACCCGCTGTTTGCGGATGCTGACGGCAATTTGCCAACCGAACTCAGCACAGATGGCTTGCACCTTAACGATCGAGGTTATCTGGTTTGGCGATCGGCCCTGCAACTCTTCGATCAGATGCAGTTGAAAAATTAGTCCTTAGTCCTTAGTTAGAAAGATCGAGGATGAAGTCAGATTCTCCCCAACTCTCCCCCTCTCCTCCTTCCGTTCTCCCCAACTCAAAACTCTTCCCCTCTCCTCAACTCCCCCTTCCCGATCGATCTGCTGTCATGGGCTATGTCAAGTAGCGACGGATAGATTAAGAAATATGATACTTAGGTATTTTGTATAGGGTGATACAGAATAACAGTTTGTACAAATGGTGCAATCCAAAAGGCACAGACCGTTGGATTGATGGTTGACGAATTTAGATGAGTCCGGCTATACGAAGTCCGGGGGTTGAGGATGGGGGAATTATCTATTGAAGATTTGTTCCGCTAAAACAGGGACTTAAAACCAAATAACTATTGCATCTAAAATCCTCGCATCTAAAATCGGCTCGGTCTTCCCTGAAAATTGCTGAGTATGAAAAGGTACAACTAACGTGATCAAAAAAAGTTTAACGATCGGCATCATCGCGCTGTGGCTGTTAAGCGTGCCGCTGACGCACAATGCCTTAGCTCAAGATGCTGCTGGTGCGGCTGCGGTGGCGCCGAATCCGATCGACAGCGGCGATACGGCCTGGATGTTGGTCTCCTCAGCACTGGTATTGCTGATGACACCGGGGCTGGCGTTTTTCTACGGGGGACTGGTGCGATCGCGCAACGTCCTCAACACCATGATGATGAGCTTAGTCATGATGGGACTGATCGGCGTCACCTGGACGCTGTGGGGTTACAGTTTGGCCTTTGATGTCACCCCCGGCAACCTCAATGATAAAGGGTTTGCCCAAGGAATCGAAACCTTCATCGGCGGCTTCGACTGGATGTTCTTGAACAACGTCACGGCAGACAAACCCGATCCGATCGGCTACGCACCGACAATACCCCACCAAGTCTTCATGGTCTATCAGATGATGTTCGCCATCATCACTCCAGCCTTGATTTCCGGGGCGATCGTCGAACGGGTAACATTTAAAACCTATTTCTGGTTCGTGCTGCTGTGGTCTACCTTCATCTACTCTCCCTTAGCCCACTGGGTTTGGGGTAAAGGCTGGCTGGGGGCGATGGGAGCTCTCGACTTTGCCGGCGGCACAGTCGTACACATCAGTTCGGGCGTATCAGCCGTTATCGCAGCTTGGGTAATCGGTCCCCGCAAAGACCACTTGAACAAGCCCCACACCCCCCACAACGTACCCTACGTCTTGTTGGGAATTGGGCTGCTGTGGTTCGGCTGGTTTGGCTTCAACGGCGGTAGCGCTTTGGGATCTGGTTCTTTAGCAACAGTGGCTTTTGTCACCACGATGATTTCAACAGCAGCCGGCGGTTTAACTTGGACAATTGTGGAATGGGTGCTCAGAGGCAAACCCACAGCAGTGGGAATTGCTAGCGGTTTCCTAGCGGGATTGGTGGGCATCACACCTGCGGCTGGATTCGTGCTTCCAGTGGGAGCACTTTTGATCGGATCGATCACTTCGGTTTGCTGCTTCTTTGCCGTTAGTTGGCGGGCTAAGCTGGGATTTGACGACTCTTTGGATACCTTCCCGGTTCACGGCGTCGGCGGAACTGTGGGCGCGATTCTGACTGGCTTATTTGCGACTAAAGCGGTTAACGCTGCCGGAAATGACGGTCTGTTTGCCGGGAATCCGGGGCTAATCGTGACCCAGTTTGTAGGCGTTCTAGCTACTTACGTGTTTGCGGCTGTCGGCACTTTTGCGATCCTGAAAATTTTGGGGCAGTTTATGGAACTGCGAGTGCCCTCATCTGCTGAAGACCAAGGTTTGGATATCGGGCTGCACGGGGAAGAAGCTTACGGTGAGGATTTTGCCGGCGGTTTCAGTTCGTTTGAATCGAGTTCTCCTTTTGCGCCGAAGAAGATTTGAAGCTGATTTTCTGTGGGAGTTCGATCGTGTAGAGACGCTGGTATCTGGGTCTCTACGCTTTTTTTTTGAGTTTTTTTTAACGAACCGCTTTCGTCGCGTTCATTCTTCTTTGCTCTCAATTCAATGTGTCGATCGTATAAATAGCATATCCCCTCGAACCCACTGAGCCAATAATCGCGATCGCACCCCAGGCATTCTAAAATCAAAGGTAATTAACCTAGATTTCTACTCGATACCGCATGGATACTAAAGCTTTTAAACGATCGCTCCAACATTCGGAAAACTACCACCGCAAGGGTTTTGGACACGAAGCTGAGGTAGCTGGGGTGATGCAGACGGCTTATCAAAGCAGTCTGATCCAACAAATTCGCGACAATAATTACAGGCTGGAACGCGGCGCAGTCACGATCCGACTCGCTCAGGCTTTTGGATTTTGCTGGGGGGTGGAACGCGCTGTAGCTATTGCTTACGAGACTCGCCAGCATTTCCCCTCGGAACGGATTTGGATTACTAATGAGATTATTCACAATCCGTCTGTAAATCAGCATTTGCGGGATATGGAAGTTGGTTTTATTCCTGTTGAGAAGGGGCAGAAAGATTTTTCGGTTGTCGATAGCGGCGATGTGGTAATTTTACCTGCTTTTGGAGCGAGTGTCCAAGAAATGCAGTTGCTTAATGATAAGGGCTGCAAGATTGTTGATACTACTTGTCCTTGGGTTTCTAAGGTTTGGAATACTGTTGAGAAGCACAAGAAGAAAGATTATACTTCGATTATTCACGGTCAGTACAAGCATGAGGAAACTGTTGCTACGAGTTCTTTTGCTGATAAGTATTTGATTGTGCTGAATTGGCAAGAAGCTGAATATGTCAGCAATTATATCTTGCATGGGGGCGACCGCGATGAGTTTCTTGCTAAGTTTAGTAAGGCTTATTCTGCTGGTTTTGACCCGGATCGGGATTTGGAAATGGTGGGGATTGCCAACCAAACTACTATGCTCAAAACTGAGACGGAGAATATTGGCAAGTTGTTTGAAAGGACGATGATGCGGAAGTTCGGACCGGAGAATTTGAGCGAGCATTTTCAGAGTTTTAATACTATCTGCGATGCGACTCAGGAACGGCAAGATGCTATGTTGAGTTTGGTTGACGAAAAGTTAGATTTGATGCTGGTGATTGGGGGTTTTAATTCTTCTAATACTACGCATTTGCAGGAGATTGCGATCGACAAAACTGTTCCTTCTTATCACATTGATTGTGCGGAGCGCATTTTACCCGGAAATCGGATCGAACACAAGCCTTTGGGGGCCGATTTGGTCGTAACTGAAGGTTGGTTACCGGATGGTCAAATTGTGGTGGGCGTGACTTCGGGTGCTTCTACGCCTGATAAGGTTGTTGAAGATGCGATCGATCGCATTTTCGCGACGAAAGCGGCTGCGATTGTGTAATTATATTGTTGCGGCACTGCACTCGGAATCATATTTTTTTCAGTGCAGGGCGAGTGTCTCTTTGCGAGTGCGATCGAGCTTCTCGCTCGCAAAAAGATATACAGCATATTCCATGTATGTGCGGTACACACAAGAAGAGCGACGCGAGTCAGGTGCGTCGCCACCGATCTGGCGAGCAATCTTTATCAAATTAGAAGCAGCGACGCACCCTACCGATTAACACCACATAATATAGCTTTATAGTGTACTTCATGAACCACCGAATATGCTGTAATTCCGATGTTAAACTAATTTCAACCCATTAATTCTCCCCAATTACCCGATCGCTCGCATTTCAGATTTCTGATACTATTCACCCGCGTCCTCGCCTCTGTGAATTTCTCCCTGCCTCCACAAGATTATTTCTTAAATAAAATATTAAAAATTCGCCTTTTTTTTGGGGGGAAAAAGCTTGACTTGGCTAGCTCGATCGGGTATTATTTAATAATGGGAGTGGTGACAAAATTTAAATTTATGTCACCACTCCCATTATCTAAAATATACCCCAAAAATCAACAGGAGTCAATAGGTAAAAACTCTTTTCTTTGCGCCGCAATTTGAAACTGCCAAAGGAACACGAACGATACAAAAATCGATGCAAAAAAAAAGGCGAATTAAGCTTTGCAGGCTATGCTAGATTGTCTGGTTTCTGCCTCAACCACGAAACGCAAGAAAGCGATTTATTGCATCTCCGACTTAAGGGGGCTGGGGAGCATCTCAATGAAAGCAGCCCTCCGCTAGAAATAGGAGTTAGGAGTCAGGAGTCAGAAGCCAGGAGAAAAGAGTCAGAAGTCAGAAGTCAGGAGCCAGAATCAGTGTTTTTACAAATATGAAATGCTCCCAGGGGGCTGCGAGGAGGAGCGAGGCTAAACTAGAAACAAGATCGATCGCACCTTTGAACCTTAAATTTTTGACACTCTCCGACCTGAAGGTACGGAGATTCTTGAGAAACTTTAACACTCTTAAAGGTGCTGTCAAGACACCTCTAGACGTTCAAAACAACTACCTTTCGGTGTTGCAATTACGCTTACTTTTTGTATGCTTTCGTTCGCACTTTTCAACACGCTTGCCAGTTCGGTACGCTCACTATCCTGCGTTGCTTGGCTGTGCCTTAGTCTTTCTCAGACGATGAACGCTGAGGGTGTCTTACTGCCGGGAATCTCACCGTACTAGGAATAGTTCATCACGTAGTTGATACGCCTACTTGTTCGGCATTGCTCAATTATTATAACACAGACTCGTAGCCTAAAGGCTACAAGTGCGTTTCATACCCTGCGGGAAAGACCGGGGTTCTCACGCGACGCGCTATAGGCTTTAGTCGCCGTCTCTGACCGCGCCAAAAATTCGGGTAGTCTTAATCCAGCTAAAATAAAAAAAGCAGGACTCCCACGGCGAGTATTTCATGAAACAATCGCTGACTCCCCAAATCACCGCAGGTATCGGAATGGTCTTGGCGCTGCTAATTTTAAATGCGGCAACTTCCTACCGCAATACTCTCAAGTTAGTCGAAAACCAACGCTGGGTGAGCCACACTCACCAAGTTTTAACCGAACTCGAAGCCACGCTTTCCACCTTAAAAGATGCTGAAACCGGACAGCGCGGTTATTTGCTGACGGGAGAAGAACGGTATTTAGAACCCTATCACAGCGCGATCGCCCGCATCAACCAACAAGTAGTCGGATTGCAGCAGCTAACCGCCGACAACAACCGGCAGCAACAGCGCATTCGCAACTTGAAAATTGCGATCGACTCTAAATTAGCCGAACTTGAAAAAACCATCAATCTGCGACGCGAACAAAACTTAGAAGCAGCCCTGCGGCGAGTTAAATCCGCTAGGGGAAACCAAATCATGGGCGATATTCGGCAGCAGATAGCCGCCATGACTGCGGAAGAAACTCAGCTATTGCAGCAGCGCGCCCGAGAATCTCAAGCCAGCGCTAATTTGACAATCCTGACTTTTACCGTTGCTGCTTTAGTAAATTTCCTGTTGATGGTGGTGGTTTACTATTTGGTGAAGCGCGATCGAACTTTGCGCGACAATGCCGAAATCAAGCAAAATCAACTGTTAGAACAGCTAGAACACGATCGCCAGTCCCTACAATTAAGCGAAGAACGTTTCCGCCGCGCCATTATCGAGGCACCGCTGCCAATTATGCTGCACGCTGAAAACGGAGAAGTTTTGCAAATTAACTGCGCTTGGACAGAACTCTCAGGCTACGAATACTCAGAAATACCCACAATAGAAGATTGGACAGAAAAAGCTTACCACAGCCGCCAATCGCTAGTGCAAGCAGATATCGATCGGCTGCACCAATTAAATGCCCGCACTTCTGAAGGCGAATATATGATTGCCACAGCCAGCGGCGAAACTCGCATTTGGGACTTTTATTCCGCACCTTTAGGCAAGCTTTCTGACGGCAGAAGTTTAGTAATTAGTACCGCCATTGATGTAACTGCGCGCAAACAAGCAGAAGCGGAAATTCGGATGCTCAACGCTACCTTAGAACGGCGAGTAGAACTCCGCACCAATCAACTTCAAGCTGCTAACGAAGAATTAGAATCTTTCACCTATACCGTCGCCCACGATTTGCGGGCTCCTCTGCGGGGAATGCAGGGATTAGCTGAAGCTTTATTAGAAGATTACCGCGACCTCCTCGACGAGCTCGGTCAAGAATACGCCCAGCAAATTGTTAATTCTGGGCAACAATTAGAAGCATTAATCCAAGATTTGCTAGCTTACAGCCGCCTCAGCCGCGCTGATTTATCGCTGCAAGTTTTAGAGTTAGAATCTGCTGTGGCCGAGGCAATTGCTATGGTCAAAGCTGACGCTAAATCCAGGCACGCTCAAATCAGCGTTCGATCGCCCTTGCCTGCGGTAATTGCCCACCGCCTTACTTTAGTTCAAGTAATCGCCAATCTGCTCACCAATGCTATAAAATTTGTGGAAGCTGCACCACCCCAAGTGCAGATATGGGCAGAGGAACTTGAGCTGCCTCAAGAGGGACAGACAGACAGGGATATAGCGGGAGAATTGGAAAGGCAAACTGTGGGACAGTGGGAACATTCCCGGTTACTTACGGCCAGCCCTCTATTGCCAGTCGCCCTCATCCGTCTGTGGGTAGAAGACAACGGCATCGGTATTGCTCCCGAACATCAAAAACGCATTTTTCGGGTTTTTGAACGGCTGCACGGTATCGAATCTTATCCTGGAACTGGTATAGGATTAGCTATTGTAAAAAAAGGAGTCGATCGCATGGGCGGTCAAGTTGGAGTGGAATCTCAATTAGGACAAGGCAGTCGATTTTGGATACAACTGAGGAAGCATGACGCAAACGCAGACGATTTTGCTGGTGGAAGATAACCCCGTTGATATTCTATTGATGCAGCGGGCATTTCGCAATGAGACTTTTGCTAATACTTCGCTGCAAATTGTGCGAGATGGAGATGCAGCGGTTTTTTATTTAAATGGGGACGGAGAATACAGCGATCGCGATCGCTATCCTTTACCTGCGATAATTTTACTAGATTTGAAATTGCCCAGGCGCTCCGGTCACGAAGTTCTGGTTTGGCTGAGGCAGCAGCCGGAACTAAAACGCTTGCCGGTGGTTATGCTTACTTCTTCTAGCCAAACACTTGATGTCAAGCGAGCTTACGATTTAGGGGTAAATTCTTATTTAGTTAAACCAGTCGGGTTTGCTTCTTTATTAGAAATGATGCAGAGTTTTAGGGAGTATTGGCTAAACTATACCGAACTGCCGGAACCGATAGAATTTCGTGGTTTGTAGTGGCTTTTTACCAGTTTTTATTGCTGGTTTCCTCGTTACCAGGCTGTTTCTGGTAACGAGTGAATTAAGTTTTGAGCGAGGAAGCCCGTCATTTTTTATTTTAAGAGGACAACCTCCAACATTTTTATTAGGAGTGAGTGGCACTCAAGCTAACAGCCAAATTATCAATTGTTAAAGTGGTACACATTCTGGTAATTGACGACAACCCAACAGATAGGCTGCTCGTAAAAAGCGAATTAGAGCGGCAATTGTCGAAATTGCAAATAACGGAAATTTTTGACGATAAATTATTCGGAGAAGCACTGAAACGAGGCAGATTCCATCTGGTAATTACTGATTGCCAACTACGCTGGACGAACGGTTTAGATGTGCTTAAAACTATCAAAGCCAATTATCCAGAATGCCCGATTGTAATGTTTGCGAATACTGGCAATGAAGAAATTGCTGTAGAGGCGATGAAATCAGGATTGGATGACTACATTATCAAGTCGCCGCAGCACTATGTCCGCCTTGGCGTTACGGTTCGCGCAGTGCTCGATCGAGTTGCCGCCTGGAAGTCGCCCGATTGGAAAATCAACTTCATTCTCTGCTAGAACACTTAAATTTCGGAGTTTTTCGAGCGACTTTCGAGGGGCAGCTTTTGGAAAGCAATCAAGCTTTTTTGCGATTGTTTGATGCCAGCAATTTAGCAGATGTCCAAGGGATTTATCTTCAGAAATTGTTTGGGCAACCCCTAGATTCAGGGGAGTCTCGGTCTCAAAATATTGAAATTACATTTCCTTTGGCAGACGGTAGAGTAAAATGGATTCGGTTTACTCAATATCTCTACAGCGCAGAAGGTGAAAGTACCATTGAGGGATTGGTTGAAGATATTACTGAGATCGAGCAGGCTGAACTTGCTTTGCGGGAATTTAATGAAACTTTGGAAGAGCGGGTGAGAGAGCGTACTGCTGAGTTAGAAGAAGTTAACGCACAGCTCGAATCGTTTACCTATTCAGTTTCTCACGACTTGCGCGCTCCTCTGCGGGGAATTTCGTTTTTTGCTGAAATGTTGCTAAAAGATAAAGCCAGCGAGTTGGAGGCTACCGCACAGGATTACTTGTATCGGATTAATGAGGCTGCAAGTCTGATGAATACTTTAATCGAAAATTTGCTAGAGTACGGCCACCTCAGCAAAGCTAACTTGCCACTAAAAGCAGTTTCTCTTAATTTAATTGTAGCTCGATCGATCGCGCAAATAGAGGCAGAAATTGCCCAAAAACAAGCTCGGATAACGGTTGTCTAACCGCTACCTACGGTGTTGGCCCATCCTGCTACGCTGCTGCAAGTATTGGCTAACTTGCTCTCAAATGCTCCACCAGTTCGTGCAGCTTGGGATACAGCCGCAGGTGCGGGTTTATGCAGAAGCTGAGGAGAAATATGTCTATCTTTTGGTAGAAGACAACGGCATTGGTATTGCCGAAAGATTTTAAGAGAGGATTTTTGGGTTGTTCGATCGCCTGCACGCTCGAGAAGTTTATCCAGGGACGGGAATTGGGCTGGCGATCGCGAACAAAGGAGTCGATCGGATGGGGGGTGCGATCGGGCTGAAATCGACTCTGGGAATCGGTACTCGCTTCTGGGTAAAATTACGCAAGTCCGAGACTTGAGGAAGCAAGTTCGGCAACGCGCAGTGAATCGGGATTTAACAGATGAGGTTCTAGGGAAGAGGGTTTTAACAGCAATATTCTGCTGTAGCTCAAAGAATCAATTAACCCGCGTCTTCACACCAGAAGACAGAATAAACAATTAGTATAGTAAGAGTTAAGTCATCTCTTGCACCTTTCCCGCTTGAGCATGCTTTCCGATCTGTTTTACAACAACTTACTTCATTAATTTGCTTGTGGACACGCCCCTAAAAGGGTGGCTGAGGATATTACAATCTGTAAGATATAATAAATACTTGCAAATACAATAAACTTATTTGTAAGTATAATTGACCATCTCAGTAAATATTCAAAATAGCGAGATTGCTTAATAACATATTCTTAGATTGAAGAATGTTTGCGCCAATACAAAAACTAAAAGGCTAATGCTGTCTATTCTGTTGATCGACGACAACCCGAACGATCGCCTGATGATCGAGCGAGAACTGAGGAAAACTTTTCCCGATTTAGAAATGAAATCGGTTATTGATATCCAAACTCTAGAATACATCCTGGCAGCCGGGGGTTTTGACCTAGTAATTACCGACTACCAACTGCACTGGAGCGACGGATTAAGTATTCTCCAAAAAGTTCACAGCCGCTACCCGAATTGTCCGGTAATTATGTGTACTGACAGCGGCAGCGAACAAGTGGCAGTCGAAGCTATGAAAGCGGGTTTGAGCGATTACGTGTTCAAAGGGCGGCACTTAAAGCGGCTGGCGGGGGCCGTGGGCGAAAGCTTGAAAAATCAGCAGTTGCGCGAGAACTACGCGAAAACGTCGGCGCAGTTGGCAATTTCGGAGGAACGGCTGAGATTGGCGATCGAAGCCTCGAAAATGGGAACTTGGGATTGGAATTTATTAAATGGGGAGGTGGTTTGGTCGGAGGGACACGAAATGTTATTCGGGCTGGAAAAAGGCAGTTTTGCGGGAACTTACGAAGCGTTTTTTAGCTGCATTCACCCGGATGACCAGAGCTCGGTCGCCCGATCGCTTGGTTTTGCTTTAGAAAACAAAATAGAATACAACTACGAGTTTAGAGTTATTTGGCCCGACGGCAGCTTGCACTGGATCGCGGGTAGGGGCAAGTTTTTTGATGATGATACGGGTAAATCGGTGCGGTCGATCGGCGTGGTTTGGGATATTACCGATCGCAAATTATCAGAAGCGAGGGTGCAAGAAAGCGAGGAAAACTTGCGCTTTGCCCTAGAAGCAGCTAACACCATCGCTTTTACCTGGGATGTGGCATCGGGGGAAGTCCGCCGTTCGTCCAATGCCGCAACACAGATGGGTTTGGGCCCAGACAGCACCTGTGGTACTTTTGAGCAAAAAAAGAATGCGGTGCATCCAGAAGACCGCGAAAGGTTTTTGGCAGATTTGAATGCCGCACTCACGGGCACGGGAGTTTACGAGTCGGAATACCGCAAAGTGCGACCCGACGGCTCAGTGATTTGGCTTCACGACAAAGGGCGGATGGTTTTTGACGCATCGGGTACACCCCTTCGGCTGTTCGGCGTGGCGATCGACATTACGGATCGCAAACAATTAGAATACGATCGCTCCCGCGCCTTGGCCCGCGAGCGGTCGTATTTGCACCGCCTGCAAAAGTTAACCTCCGCGTCAGTTGCTATCAACTCCACGCTGTCGGTGGCAGAAATACTTCAGTTAGCTGCCGATAGCGCCCGCCAAATTCTGGAAGTCCACCAGGTAGCGGTCAACCTCAACCCGACCGCCAACTGGGATGCGGGAATTAGCAAGTTTTCGATGTCAGAAAAATACGCTGCGTGGCGAGATTACTGCGAAGAGCCAGACGGTACGGGCATTTACCAAAAAGTTTGCCAGTACCAACAGCCGATGCGAATGACTCAAAGCGAGTTAGAGGCTCACCCGGCATGGCGGGGGTTCGGCAAGGCTGCGGGGAAGCACCCGCCGATGCGGGGCTGGCTGGCTGTACCGCTGACGGCTCGGGACGGCAGAAATCTGGGATTGATTCAGTTGTCGGACAAGTACGAGGGGGAGTTTGCCGAAGATGATGAAACTATTTTAATGCAGTTGGCTCAGGCCGTGTCGGGGGCGATCGACAATGCCCGACTTTACGAGGAATCTCAGCAGGCAAATCGCATGAAAGATGAGTTTTTGGCCACTCTTTCTCACGAGCTGCGATCGCCCTTAAACGCGATTTTGGGCTGGGCGCAACTGCTGCTGCAACGCAGTTTGAGTCCGGCTGCTACTGGGCGGGCTTTAGAAACGATCGAGCGAAATGCTAAATTGCAAACTCAATTGATTGATGATTTGCTGGATATTTCTAGAATTATTCGCGGCAAGTTGACGTTGAATCCTTGTGCGGTAAATTTGATTTCGATGGTGGAAGGAGCGGTGAATACGGTGCGGTTGGCCGCCGATGCTAAGTCGATCGATTTACGGTTTGCAATTGTAGATTTGGGCTGGGAAACAGCAGAGTTTTCCCCACCCGGGGAGGTTTCTGGCAATCCTGAATCTCAGTTAAATCCGAAATTTTGGGTATCAGGAGACCCCGGCCGCTTGCAGCAAGTGATTTGGAATTTGCTGACGAATGCGATTAAGTTTACGCCGCCCGGGGGGCGAGTTGACATCCGGCTGAAGCGAGTTGATGCGGAGGTTGAGCTGGCTGTTACCGACACTGGAATTGGGGTTGCACCGAATTTTTTGCCTTACGTGTTTGAGTCTTTCCGGCAAGCGGATGCTACGATTACTCGCAATTATAGCGGTTTGGGGCTGGGTCTGGCGATCGTCCGGCAGTTGGTGGAACTCCACGGCGGCACGGTTTGGGCGAGCAGTCCGGGACTGAATATGGGATCGACTTTTACTTTCCGTCTCCCTTCGATGCAGGTAAATTCGATCGGCGGCGAGGAAGCGCCGGTTTTGGCTGGCGCTGGTAATTTACTGGGAGTTAAGGTTTTGCTGGTTGATGACGAGGTTGATTCGCGGGAATTTATGAGGTTTGTCTTGACAGATTCCGGGGCCGCTGTCAGGGCTGCATCGTCTGCTGCTGAGGCGTTTGAGGTGGCTTCTCAGTTTAGCCCGGATGTTTTGGTCAGCGATATCGGAATGCCGGAGGAAGACGGTTATTCGCTGCTACGAAGGCTGCGTTCTTTGAACGCGCAGACAGGGAAATTTTGGGCGATCGCTCTGACGGCTTATGCTAGGGATGAAGACCGCGATCGTGCTTTTGCTGCGGGTTTTGACCGACATCTGTCTAAACCTGTGCAACCCGATGTGTTGGTAGAGACTATAGTCCTGTTGAGGCAGCAAGGGCTAACAACTTAAAAAAATTAATTAATAATTGATAATTGGTAATGGGAATTGGCAATTGTGTTTTTAGGGACCGAAAGCATCCAGGATACCCGCCACGTGATTCATTCGCGGTCAAATAAAAAACCTGTATCCGATCGAGGAACCCCCGAATTGATCTCGCGCAAGTCAGTCGATTTTCATCCTCGTAAAACTCGCTCGTACTTGCATTCCTCACTACCACTCTCTAATGCTGATTTTACCGGACACGGCCTGATTAACCCGACTGGATATCGACGGCATCGCTCAACTGAGACATATAAAAGTTTGTATTTTTCAAACTATTCAACATCTGTTTGTCGGGCTTTGCTTCTAGCCCGCCTAAAATATGCAATTTCTCTGCCGATTAGGGGATGGGTTTGTGTTAATATGCTAAAATATCCAACAACCACGCGGTAATTAGGTGGACAAACTTCAGACAGATATAGAGGCAATTTACTCTCAAATTGAGGAATTGCGCCTAGAACGCCAGCAGCTTATTAGTCTTGCCGATGTTGTCCCAGCAGGTGATTCGCCCCAAGCGATCGCCGATGCTTATCGGCGTCACGCAAGGGAAACAGCACAAGTGTCTGCAGAAGTCAAGGGTATAGATGACGCGATCGCGGCTCTGTCTGCTCAACTGACTCAGAAACAGCAGCAGTCGGTAAAGTTGCAAAGAATCACTCCGCTGGAGCAGCAAGTTGAAGAAGGAAGATTACTAGCTCAGGGACACGCGGAACGGATTAATGAACTGGCGGCGGAACTGGCAGCGGAAGTGAAGGAACTCAAAGCTATCGCCGACCAAATTAGTCCCAGCTACTGGCAGGTTTATTACAAGCCTTTTATTACTGGTTTTAAGAGTATTTCTGTTCCCTACGTGCGATCGGACGGGGATGTTTGGACTATTGTCAATCGAGTAGTTTAGAGAGGCTGCGGGAGCAGAAATAATCAGCACTCAAGACATTTTTTTCCCGTCCCTATTCCTCTACTTCAACCCCGCAGCAGTTGCTTAATAGTGCCGACCAATTCTTGAGGGTGAAATGGCTTGGCGATGTAAGCGTCGGCTCCTTGTTTCATTCCCCAATATCGATCGAACTCTTCGCTTTTGCTCGAACACATTACCACCGGCAAATTTTGGGTTTTAGGGTCGCTTTTGAGCCGACGACAGACTTCGTAGCCGTTCATCCGGGGCATCACTATATCCAGAACGACTAAATCGGGGCGGTTAGCCTTGATTTGCTCTAGAGCTTCTACGCCATCACTCGCTACCGTGACGTTTAGTCCTCTACCTTTGAGCAAGTCGGCGATCATCTCCCGCAGAGTGACGCTATCATCAACAACCATAACTGTACTCATAGAATAATCCCTACCAAGTTTCTGGGTTGAAACGTTCTCATTAACGTTTACACTAACGTTCACCTTCAAAGGTGTTTTTTCCTGATTGAGATTGCGCTCTGCTAAATCTAGTTTACCCACTTTTGCTGATTTCTCAATCATTTTCTGAGTAATTACCGCAAAATTTAAAGATCCGCGCAATCTCGGTTGACACAGGAGGCTATGTCCGTTAGTCTATCATTTTCTTTCTCGAATGGTACTCATATTAAAAAATGAGGGTATAGCTTGGTTGTGCGTTTCCGGTTGAGGACGGCGGCGCTCGGCCGCCTGCATCAACATTTTTTGTCTACTTAGGATTTTGCGTACCTAAAGCCGATAGTTTTTGGTCGTAGAGCGTGTCTAAAACGACCGGGCGCTGGCGGTAGGTCTGACCGGTGTTTTTGCAGCCGTTAGCAACGATTCCCAAGACGGAAGCTCCAGAAATTTTTAATTCTTCTAAAACTTTGCGAACTTGCGATCGGTCTGTTTGCCCAATTTGGACGACCATAATCGTAGCGTCTGTGTGAGCTGCGATCAAGTGGGTGTCTGCCAAGCCTGCTAGTGGCGGGGTGTCATAAATTACTAAGTCAAAAAATGCTTGAAATTGCTCCATCAGATACTGCATTTTTTTGGAAGAAAGAAGCTTGATCGGATCGGGGGGAATTTGGCCTGCGGTGAGTACGAACAAATTTTCTTGGTTCGGGGCTCGTTGAATCGCGTCGTTGAGGCTGAGATCTGTGGAGATGGCCTCGCCCAGCCCGCGCACGTTTGGCAGTCCTAACTTAGCGTGCAGTTGCGGGCAGCGCAAATCAGCATCTACTAACAATACTCGCTGTCCGACTGCTGCTGCTGTGGCTGCCAGGTGCAAAGCTACTGTAGATTTGCCGTCTCCGGCTACGGCTGAGCCGACTAAGAGCGATCGAATTGCCGTGCCTGCACTCAGCAAGTGAATGTTCGTGTATAGCGATCGAAATGCTTCTAAAAATTGATAGTCCAAGTCGCTCAAAATACTCGGTCCCCCGCTCATCGGACCAGTATGTCTAGCTTCGCCCGGTTCGACTACTTCCACTTTCGAGTTCGATCGAGCCGATGTTAGTTTCCTCTGTCTGGCTGGCGGTCTGCGCTTGACTTTTTTGGTAAACGGAATCACCCCGAGTATTGGCAATCTTGTGGCGATTCTCAGTGATTCTGGAGTGTGGAACACAGTATTTAGTACCTCTACGAGCAAGCCGACGGCTATGCCCAGGAGAGTGCTTAAAATTACTGCCAGCGCTAACTGTTTTTTGGTTTGTTTGACGGTAGCTGTTAGAGGGTTGCCGAATTTGTCTCGCGGAATTTCCGGAGGATTGATCAGCACCCAGGGGATTTGCTGCTGAGCCGCATCGATCCGCAAGGCTTCTCGTTTTGCCAAGAAGTCCGACAAACTCTTAGTAACTACTTGCAGTTCCTGCTGTAAATTGTCGTATTCTCGGGTTGTGACTGAAAAGTTTCTAATTTTTTGGTTGAGAGCATTTTGCGAAGCGGTCATTTCGCGATCGCGCGCTTCAACTTCTTTGATTTGGGTCTCTAAATTTCCCATCACCACTTCTCTTGCTTGTTGAGTGGCGGTTAAAATCAGTTCTTCCCGACTTTTTCGCAGCGCTAAAACTGGCAAACTGTCTTCTCTGTACTGAGCTAATTTTAATGACAATTCCGAGTCTATTCTCTGAATTTGACCTAAGAGTCCGGCGTAAGCTTGTCCTTGGGTCATCAGCAGCCCCTGGGGATTATTTTCGTTGAGTAGTTTTTCATAGCTTTGGTAGAGGTTTCGCATCCCTTTTAGGTCAACTCTAATTTCTACTTGCTTGCCCCGAATGCTTTGAACTTGTTCCGACAGAGATTTTCCCTCTATCTGAGGTTCAAACAAGTTGCTCTGCTGCCGCAGTCTTTGGACTTGCAGTTGCAGAACTTCCACTCTTTCTCGGAGCTTTGGCATCTCCATATCTATAAATTTAATACCTTGATTAATGCCCATCAGCCGTTGCTGCAAGCTGTAATCTAGATAAGCTTTAGAAATTTTATCCAATACGCCGTAAATTTTTTTTCTATCTGCATCTTTGTAACGAACTTGTAAAATTTTTGTGCCTTGCTGTTTGCCATCTTTCGTGTAGCTGATGCGGTTGATCGACATTTTTGAGATCAGTTCGCTATAGTTCATTTTGGGATACCAAGCCCGCAATTCATCAATCACTGGCTGCATCATTTTGGGACTTCGCAAAATCCTAATTTGGGTTTCGTAGTCTAGTAGGCTAATTCCTTCTATATTAATTTTTGCGAAGTCGGCAGCTTGGGTGTTGTTTAATAGTTTGGATTGCAAACCTTCAGCCGTGGCTGGTTCTACTAACAGGGAAAAGGAGCCTTCATACTCGACAGTTATGCTTTTAGAAGTGGCGACGATCGCAGTTCCTGCCAGGGCGCTCAAAGCAATGGTGGCTGCTGCCATGACCGGGAAGCGACGGCGCACGACGCCTAAGAGCCAGGACAAGTCTAGCTTTTCTTCTTCTCTCTCCTCTACGAAGTGATCTCTGTAGTTCTGAGCAGATAACTCCCGCAGTTTGCCGTTCGATTTGGGTGTGAAGGGTTGGTAATCTTGTCTGCTATCCATATTCAGCAAGGGTATTTTTGAGGTTGATATTTTTGAGGTTGATATTTTTGAGGTTGATATTTTTGAAGCGGCCAGGTCGCGGCTGGGTAATCTTATTGTTTAGTTTATTCTAGCCTTTGCCAGGAATTATCCACCTCGCCCGCCACCTTCTTACCTGAATAAAAACCGGAGAGCGTTTATAAAATTTAACACTCCCGTAGCTGGCCCGACAGGTCCGATTACAGCGTTCATGCGATCGACAAAATTGACGAGACCCTTGCGAGATACGATAATCATGTCGTTGTTGCGAAGTTGAGGATTGGTTTCTTCGTTAATTCCTTGAGTTAAATTGACTTCGATCGTCCGTTTAGTAGCTGTACCGTCGTTATTGAGGCGGACTAGCTCAACTTTATCTCTTCTAGCTCTGGTATTCTCGTAGCCAAAAAATCCTCTGGAAACTAAAGCTTGATTCAGTGTGGCATTAGCTGGGAGCCTCAAGGGATCGAGGGATGTTCTGAGTTCTCCTACTACAAAAACGTTAATGCCGACGGGGGCAAAGTTAGTGTTCGCGAGTACACCAGCTTCTGCAGGGTTGACGATCGTAGCTTTGGGCACGACGATCGTGTCTCCCTCCTGGAGGATGGTATCTTGGGCGCCGTCGCCGGACTCTAGGAACTGCCACAGGTTGACTGGGATAATTTGTTCGCCTCTTCTGGTGACGCGCCGCACTTGGATTTGCCGGATGTCGGCATCCGACGTGATGCCGCCAGCTAGCTGAATGGCCCGGATGACGGTGGGAAAACCTTCGCGGCTGAGGTCGTTTGTGGTGTTGCCGCCGATGACGACGTAAGCCCCTGGGCGGGTGACTTGGCCAACGATGGAGATCGATCGAGGTTTTTCTGGGGGTGGCGAAAAGTTGGCCGTCGCAAATTGACGAGCTTCTGCTTGGTTGAAGTTGGCGACTGTGGGAATCACGATTGTGTCTCTGTCTTGCAAAATGAGGTCTTGAGAGATGTCTCCTTCTTGCAAGAATTTCCACAGGTTGACGTTGAGCACTTGATCGGGGCCGTCTCGTTGGGGACGGCGGACGCGGATGTTGCGGATGTCGGCGACACCCGTGACGCCTTCTGCGAGTCTGATCGCTTGGGTGACGGTGGGGTACTGGACACTCGGCGCGGCTCCCGGGCCGGGAGTTAGGGTAATTGTGAAGTTTCCGGGCCTGGTGACTTCTCCAATGACGCCGACGTTGAGGGGGCGGGCGGCGACGAGGCTGACTGTGACTATGGGGTCTTTGAGGACGCGGCGGTAGGCGTTGCGGATGATGTTGGTGGCTTCTACTAAGGTGCGGCCGCGGACGGAGACCAAGCCGATCAGGGGCAGGTTGACTGAACCGTCGGAAAGGACTTCGTAGCCGCGGCTGAGTTCGGGTACTTCGAGTATTTCTAGTTGAATGCGATCGCCACCACCGAGTTTATAGCTTTCGGGCGATCGCCTAACGGGCGCAACGGTCTGGGCTTGCTCTGCACCTAGCGGGATGGGAAGTTGTGCCGTGCTGCTTCTGGCGTCGGTGATGACAGTGGAAGCAAACAAGACAACACCCATAAACGACGGGGCTATCTGTCTTGGAAAATTGGTGTTAACCATAAGCCACCTAATTTTATTGACTATGATTTATATAAGTGTAGCCTTTTTAGTGCTGGGCAAAAAGCTGATTATTTTAAGCGCTAGCCGAAAAAATGTTGCTGTATTTTTGCTTTAGGGCTAATTTCTGTGTTAGCGTGGTTGCGGGTTGACGGCTATATTTTCTATCTAGATTACTTGAGCTTGTTTTTGATAAAGGAAAGCAATTATGAATCAACCAGTGTCTAAAGCGGCTATGCTGAAAGAGCTGATTTTAGGTAATTCTTTATTTATATGGATGCTAATTGCTATAATCGCCATCGCGACTTTGCTATTATTTCAATTGTCCAGTAGCAAAAAAATAGGTTTGGCTTTAGAAAAAACTTTTGCTTATTTTTATATTTTCATCTCTCCCTCTCTCACACAACCTCCTTTTAATTACTTGCATCTTACTAATTTGCAAGATACATCTGGCAGTATTTTAAGTATGCTACCTTATTTTTTTTACCCGTGGATAGTATTAATTTTGTTTTCTCGGGTCAAAGCTTTTGGTAGCAAGTTTATAGATTTTTTTGCCAAAGTATTGATCGTGAATCCTTTCTTTTTACTTTACATATTACTGCCATCACTGTCTACATTATGGTCTCTAGTTCCTGACGTAACGCTAAGAGCAGGCCTAGCTTTTTCAGCATTTACTGCTTTCGGATTTTACTTAGCCGCGCAATATAAATGGCATGATCTATCTCGTTTTTGGCGGTGGGGATACACGGCACTGGGTTTGGCAAGTTTTATAATGAAACCACCGGGAGCAGGCGACTTTGTAGGCCTAACGCAAGCTAAAAATTCTCTCGGTGGAGTCCTAGCTTTATGTACGGCATTTTGGTATTTGCATTATTTTCAAGGAGCTAAAACTCAGAAAGAACGCTGGATTTCTTTGGGAATGATGTTCTTTTCTTTTTACCTGGTGAGAGCTAATAAGTCGGGAGCGGCTCTAGTGATTACTATCATATTAATAATTGCAGTGTCCTCACTAAACTTTATAAAAAAATTAACTTTTCAGTGGGCATTTACTGCGATTATATGTTTCCTGGTGGTCAGCATAATTATGACGGTTTTTGTAGTAGACAACCTAGAGGATATTGTTGTAGGTGGGTTAGGCAAGGACTTGACTCTAACTGGGCGGACCGAATTCTGGCCGCAGTTAATAGCTGCGGCCAATCAGCGTCCCTGGTTTGGCTACGGATACGAGGGATTTTTTCAACAAGATAAGTTAGGCCCCGCTACTCCTGCTTATTTTATTTATACTTCTAATGGATTTCAACCTAAAAATCCTCACAATGGCGCGATCGGAATATTGTTAGCCTTCGGTTGGCCGGGATTAATCTTAATGATGATTTCCCTGCTTCTTAATTTGGCTTACGCAGTCCGGTATTTGAGTCGTAGCAACCTGGAAGACGCGGGAATGCCTATTTGTTTTCTGGTGTCTATTATTATGAGCAACATTACAGAAGCTCAGATCGTGGGAATCGCAAATGCTTGGCTGAGTTATGTAATGTTGACAGTTAGACTTGCCATAGACAATGCTAGTAACACTTCCAACACTAGCAGCAGCAACCCTCAAAGGCCTTCTGTAGCTCGCACTGTCGACTGAAGTAAAGTTCCTTGGGCGGATCGAAGATGTGCCAAGCTGTGCGATAATATCATCTGACCAGTCTGATTTTGCTCGATAGCCAAGCGTTCCACAACCGCCTTTATATTTTCTAAACACTGAAAATCGGCGTTGCTGGATTGAGGTATGATAGAGAGCGATCGAGAGTAACAAAAAACATCAACCGAGAATTAAAACCAATGGAATGTCCTGAATGTAAGCTGAAGGGGTGACATGAAAGCTAAGACGTAGACCTAAAGGGGTGACAACCCGCCCAAAATCCTGACTGGGTAAAGATTCAGCCGAGTTATGGTAAAAAAAGATAGGCAGCAAAATGGTTACACACTTGCCTATCCCAAAAATAAATGTTACCAACATTTTACCTTGCCTCACTTGCAAAAACAACTGACGCACTTGCAAAATCGGGATGCTCCCCATTTAGACCTTGTAAATCTTCATGTAAACGGTAAGCAGCCCTCGCCACTCCACCACTAATATCCGATGTATTAATCACTAATACTTTCATAATTAAGCATCTAAATAGGTTATTGGGTAACCGTGAAATCCTTGCAGTCTAAGCGTCCTCGCTTGCTAGAATATACAGTTTAAATGCGTAAGCTGTTGTGCCTTTAAATAGGTATCATAAAAAAATAGTTTAGTCAATCAATACAAAAATGCCAGCCAAAAACCATCTCAATTCCAAACAAATAGAGAAACTACAGAAAGCCTTAAAAGAGGAAGAAAAGGCAAATATAATAGAAAGAATTCTGATTTTGTTATTCCTCAATGACGGTAAAACTCAATCTAAAATCGCTGATTTTTTGGGTTGTTCAGTAAACAAAGTATCTTATTAGTGTATGAAGGGAGACCCCGACAATCTAGAAAGTCTAATAGATGAAAGAATGAAGGGCAATCACAAAAAAGCTACAGATAAATATATAGAGATATTATTAGAAACTATAGAGAAAGATCCTCAAGAATTAGGATATGAATTTGGAAGATGGACAGCGCAGAGATTAGCAACATACTTAGAGGAATCCACAGGAATAAAATTAAGTGGAGGACAAGTTCGGAGGATATTAAAGCAAAAAAAGTATGTTTACATCTGGGCTAAGTATAGTTGGGAGTCAAAGAGAAATCCCGAAAAAAGAACAGCGTTTAAAATAAAGATAGCCGAATATTTAAAAAGAGAAAAAGAATCGCCAGAACGTTTACAGGTATGGTTTTGGGACGAGAGTGGATTTAGTTTAAGAGTCACCATCAGAAAGAACTGGTGTAAGAAAGGCAGCCGAAAAAAAGTCCGAGGAGACCGAAGGAAAGGCAGAGTTAATATAATGGGAGGAGTGAGGAATTCGGATAAAAAAAGGTGGGTAGAGTTCCTCAAGAAAGGCAATTCATATAATTTTTATCAAGTGCTAAAACTCTTTTATGAAGAGCTAATCAATGAATGGGTATCAACAGGTAATCAAGCCTCATAATTGGCTGAAAAAGGAGCGAAAATAGTGATTGTTCTGGACAATGCTAGTTTTCATAAGAAAGAAGAGTACCTAAAAATAATTGAAACAGAAATGCCTAATCTTCATTTAGAATTTCTCCCCGAATACAGCCCAGACTATAACTTAATTGAATTAGTATGGCATTCGACAAAAGAATATATTGCCAATCGACTCTTTACATCAATTGAAGAGCTAGAGTATTTATTGCATCGCCTCTTAACTGAAGGAGAATTAATAATTAAATGGGGTCGCAAAATCAAAAATAAGGGTAATGCTTGTATCACAGTTTAAATGTTCAACAGCTTAACAGGTTAGCTAATAATTATTGACAGTCGCTAAAAATTGCTTTTTCCACTCATTAATGGCTGTTAAAGGGATTTTTACTAAAGTTTCTTCTTTAGCATTAATCCAATTAGCCACACTGTTTAAATCATCTCTTTGTACGACTGGCAAATTAGTATCTTTAGAAATTTCTGTAGCGCGATTATCAACTGACAGAATTAAAGTTCTCCTTTTATATTGTAAAGCTCTAATCCCAGCGTGTAATCGTGTCCCTACATAATCAACCGGATACTGAGACAAAGCCATATCTAAAGCTGATAAGCTAGGATTAAGATAAATTGCTCCCTCGCCACATATATCTTTCATGTGCTGATAATCTTTGGGCTGTTGCGTCCAGTAATAAATTAACTTATATTCCTGTTTCAGTAATTCCACTAACTGCTTATCTAAACTAGGATTTTGATTATACTCAGTAAAAGTAACTAATACTGACTCTGCTTTACCTTGAGGAATTTGGACACAATGTTCCTCTGTTAATTTCCACATAGTAGGACAAGCAGTATTAATTACATTATTAATCCCGATCAGTTTGAGCTGTTTTTCTGTGTAACTGTCTCTCACTGAGTGCAGATATTTTTTACTTAATAGCCGTTTATACAAAATTTTGGTATATAAATTAGGCTGATTTTGGTATTGCCACCATCCCACACCCATTAGCGTAATATCTGTAATAAATAGAGAGTCCATTAAACTGACCTTCCATTGATTATACGAGTTCATGTTAGAGGACAATAAATTAGTCCCACCGACAAAAATTAAACTGCTTTTACTCATTAAGCGGTAAGAATCGCTCGATATGACATCATGGGTAGGAAAATTAATAAATAGTCGATCGGGAAACATCTCATATAAAATGCTATTCACTGAATCCATAATGATCTGGTCTCCTAAATTAGAGCTACAGATTGAGGTATCCAAGACTGAGATAGTTTTCATAGCCTATTTTTCATTAAGTTGAGTAAGTTGACAGTGACATTTCGTATCATTTCATTAGGATTGGCAAAAATCATTTGAACCTGAGTTTATCGGGGATTTTTTTTAAGTGTTTGATCGCCTTATTAATCAAACTCTCATGGCTGATAAATAGTTTTTCAAACATTAATCGATCGTACTCTCGATCGACCATCAGATTATCATTGATTTCAAGAGGAAACTTTAAATCTAATTGTTTCATTTCTGCTATTTCCTTATTGAGAGTTCCAGTATGAGTAGCCTCTAACCCAAAACCTAAATTAGCCACCAAATTGACACAAGGCACGATCGACAAGCCCCCTTGAGCCAAGCGAGCAAAACTCCATTGAAAATCCCACGTATCTACCTTACCCTGAAAAGTATTTTCCAAATCCCGCGCTCTAATTTTATACTGAGCCTCATCAGCCAGTATAGCTTTAATTTTTGCTTTCACGTCAGGATTGATCCAAGCCTGCATATTAATATCATAAAATTGCCATGCCCTCTGCCAAGAAGCCCAGCCCCAAATACCTCCATAATAAGAGAAATGATAACTTTGCCGATCTAATTTCCATTCCTCCAAATAATTAGTCCCACTAATCATCATTACCCTGGGTTCATTTCTATATAAATCCAACATTTCTTCACAAAAATGAAAAAAAGATGGATTTGGCAAGCAATCATCTTCCACAATAATTGCTTCTTCTACTGTATTAAATACCCAATCTAACCCACTAGCTACCCTGTGCTTACAGCCCATATTAGCCTCAGCATAATTTTTATAAACTTGACAATCCCAGTCCACTTTTTCAATTATGGCTCTTACCTCAGCACATTTTTCAGCTTCCTCTGGCTTATCAGAGCGTGGTCCATCAACCACAAGTAGAAGTTTGGGCGGTTTAACTTCCCGAATCGCTGCAAATACCCTCTCTGTTGTATGAGGGCGATTAAATCCAAAAAAAGCCACAGGTGTTTTCATATATTAAACTCCAACTTATCATCCTTTTTGTTTTCACTACGCCTAGACTGCTTGCTCAACATTTACCAAGTTTGGCTCTCAGTAGTTCTATTCTGCCTTTTAATCCTGCTTTAGCATAGTGGATCATACCCAGTAAACTAGGGATTATACTTTCACCTTTGGATTTGTAGGGATAGGAGTTAGGTTAAACCCTACCTACAAATCTCATCAGTTGTTCTAGCAAATGAGCTAACCTAAGCGAGTAATAATACTCATTTAGGTTAAACGAATCGTAGGGTATTTGAAATTTTAGAATACATAGTGATAAAAGTTGTAGTTAGGGTGATTGGTATAAATCCTGCATAAGTGCTAATCTTTATGATATACTATAAATCATTACTACTTTGGCTAGATTGCAAAAAGTTCAAAAAATGTATTATTTTTTGGTAAAATTTTTAAATTGCCGATGTTAGACAAGTTGGCTGGTATAGGTCAAAAGCTTGGTCCGGGTCTGCGCCAGGTACTCAGCAACATAGCTTGGCTGTTCACTGACCAAATCTTGCAGATGGGTCTAGGTCTGGTTGTAGGCCTTTGGGTGGCTCGCTATCTTGGTCCCACACAATTTGGATTGCTCAACTACGCGATCGCCTTTGTGTCGCTGTTTAGTTCGGTAGCAACTATGGGCTTGGGTACTCTGGTAGTGAGGAATATCGCTCGCGACCCTGAATGCAAAAATGAAACCCTGGGAACTGCCTTCGGACTGCAATTTACTGGTGGCTGCATCACTTTGGTGTTAACTGTCACCGTGATTGCGCTACTCAAGCCCAACGACACTCTGACTCGGTGGCTGGTAGGTATCATCGCAGCAGGAACTATATTTAATGCTTTTGAGGCTATAAATTTTTGGTTTCAGTCCCAAATCCAGTCTAAATATACAGTGTTGGCTAAAAATTCGGTATGTTTTTTAGTTGCTGCTGTCAGAATTGGGTTAGTGACAATTAAAGCCCCCCTGCTTGCCTTCGCCTGGGTTCGATTGGCAGAGGTAGCATTGGTAGGAATGGCTTATGTATATTTTTATAAGCTTACTGGCAATAAAATTAAGGATTGGCAATTCAGTTGGGATCGGTCTAAGGAACTGCTATCAGAGAGTTGGCCGATAATTTTATCGGGATTGGCAATTTATCTGTACTCAAAAACCGATCAGATCATGCTCGGTGCGATGAATAAAAATGCTGAACTGGGCTATTATGCTGCCGCTGTTAAAATTTCTGAAATCTGCGATTTCTTGCCGATGATTTTATCAAGCTCTATTTTTCCCAAACTAGCGAATTTGAGAAAGACAAATTATGAAGAATATCTAAATAAATTTCAAATTTACTCGGATATTATGATATTTTTATGGTTGGGAGTGGCCATACCGATATCATTACTTTCTCCATGGATAGTGCATCTGCTTTACGGTGAAAACTATGCGAAGTCAGCAGCGGTACTCTCACTATATGTTTGGGCCCAATTTGGCAGTAACTTTGGAGTAGCACGGAGTACATATTTGAACATAGAAGCTCAGTTGCGCTACGGTCTTTACTTGACTGTAGTCGGCTCTATTTTTAATGTAGCGTTGAACTTTTGGCTGATTCCAAAGTATGGAGCTTTTGGAGCAACAATGGCTACTCTGATAACTTATTTTTACGTGATTATATTAGTCAATTTCCTGATTAAGGAATTGCGCCCCTTCGCAAATTTCATCTGGCGATCCCTTAACTTATACAAGGCAGCTTGTAGAATCAGAGGATTAGTAAAGTGATTCAAATTAAACCTAAAATCGAACAGCGCTCCAATTGCCCCTATTGCGGGACGCAACTCAATCCCAAAAATATTTTGTGGCAAGGGATACATATTCTTCTGGACTGTAAGTGCGGGGGATGTGGCAGCGAAATAATCGACGAGTTGAGAGTAGGTCATGGAGTCACAAACTCTGTCCAAGTTGATACAAACAAAGGTGAAGTTTTTGCAAAAGTTGCTAACACAAAAGAATGGCTAGGCAAACCATTACTCAATTCGCTCCAAAATCCTCAACCAGATAAACTTGAGATTGTAAAAGAGATTTTTAAACCCTGCAAGCGGGTAATTATATTAAACTGTATCGATCATCTTTATGGTCACTCTCTGCTCAAGTTGCTAAATGCACAAAGGCACTTAGAATGCAACTCAGACTGCGGGTTAGTTGTGATAGTTCCTAAATTTCTAAGGTGGATGGTTCCTGATGAAGTTGCAGAAGTCTGGACAGTACCTATTTCTTTAAAAAATGGTCAAACTTACTATCCTAGCTTCGCCGAGTTTGTTGAGGAAGAAACTAAACGCTTTGATGAAATTTATGTCAGTGAAGCCCATTCTCATCCTAGTCAGTTTGACATCACGCGGTTTACTAGAGTTCCCAAACACAAATTTAATGAACCAGAAACAGAAACAAGAATTACTTTTATTTGGCGGGAAGATCGTTTATTAGTTAACAGTGGGCTGTTCCGAGTTCTGAAAAAGCTAAATCAACGAGAAAGGGCATTGCCATTGCAAAATTTTAAAATTCAGCAGTTATTTGAGAAAATCAGGTTGCAATTACCAGAAGCAAAATTTGCAGTAGCTGGTTTGGGGACAAAAACTAATTTCCCAGAATGGATTGAAGATTACAGAGTGGATAGTTTTAATGAAAAAGTTGAAAAGGAAATATGCCGTGTTTATTCACAAAGCCGCTTAGTAATTGGTCTTCACGGCTCTAATATGTTGCTACCTTCGGCTCATGCTGGTATGACAATTGATTTGATAGATGAGCGTTGGGGGAACTTTGCCCAAGATATTTTATACCAAGAAAGTGACCCGAGAATGGCTAGTTTTCGCTATAGATTTTTGCCCTATCAGACTAGCAATGATACACTGGCATTCATAGCGGCTGTGATGCTTCAGAAGTGGTTTAAATTTAAATCGCAGATGACTGCCGATCTTGTTAATTCAGATGTTGAAGACTACTAAAAAAAGTAGAGTCGAAGAAATGTTCAATTACCAAATCCAAACACCCGTCGCTTTTATCATCTTCAAACGTCCAGATACAACGGCTAGAGTATTTGAGGCAATTCGTCAGGCAAAACCTCCCAAATTGCTAGTAATTGCTGACGGCCCACGTCCAGATAGGGCTGGAGAAGATCGAGAATGTGCTGCGGCTAGAGCTATTATTGACCAAGTAGATTGGGACTGCGAAGTTTTGAAGAATTACGCAGACGTAAATCTCGGTTGTCGCCTGCGGGTTTCTAGCGGTATGAATTGGGTGTTCGATCAAGTTGAAGAGGCAATTATTCTTGAGGATGACTGTCTCCCTCATCCTACTTTTTTCCGCTTCGCTGAAGAATTGCTGGAGCGTTACCGAGACGCTCGGCGGATTCTGTCAATCTCTGGTCAAAATGTTCAGTTTGGGCGAAAAAGAACTGATTATAGTTACTACTTTTCTCGCTATAATCACTGCTGGAGCTGGGCGAGTTGGAGGCGAGCTTGGCAGCATTATGATTTAGATATGAAGTTGTGGCCGGAAATTCGGGATGGTAATTTTTTGATGGATGTACTGGGAGACTCCCATGCTGTAAAAGTTTGGACAAATACTTTTCAGCTTTGTTATGAAAAAAAATTACAGAGTTGGGCTTTTCAGTGGACATTTGCTAGTTTTATTCAAAATGGTATGAATATTCTTGCAAATGTCAATTTAGCTTCTAATATCGGACATGGTGTAGGGGGAACTAATACGGAGGATGTCAACAGTCCTTATAGTAATATGCCTGTAGAAGCTATAATATTTCCGATGAAACACCCAGCCTTTGCCATCCGGGATGTGCAAGCAGATAATTTTACTGAAAACACTTTATATGATTACGATCCGCCCTTGCTAAGGAAGGTGCAAAAAAAAGTCAATAAAATTTTTAAAAAATCAGGCAAAGTCAGCTAGAAATTTAGAGAAAAGGCAGGGGAAATGAAGGTTGTACTTCTCAATAGTTCTGATAGTGAAGGGGGGGCTGCCCGCGCCGCTTATCGACTGCACCAAGGTTTTCAGGGGATTGGTGTGTCTTCGCAAATGCTGGTCAAAAATAAGAGTAGTGGCGATCGCAATGTAATTTCGTCGCAGAATAGTATTGCGAATAAGTTTGACAAGATTATTTCAACTTTATCTAACGCACCCTTGCGATTTTATCCTGAGAGAAACCCAGGTATATTTTCTACGCAATGGCTGCCCGATTCTCTCCCGGATCAAGTTGCCAAACTCGAACCGGATATTATTAATTTGCACTGGGTTTGTGGAGGTTATTTACAAGTAGAAAGTATTCCGAAGTTTAATCAACCCTTAGTCTGGACGCTCCATGATATGTGGCCTTTTACAGGTGGATGTCATTATAGTGAAGATTGCGATCGCTACACTCAATCTTGTGGTAGTTGTCCGCAACTTCACAATAATAAAGATTCGGATCTGTCGCGGTGGGTGTGGCAGCGGAAAGCTAAAGCTTGGAAAAAGCTTAACCTAACTCTGGTTAGCCCTAGTGTTTGGTTAGCTAAATGCGCTAATTCTAGTTCTTTATTCAAAAATTTTCGAGTTGAAGTAATTCCTAATGGCATCAATACTCAAAAGTACAAACCCATAAATCGTCACTGGGCGCGAGCAATTCTGAATTTACCTCAAGATAAACAAATTGTACTCTTTGGAGGTGCAGGTGGAACGGGCGATCGCTGGAAAGGATTTAACTTGCTCGTACCCGCTTTACAAAGCCTCAGTAAATCAGGCTGGAAAGATCGGATAGAGTTGCTGGTTTTTGGATCTTCTGAACCCGAAAATCCCATTGAACTTGGTTTTAAAACTAACTATTTGGGGAGACTAGCCGATGATATTTCCCTAGCAACGGTTTATGCAGCAGCAGATATTTTCGTTGCCCCTTCTGTGATAGATAACTTGCCAAATACAGTGATGGAAGCCCTTGCTTGCGGCATCCCCAGCGCCGCATTCCATATCGGGGGGCTGCCCGATATGATCGAACACTGCTCAAATGGCTATTTAGCTAAACCTTATGAAACAGAAGACTTAGCGCGAGGAATTGCTTGGGTTTTAGAAGATCCAAATCGGCATCAAAAACTTTGTATTCGCGCCCGCCAGAAAGTGGAAAAAGAATTCACCTTACAGATACAAGCAAAGCGCTATTTATCTATTTTTAACGAACTTTTGTCAACTCTCAAGTAAAGACAAAAGTTATGATTTGTTCAGCAATCTTTTTACATTAACTATCGCTAAAAGCAGCCAAATTGGGAATAATGAACCGTACTAAAATCGCCGCGCTTTTAACTTGCTTCAACCGCAAAGAGAAAACATTAGCTTGCTTAGATGCTCTTTTTAAGCAGGCACTTCCAGCAGATGTTGATATTTTAGGCTATCTAGTCGATGATGCCAGCACAGACGGAACCAGCGAGGCAGTTCGTCAAACCTATCCTCAAGTCAAGATTTTTTCCGGAGATGGGAACTTATTTTGGAACGGGGGAATGCGTGGGGCTTTTACCGAAGCAATGAAAGATGATCCCGACTACTACCTATGGTTAAATGATGACACTCTTATTTATCCAGAAACCGTAAGTGTCTTGCTAGAAACCACTCAAAAATTATCAGAAAAAGGAGAAACCAAAGCAATCGTTTCCGGTTCTACCTGCGACCCGGAAACGGGTCAAACAACATACGGCGGTGTGGTGCGAAATAACCCTTTGCACCCATTCCGATATGGTATTCTAGAACCAACAAAAGAGCCTCAGATGTGCGATACTATGCACGGCAACTGCGTATTAATTCCCCGCAGTGTTGTGCAAACGGTCGGCAACCTCGATCCGGCTTTTGTCCATTATATTGGCGATTGGGATTATGGTTTACGAGCCAGACAGAAAGGATGTACAGTTTGGATTGCTCCTGGCTATTTAGGCACTTGTTCTCTCAACCCCCAGGTGACCAAAACGGCTGCTGATAATTTAAGTGAAGGATTGGATAAAATGAGCAAACCGAAAGGTTTATCCTTCAAAGATACTACCCTGCAACCGGCTCAAGAGTGGAAAGTATTTACTCAGCGGCATGGTGGCTGGTTGTGGCCAATTTATTGGCTGCTACCTTATCGCAGGTTAGTTTGGCTTTCAGTGTTGAGTAAACTGGGATTGACTAAAAACAAAACTCAAGGTGAATAGGATGGTTGATAGAAATGAACTCCGCATTGCTTGGCTTGTCCCGGAAGTGGAACTGGGAGCTTACTGGCAGCCTGTTTTGAGGGAATTTACAAAAATTTTTAAGAATACTGTATTTTATACTGGTCGTGTTTGGTCTGGGTTCGATCCTACGCTGCCGGGAGCATCGGCAATTCAGTTGGTAGGGGAGACTAAATTTGTCGAGACGGAAAAGATAGAAACAGGGTACGATCGCGGATTCATTGTAGTATCGCCTAGTATTATCGGCTATTTGCTAAAATTTAGACCTCATGTGGTCTTTCCCCAAGCTTTCTCTTTGTGGACTGTAATTGTTGCGTTTTTAAAACCGCTACTGAGGTGGAAAATTGCGATTATTTACGATGGTAGTTCCCCAAATACAGACTTTCGAGATTCCAGTTTTAGGACTTTTGTGCGCCGCATCCTTGTGCGGTTTGCCGATGCTTTTGTTGCCAATAGCAATGCGGGGAAAAAATATTTGATGGAAGTTCTCAATGTACCGGAGGATAAAATTTTTACCCGAACCTATCTCGTACCTGACGCGGGAGCTTTGCTGAAACGATTAGATCAAACTCAGCCGCCCAACTTGCAGTTAAAACGCCCGATTTTTCTGTATGTAGGGCGCATTACGGCGAGAAAGGGAATTAAAACGCTTTTAGAAGCTTGCGCTATTCTTAAAAATCAAGGTTATGTTGATTATTCGCTGTTGATTGTTGGCAAGGGAGATCAGCGGGAAGAACTAGAAACATTTATTAAACTGTACGATTTTGAAGAGCAAGTAACGTGGGCGGGATGGGTGGAATATGGAAATTTAGGTGCTTATTTTCAGCAAGCTGATATTTTTGTGTTTCCTACTTTTGAGGATGTCTGGGGTATGGTTGTACCCGAAGCGATGGTGTTGGGAAAACCAGTATTGTGTTCAAAGGGTGCAGCTTCCTGTGAGTTAATTATGTCAGGCGAGAACGGTTATATTTTCGACCCTAGCAGTGCTCAAGAGTTAGCGGAGAAGATGCAAATTTTTATAGATCATCCTGATTTAATTGAGTCGATGGGACAGCGTTCACGACAGATAATCTCTCAAAAAACTCCGGAAACAGCAGCTAAAGCTTATGTCGAAGTTACATCTTTTTTGATGGAGAATATGTGAAGCAAGTTCGGCAACGGATTTTTTAAATGATTTAACGGAGGGATGGAAGAGGAAAGAGGGAAAAATTACCAATTACCAATTACTAATTACGACTTAGCCATGAAAGTTTTATTATCTGCGTTTGCTTGCGAACCGAATCTCGGCTCCGAAGAGGGAGTAGGATGGAATACTGTTATCCAATCTGCTAAATATCACGAAAGTTGGGTATTGACTCGCACGTTTTGTCGATCGTACATTGAAGCAGAACTAGAGCGGAACCCAGTGCCAAACCTGCACTTTGTTTATTTTGATCCGTTTGGGTGGAGCGAAGATTGGAAGGGGAAACAAGGATTGCTGCAACTTCACTACTATCTGTGGCAAATCTGGGCTTATTTTATCGCTCGGAAGCTCGATCGCGAAATCGGTTTTGACACAGTACATCACGTAACTTATGTCAAACATTGGTCTCCAAGTTTCCTGGCACTGTTGCCGCATCCTTTTATTTGGGGGCCTGTGGGGGGTGCAGAAGCAGCACCAAAGCCTTTTTGGGAAGATTTTAGCCGCCGGGGCAAAATTTACGAAACGCTGCGAGCATTGGCTCAAAGCGTAGGAGAACGCGATCCGTTTGTGGGGCTGACAGCGCGCCGCAGTGCTGTGGCGCTGGCAACTACGGAAGAAACCGCAGCCAGACTGCGATTTCTCAAAGCAAAAAACGTG
Source organism: Oscillatoria nigro-viridis PCC 7112 (assembly GCF_000317475.1). Lineage (NCBI taxonomy): Bacteria > Bacillati > Cyanobacteriota > Cyanophyceae > Oscillatoriales > Oscillatoriaceae > Phormidium > Phormidium nigroviride. Next base: position 5,059,610 of record NC_019729.1, read on the forward strand.
AAGATTTTCTCCCAAGTCGGTTTATCGCAGCAGGAAATTCAAGAACTAGAGCAATTTCCTATCCCGCCGGAGCAACCAATTAGATTCATCAGTGTCGGTCGTCTCTTACACTGGAAAGGGGTACACTTGGGACTCCGTGCATTTGCGGAGGCAAAGCTGGAACAATCGGAATACTGGATTGTGGGAGACGGTCCGGAAAGGCAGCGTTTGGAAGCTTTGGCAACAGAATTGGGACTGGCAAATAAAGTATTTTTTTGGGGAACTTTATCTCGCACTGAAACTCTTTCTAAAATGGGGGAGTCTCACGTTCTCCTCCATCCGAGTTTGCATGACTCTGGTGGTTTTGTTTGCACGGAAATGATGGGGGTTGGTCGTCCGACGATTTGTTTGGATTTGGGGGGCCCGGCTACTCAAGTGACCGCTCAAACGGGGATTAAAGTGGCTGCTACTGACCCCGATCGCACTGTGCAAGGTCTAGCAGAAGCTATAGTGTGTTTAGCCCAAGATCGTGAATTGCGAGATCGCTTGGGTCGATCGGGTCAAACGCGCGTCAGGGAAATCTATGATTGGAATATCAAAGGTAAATTCTTTGCCCAATTGTGCGAAGATGTACTCGACGGAAAATCAGGATAACTTCTGATTTGTTCGAGCGGGCAAAACACAAAAAACTATATTTTTTCAGGCGGTGAAACGTGGGCGTTGCAATCATTACTGGCTCGGCGGGTTTAATTGGCTCTGAGGCGTGTAAGTTCTTTGCCAAACAAGGCTTAGATATAGTTGGCATCGACAATAATATGCGCCAGTTCTTTTTTGGTGCTGATGGTTCTACAAACTGGAACCGCCAACAGCTCGAAAAGTCTTTGGGTACCAAGTATTATCACTTAGATGTGGACATTCGCGACTATGAAGCGATTACCAATATCTTTCAGCGGTACGGCGAGTCGATCGAATTAGTAATTCACACAGCAGCCCAGCCCAGCCATGATTGGGCTTCTCGTGCTCCGAAAATAGACTTTACCGTCAATGCCAACGGCACTCTCAATCTTCTAGAAGTAACTCGCTTGTACTGTCCTAAAGCGGTTTTCATTTTCACTTCTACCAATAAAGTATACGGCGATACGCCTAACAGTTTGCCTTTAATTGAATTAGAACACAGGTGGGAAATTGAACCAGGCCATACTTACGAAAGCGGCATTCGGGAAGATATGTCACTCGATCAGTGCCTGCACAGTTTGTTTGGTGCTTCTAAGGTAGCTGCTGATGTTTTAGTCCAAGAATACGGTCGATATTTTAATATGAACACCGCTTGTTTTCGCGGCGGCTGTTTGACGGGTCCAAATCACTCTGGAGCTCAATTGCACGGCTTCCTCGCCTACTTGATGAAGTGTGCTGTCACGGGAACTCCTTACACCGTGTTTGGCTACAAAGGCAAGCAAGTTCGCGATAACATTCATAGCGCTGATTTAATTTCGGCATTTTATGAATTTTATAAAGCTCCCAAAAGCGCCCAAGTTTATAATACAGGAGGAGGCAGGTACAGCAATTGTTCGATGTTAGAAGCTATCCAGATGTGCGAGGAAATTGCGGAACGCAAGTTTAATTGGACTTATGCTGAAGGGAATCGCATTGGCGATCACATTTGGTGGATTAGCGACAATTCAAAATTTTCCAGTCACTATCCCAACTGGAAAATGAAATATAACGTTAAACAAATCCTACAGGAGATTTATGAATGTAACCGCGAGCGTTGGCTGAAAGAGGATTCCCATGAGTGAGCGGGACAAACAGAATGTGCTGGGAATTTCGGTAAACGATTGAAGAATACAAGGTTAAACAAATCTTAGGGGAGATTTATGAGTGTAACCGCGAGCGTTGACTTAAAGAGGTGCTCCATGATTGATAAAGGGAAAAAGAATGTACTGGGCATATTAGTAAATGCCGTTAATTATGAAGCGGCTGTTAGCAAAATTATTGCGGCAGCCAGCGCCGGAAAACCAATGTCAGTTTCTGCTCTAGCGGTTCACGGGGTAATGACTGGAGTTCTCGACAGCACTCATCGTTATCGGATTAATCACATTGACTTAGTATTGCCAGACGGACAGCCGGTCAGGTGGGCGTTAAACTGGCTCTACCATACGGAATTGCCCGATCGAGTTTGCGGGCCGAATGCGATGTTACAAATCTGCGAACGTGCGGCAGAAGAAGGATTACCTATCTATTTGTACGGCTCTCAAGCCTCTGTACTGGAAGCTTTATCTCGCAATCTCTGCCAGCGTTTTCCCAAGTTAATTATTGCTGGAACTCAGCCTTCTAAATTTAGGCACGTTTCGCCCCAAGAGAAACAAGAAATTGCACGGCAAATTCGCAACAGCGGTGCAGCAATTACTTTTGTCGGTTTAGGGTGTCCCCGGCAAGAAGTCTGGGCTTACGAATACCGGGACGACTTATCAATGCCGTTGATTGCTGTAGGTGCTGCTTACGATTTTCATGCGGGTAATTTGGCTAAATCTCCTGACTTTTTATCTAAAATAGGTTTGGAATGGCTGTTTCGGATGATTAAGGAACCTCGGCGCCTTTGGCAGCGGTATGTTTTTTTGAATCCGCTTTATATCTGGCTGTTTTTGCTACAAGCTTTGAAAATCAAACAGTTCGACCCTACAGACGCCACGCCGCCTGTAGAAGAAGTATTATATGGTTGAAATTTAAAAGTTTCTTGTCAATTATGGGTGCTCACAAGAAAAAAGTAAAAAAGCAAACACATCGTAACTAATCGTTTTGAGGTGCAACTGCGATCGCATATTCAAGAAAATTTATATCAAATCCGGTGACATCGGAATTATAGTGGGAGCTTAAGAGCTCGCTACCCAAATCGCGAGCTCTTAAGCTCCCACTGACACGATCCAAATATATTATTCCGATGCAACCGGAAACGATATTAGGCCCGAAAACAATTTTTACATTATCTATGTGGTAAGCTGCGGACTCCACACCTTACATACAAAGTTTGTGCGTCAGTATCGATCGACTCAGGTGAATTGCTGGGTCAATAGTCGCATTTGGTTTGACTGTACTCCTGGCATGGGCGACGATCGCAGGAGATAGCAAAAGTATGGTGAGTGTGTAACCAAACTTGATAATCAAACCAAAAGTTTATGTAGGGCTTGCTGAATCAGTGAGAAAAGTAAACAGTGTATGGGTTTTCCGAACAAAAAAGTAGTAAGGGTCGCCGTGAAAAACAGGTATAATCAGTCAAAACCCGTGCATCACCACCTGCGATCGTGTATAGAAAAGCTGAGCTTGCCCCAAGCTCCCCATCCGACTTTGAACTCCCCTTTGAAGGAAGATTGTCAGAAGATAACCGTTGGGTAAAAATGACCCAACTAATTCCTTGGTTAGAATTTGAATCAGAATATGCTGCAAATTTTCCGACCGAAATGGGAGCACCCGCTTGCATCATTTAGGATGGCATTAGGGGCATTAATTATCAAAGAAAAGCTGGGAATCAGCGACATAGAAACAGTAGAACAGATCCGAGAAAACCCATACCTGCAATACTTTATAGGTCAATCAACATACAGTAATGAACCCCCATTTGATCCATCATTATTAGTCCACTTTCGGCAGCGAATCAGTGCAAACTTAATCAAGAAAGTGAACGAACGGATGGTGGAAAAAATGCGCGAAACCACCCCAAAACCGCCCGAAAAAAAAAAGGATTCGGACGCAAAAAATGAATTAACCAATCAAGGAAAATTAGTCATAGATGCGACCTGTGCTCCAGCAGATATTAGCTATCCCACCGACTTAGGGCTATTAAACCGAGCCAGAGTTCATACCGAAAAAATCATCGATATTCTCTATAAATCCCTCAAAGTAAAAATCAATAAAAAACCCAGAACCTACCGGAAAATAGCCAGGAAAGACTACTTAGCAGTAGCAAAACAACGACGACCTAAACGAAACAAAAAAATCCAAGCCCTTAAAAAACAACTGCAATATATCAAAAGAAACCTCGCTAATATTGAACAGCTAATCGAATCAGGTGCCACCCTACAAAGTTTGACCAAAAAGCAATATAAAACCTTGCTAGTTCTCACAGAAGTCTATCGCCAACAACTCTGGTTATTGGAAAATAAAAAACAGAGTATATCGGACAGTTGGGGTAAGTTTAAGCCAACCGCACATCCGTCCCATTGTTAGAGGAAAAGCAGGAAAACCCGTAGAGTTTGGAGCTAAACTGTCAGCGAGTTGCAGTGAAGGATATGTATTTTTAGACCGGATAAGTTGGGATAACTTTAACGAATCAGGAGACTTAAAAGCACTCATTTGAAGCATTTAAAATTTACACAGGATGCTATCCAGAATCAGTCCATGCCGATCGCATTTATCGAACCAGGGAAAATCGAGCCTGGTGTAAAGAAAGAGGAATTAGAATTAGTGGCCCCCCTTTAGGAAGGCCACCAGCAATTGTTAGTAAGGAAACCAAGAAACAAGCCTGGGAAGATGAAAGAATTCGTAACTCTATTGAGGGCAAATTTGGACAAGGTAAAAGAAGATTTAGCTTGAATCGAGTGATGGCAAAGCTTGATAATACTTCGGAAACAGCTATTGCTATTACTTTTTTAGTGATGAACCTTGCTACCTGGTTAAGACGGGTTTTTTGTGTGTTTTTATGTCAAAAACCAAAAATCACACCTATTTATGGTTCAATGATTATTAAAAGCTATAACTGGGCAAGTTATAGTCAACAAAAAGTTATGTTTTGCCGAGCTTGAATTGCCCATTAATTGCGATCGCGATTTTTCCTAACTTATTCAGTAAGCCCTATGTAGGGTTTGCTGAATAATCGATCGCCCGCAAAGAACAAGTTCGATCGATATCTGAAAGCTCAGTTAAAGATAAGCTTTTCCTGTATCGATTCCCCCCAATTATAATTGAGGATTATCTTCAACCCAAAAACAGGTGTTCTTTTTCCAAATAGACATAAAAACACACAAAAAACCCGGCGCCACCAGGAAGCATCGGTTCATGACTAAAAAAGTAATTTCAATAACTGTAGTAGATGTATTATCGAGTTTAGCCATCATTAGATGAGCGACCGAATCTTCGTTTACGCAAGTCCCGAACTTGCCCTCAATTGCATTTCTAATCCTTTTATCTTCCAACGCTTGCCTCTTTTTTGATTGACTCACATTTGCTGGCGGTCTTCCTAGTGGGGGCCCACGCTCGCCTAATTCCTTTTTCTTTGCACCACGCTCGGTTTTCCCTTGTACGGTAAATGCGATCCTTCCACATGAGGGGAGTTCAAAGTCGGAGGGTGATAGGAGAGCAAGCTCAGCTTTTCTGTACGCAATCGCAAATGGTGATGCACGGGTTTTGACCTATTTTACCTGTTTTTCACGGCGACCTGACGGACGATCGCGCAATCGCATCACCCAGCCCTCGTAAATCTTTTGCTCTTTATTCAGCAAACCCTAATTACTAATGTGGAAACGACACCCGCAACCATCGGAGATGTCGAAATGACTCAGGTGATTCATCAAGCTTTGCAGGGTAAACACCGATTGCCACAAGAACATATCGTCGATACTGCTTATGTTGACGCCCAACACTTGCTCACCAGCGAGACTGATTTAGGTATTGAGATCCTTGGCCCTGTACCGCCTGACTCTAGTTGGCAAGAACAAGCACAGCAAGGCTTCGATCTTTCTTGTTTTACGGTCAATTGGGAGCATCGCCATGCGAATTGTCCCCAGGGCCACATCAGCAAATCTTGGCATCAACCCTCGGATCGCTATGACAATCGAGTCATTCAAGTGCGATGAAAGTCGGGCTGATTGTGCTGGTTGTCCTGTGCCCTCTCAATGTACTCATTCGCCCGCGTCAGCTCGTGTTCTGACTCTCAAACCTCAACCTCTTTACGAAGCTCTTGCCAAGGGTAGGGCTAGACAACATACCCTGGATTTTAAGCAGCTTTATGCCTTACGGGCTGGTGTTGAAAGTTCCCTATCTCAAGGAATTCGTGTTTTTGGTTTGCGCCGGGCTCGTTACATGGGTCTTGCCAAAACTCGTCTACAACATATTGTGACTGCTGCGGCGATGAATCTGTCGAGAATGTGGGCATTTTGGCGTAACATTCCGATTGCCTTGACCCGTGTCTCTAGTTTTTCTGCTCTTTTTACTTCTGGCTCATCATAGTTCTTTTGCCATGATTATGGGATGTTTGGTTTCACCCTTTTTTAATTCGCCAACATTCTCTATAATTCGTTACTACACATACAAAGTCCGCCCGCGCGGACTCTGAATAAAACGATAATTAAGAACTGGATTTGATGTTAATAGCGGGGGACGGTTCGATCGACCACCAGTGAGTAAGCATCGATACCGCCAACGATATTTTTAACATTGGTAAATCCTTGAGTCGCTAACCAGTGGCACATTTGAGCCGATCGCACTCCGTGATGGCACAGAACTAGGGTTTCTGTATCGCGATCGAGTCTAGCGTCAATTTCACCCGACCATTCGGCAAACTCGCTCAGCGGAAAAGCTACAAATCCCGGCAGCGCCGCGAGTTCAATTTCGTAAGGTTCCCGCACGTCTACAAGCTGCAATTTCTCAGCATTGGTTTCTGCTAAGTGGCGACCTAATTCTTCGACTGTAATTTGAGCAAAAATTTCTGACATTTGATTATAAAAAGTAGTCATTAGTCATCAGTCATTAGTCAGTTAACAGTCAACAGTTAACAGTCAACAGTCAACAGTCAACAGTTAACAGTTAACAGTCAACAGTTAACAGTGATTAATTGACGGGCGAAGGCGGTGAAATTAGCTCCGCTGGAGGCGTCGGTGCAGGACGCCCGTCCAACTGGCTCACGCTGCCCCTCGGGTCAAGACAAGTGGCGATTAACCTGTCAGTCGGAAATTCGAGCCTGCCGCTCAAACCGACTACGCATTCAGAAAACTGTTGGGGCAATAAACTGCGGCGGCATCCATCAAGCACTACCAGGGGATCTGCAGGTTGAGTTCGACTTTTGCCGTTAATATTCACTACGCAACTAGCCAATTCGTTGGGACGCCTCACCCGCCGACAGCTAGAGAGCGCTTCGACACCCGAAATATTGGTTTTGCGGTTGATTTGGAGGGCGCATTTAGATATGTCGCGGGGGTGGAGCGCGTCAGCACAAGCGGCTGCCGCTGCCTCTGCCCCCACTCCGGCTTCGATTAGTTCCAGGGCGCAGACGCGATAGGGATTCCTAGAGCGAGGGAATCTAATGGTGATCGCTGAGGCTGGTGAGATTGGCAGTGCTGTTGCCAACAAACCGAGTGCTGCTAGCTGCGTGCCGAGAGCCAATATCCAGCGCCCGGTAGGGTTTGAGCCTGTCGGTGCTGGCTTTGGGGAAGAAGTGCGGGAAAAATTGCGGTTGTGCATGGCAGATCGAGTAGTGAGTTTTTTTGGCTGATTGGGGCGAGCGATCGGGTTTTCCTTCAGAATTTACCGCACATTATGGATCGCCCTGCGGTCGATCGTTTTTTTATCGATCTTTGTTTGAATTTTGGCCGTTACCAACATATAATATAGAGTCTGCATAAAATTGCATACAGATATTAGAGAGGAAAATAAATGTCTCGATATCGAGGCCCCCGATTGAGAATCGTCCGTCGCCTGAAAGAGTTGCCGGGTCTAACCCGCAAAACCCCCAGACGAGATTATCCGCCTGGACAGCACGGTCAAAACCGCAAAAAGCTCTCTGAGTACGCGGTTCGCTTGCAAGAAAAGCAAAAACTCCGTTTCAATTACGGTGTGACGGAACGCCAACTGCTCCGTTACGTCCGCAAAGCCCGCCGTGTCACGGGCTCCACAGGTCAAGTGTTACTGCAATTTTTGGAAATGCGCTTGGACAATACTGTGTTTCGGATGGGAATGGCTCCAACCATTCCGTCCGCCAGACAATTGGTAAATCACGGTCACATAACTGTCAATGACCGTGAAGTCAATATCGCCAGCTATCAGTGCAAGCCTGGTGATGTAATTGCGGTGAAAAATAGAGAGCGCTCTCGCACAATGGTAGAAGCTAATCTCAAAGACCCAGGCTTGGCTCACTTGCCGAATCACTTGGAATTTGATAAGCAAAAACTGGTTGGCAAAGTTAACGGCGTTATCGAGCGCGAGTGGATTGCTCTTCAGATTAACGAACTGTTAGTGGTGGAATACTACTCACGGCAAGCTTAAGTTATTAGTCATCAGTCGCTGGTCATTAGTCATCAGTTGGTTGCTAGCAGAATAATTAATAATTGGGTAAGAACCCAGTTATTGATTAATTGCTACTGAATAATGAGGACTGAGGACTAAGAATTCATAATTTTCAACATTCCCACCCCCTAAAAAGGGATGGGATTTTTTGAAGGTTTCGCTTGGGAACTTCTTTGAGTGGCCATTTGCTCGGACGACACTTGCCTGATGGCATTAAATGATGTCCCAGCCTCAAATTATTCCCTTAAAAAGTTTCTTCTCCGGTTGGTTCTTGGTGGACAATGCCTCGCTTTTGAAGGCGATAATTCGCTACAACAGGGTAAACAACACCGCGTATCCGATTGATCGCACCTACTGGACGATGAACTGCTAAGCCGTTCCAGGGAGAATATCTCAGGTTTTCGTTGAAATCAGATTGTTTTTCATAATCAATAATCTGATGCTGGACGGTGAGACGACCTACTCTCAAGAAGGGTGATTCATTTTCCTTCCAGACATTGATGCCATCGTCGATCGGCATTTTTAGGCTGGTTTGGAACTGAATGCCAAAATCCCACCAGTATTCGGCATCAGGTTTCGCCAAAGCTTGAATTAGATTGTCCCGGTAATAATTGTCTGGTTTATTCGGATCTAAACCCAAGGCTTTAGCGCGATCGACAAAGGGAATTTTAGGAATTCCCGGTCGAGATTCTTCTGGAATTATCTCGTGCGGTGGTTGGGATGAAACCGGAGTAAACCCATACTTAATTACAGCAGGATATTCGACAGGAACTAGACCAGGTTTAGAGGGATCGAAATCGGGATAGAGACCCAAAGCAGAGGGTGAACCGCTCCAATATTTGGCTGTTAGCAAACTCTTCGGAGTCCGGCTACCCGTAAGCGTCGAGACCGCTATAAAGTGTCTGGGATGTCGCATTAGCCACTTTTTCAATGTCTCTGGTGATTCAACCAGAGCAGAAAAAAAGCCGTAGTAGTCTTTGATGGTTTGGCTCACAAATATCTCTGAATTGTGAACAATGATGTCCTGGGTTTTTGACTCGTGGCTTTGCGCCAGTCGTTCCCCTTCCACCCCCATCACTTTCAGTGATATTGAGCGCGAATCTTTTTGGTAATCGGGGTATACTTTGGTAGCCCCGTTAGCAAATCGCAACCAAACAGGATATTCTTTGGGTTTGGCCAGCAAACCTTGCTTAAGGGAAATAGCATTGAGTTGCGAAGAAGTTAACGAAGCGCGTTTGCCCAATTCCTGTTTAATCGCTTCCTCATCAAAGTCAAAAATTTCCAGAGTTCCTTTAACGCAAGCATGAGTTTTGGCGTGAGTATCTCGCAGCGCCCGCTCCTTATTGCCGTAAAGATTATCCATCCGAAGCTTGGCTTGCTCAACCAAAAGATCGTAGTATTTGAGTTCGTCCTGTTCCGGATATTCGGTAAATAACTTTTTGTTCATCACACAACCTTCGGTTAATCGCTAAAAAAGGCTCTACACAAACCGTTGCATCTGTTAAACAGTATAAATGCTGGTGCAATTGCTTCCGAATTGCCGTAGCCGAGCGCTTGGGAAAATATCGGCTTTTTCTTCCCCATTTTTGAGGGCGCAGGTGTGTTTGCGCCGCCCACTACCTTGAGTCTTAGTTGTCAGCTACAACTTAAAGTTCGAAGGAGACTTTGTACTTGGGATCGCTTGGAGGCACATTACGATTCACTAAATCAGAGACTGTTTTGGTATTTTGGATAATTTCCCAACCAACCTCAGAAAAAGTTTCCTTATTGAAGACTTTAGGCGATAACAAAGGATTAGTTAAAGCTTGGGAGAAAGCATCAATGCCAATTATCCGTGCTACTAAAGGCGGAATTGCTGAATTTTTCCGGACATCTTCAGCGTACAATCCGACAAATAATTCAATCTTATCAACATGACCGTACAGCTCTTTTAATTTCTGTTGAGCGTATTCGTCACCCGTAATTTGATTGAAATCAGTCACCCTGGGATAACCACACATTTCGCGGTAATCGTTATAACTTGCTAACTGCGCCTGCCGTCCGAGTTTAACAGATGCTAGTTCGGTAGCATCAATAAATGTATAGGGTGTTCCTGCGATCTTAAAATCAGGTGTGTTAAACAAACCAATTCTAGTGCCTGGTTGGGAACAAGTTTCTTCCATCAATGCACCCAACCCTTTATCGATTAACATCTGATTATTCCAGAGGGAATCGTACATGGATTGTTCTTTACCGTCATAGATAAAGGTTTCCGGAATCGCACTATGCCAGCGATAGACAAAACTAAACTCAATCGCCATCCAATTTTCTCGATACCAACTTTCCTTGGTAAAAGCTTCAGGATCGGCAAAGAACCTAAAATTATAGGGCGTAATGTGGAAAATGTACTCTTCCATAATGATATTGAGAACAATCACCATGAGAATATTTCTCGCGGTTTGGAAGAGCCTCTCATCGTCCCATTCCGGATAGCTTTTGGACAAAACATCACAAATTCGATTATGCTCCCTGATACATAAAGTGTTGAGCATGACATAGCCAATTTGGACGTTTGCCCGTTCAACTCCCATTGCAAATAGCTTGCTTTTCTTTTCGGGGGGTTGTCTTTTCTCATCATTAAGGGGTGCATGAAGACCTTCAAATTGAGGATCGATAATACCCTGCTCGGGATCGGCATAATAAAAGAGTGGATACTCTTCTTCTACGCCATCTTTGCGCTTGAGTTTTTGGGTTTTAAATTTACCGTCTTTGAAAGCTCTGAGCATATTTGTTTGTTTGCGGGTCAACCCGTAAACATTACACATATCAATCTGATGGTTGGAGGTATTTTTGAAGCGGTTTTCCTGATCGATCCGGAGAAAACTATCTGTAAACCACTGCACCCAATAGGGAAAAAGCAGAGTCGATTTTTCCGAATAAATGGTTTTTCCGTCTCTTTTTTGGAATAAGGTCTTTACTTTGTCCAGTGGTGGTAAATTTCCTTCTTTGTTAAATTCCGGATCGGGAGGTAAATGTCGCCCAGTATAAGTCTTGTCTGTCAGTGAATCCCAAGAGATATAGGTATCAGTTTTCTTGGGAATATCTGTCCCTGGAATTTTGGGATCTAAGCCCATTAAGCTATAGGGAAGCGGGCGAGTTGGAAGTTTGTAAATGATGCTATTGAGAAAAAATTTGTTTAGTTTACGTTTCAGAGGCTCGTAACTTTGAACTAAGTTCCAAATTGGTTTGAAATGAGTCAACGTATATGCTAAAGCTTTGTTGCTGAATCCATCTCTAGATGTATCTCTTGTCATGATTCCTTTTCCTTTCGATTGTTGTAGATTAGGTAGATTACAAAGTCTTCTGATGTTCGGTTCTGAGAGTTTGATAAAGTTCGATCAGTTTTCTGGATTTTCAATTACTTTGGAGAGAATTTTTTGCAAATTCTTAGGCCGATAGTCTTGGCGTTTTTTCAATCGCTCGATCGCGCTTTCATGAAGATCCTCAAGGGTCTCTCCCACCTCGCGCCACTTGATTCCTGCCAATTTGAAGAACCCAGGATTGTTTTGAAATGGAGCCTTATAATCAGGCTTGATATCCTCAATGGCTTCTGGATCGAATTCCAGCTTCAATTCAAAGTCACTGATTTGATCCAACATCCACTTCAAGACAGCATCTGATAACCCGCGGTATTCTGGCGTACCACCGCCGATGCAGCCATGTTCGCCTGGAAACCAAACTTGACGAAGCTTCTGGTTCGGGGCATCAGGATTTTTCTTCATCAGGGTAACATCAAAGACTTCGCGAATTTCGTCGATCGCAACGGCGTGCAACGCATTCTCAATATCCTTATTTAAAGTGGTGTCGTGGAATTTGTACCTTGTTTTGATCTGTCCCTCAAACTTCTTCAAGGCGGGTACAAGAGGAATACCAAGGGCTCCAACGGTGTCGAAACAACCAAGCAAGGTAATCGGGACGCGATCGCCCTTATCTTTGCCGAATTTTTCGCGGAAACTCTTTGCTTCCGAATGCTTTGGTGAAATCTCTCGCTTACGGTAAAGCTCGTAAGCTTGTGATGCCATGGTAACGTTACGGCGGGATAGGAGACCGGAGCAATAGATCATCCCCGCTAGACTCCTGACTGTGTAAGCACCGCGACTGAACCCGAATAGATAGATTTCGTCACCCCGATCGTAGTTGAAAGAAAGAAAACGATAGGCATCTTGGATATTTTTATCGATTCCCAGCCCAGTGACTCCGCCCACAATCTTGTTACTGTCTACTCCAATTCCCTCGTCATAAAACACGATCTGCGGAACCCCGTCACTGGCTGTCCGTTTCACGGCCTGGGCCAGCCTAACCACATTAGTTGGGCACTGAGTATCTAGTTTGTTCCAAGTTCCATCACAGCAAACTATCAGACGTTTCCCTGGTTTCGTCATTTTTATATTCTCTCTTTGAATTTGACATTGGAGAGCGAGCTGTCTTTGGTAATCGGTTACAAGAGAATTGCCAATTCCGGTGTTTCTATCGCCTGACAGCGTTCGCCGATCGTTGATTGCTGGAAATCGATATTTTGCTGGCAATCTTTAGCTTTTGCGATTGTCAGGATAGTCTCAAAACACCATCTAGTCTAGTTGGCTGTATTAAAATGTGAAATTTATTTATATTTCTTAAACAATAAATAACAGAGTGAAATAGTAGCTTTGGTTCTGGGAAAATGCTCGATTCTCTTAAAACGTAAAAAATTTAGAGAGTGAAATAGTAGCTTTGGTTCTGGGAAAATGCTCGATTCTCCTAACAGAAGTAGCTATCCGACGCCATAGCTAACAAACCTTTAAACACATTTACGCTCTGCCAGATCGGTTTTTAGAACAGCTATATTTTATCGATTTGTCCGTAGGCTGCAAGATATAGCCTTTCTCAGAAAGATGAGGTACTCCGCGGGCTCCGTGGGCATCGGGCATGGGGCTCCGTGGGCATCGGCCTCCGTGGGCATCGGCCTCCGTGGGCATCGGGCATACCTCACTTTTTTGAGAACCGCTGTAATAATGAGCTATTTGTTGCACAAGTAGCAGGTTCGATGCTCTGTTTGAGGTGAATTTTTGTTTCAGTCACTCTCAGTTTTTCTGCGATGTGGTTGAATTGTTTAACAATCTGTAGGTTTTTCTGGTTTCTCGATCGGTAAATTTGTGTGCAAATTTTCTAGCCCCGGTTAAATTTGAAGCGTCCAAAAGTAGGGACGATCGACCGCAGCGACTGGCTGCGGGGTTCTCGCACCAAAACCAAAGGCAGCAAGCCTACCAGCCGCACAGCAGCCGAGAGGGCAAACAGTGAGCCCAAACTCATGCCTGGAAGTTCGGCAAGAAAGCCGCCGGCGGTAGTTCCCAAAGCCCCAGCTAATCCCGAAACCGCTGCGCCGATCGCAAAATAAGTCGAAGGTTGCTCGATCGACGCTATCTCCATTTGAATATTGTTAGTACACAGCCCGATCGCGCCTAAAGTCGTTCCCCCCAGCAAGTGCAGCAGCGGCAGCCACACCCACAGGGCAAAAGGGTAATTGCCCGTACCCAACCACAGCAAAGGCGTCAGGGCCACCACCAGCCCAACCGCAATTAGCAGGGGGCGATTTCCCCAGCGATCGGCCAACTTGCCCCAAAACATCAGCAGCAGTAGATTTGCCCCGGAACTTAAGCTGGTGTAAATCGTTACCCAACTCACATCCAAGCTTAAATCTTTCAGCAGGTAGATATTAAAAAAAGGCGCGCTGAGATTAATAGCAAATGTCCAGATGCTGAAGTAAAGAATAAACATTAAAAAATTAGAATTTTTCAGCACAGAAGGGACAAAATCTGTTATTTGCTTTGCTTTTTTCTCTGTAAGTCGATCGCTCAGTGCATCTTTTTTGTATACCTGGGGATTCACATCAACCATGAAGGATTGACACCCCAAACTAATCATTCCCGCCAAAACAGCCACCAATAAAACAATACCGTAGCCAAAAATTGGATCTGCGCCCCAAGTTGACACTCCCAATCCCATCAACGGCACTCCGAGCAAAGTGATGAGGCTGACAGCACTGTTGCGAAAGCCAAAATAGCGTCCCCGCAAGCGCTGAGGCACTACGGCAGCCATCCAACTGAACCAGCTAGAATTGGCAAAAGCTGCCAGCACGCTAGCTGCTACGACTGTTACCAGTGTCCATTGCAGCAGTTGGTGGAGGTCTGCGTGCTGGGAACCCCAAACAATTGCCACCGCGAGCACCAGCCACAGCAGCCGCGAAACGCCGAATACAAATAGGTTGTACCAGTGGCGGCTGGTTGTCCGGTCTGCGATGTAGGCTCCTAATGGTTGCAGGAGATTTACCACCATCGGAATAGCAGAGAATATACCTATTTCCACGCTGCTCGCCCCCAGTTGCAGCAAGAAGTTGCTCAGCAGCACGCCGGTGGTCGCCGACTCGAAGACAGCGGCAAAAACGCCGTCTAGAGTTGAGGCTTTCAGGGTCGATCGAACCTCTTGTTTAGAAATTTTGAGATCGGTTTTTGGAGGGAGAACGAGCTGAAATATTTTCGGGTCTACTATGTCTGGAGTCTGAAGAGATAGAGGTTCATTTAACTCTGCAACTGGTTCAACCATAGTCAATCGATTTTAGATTGGAGATTTTAGATTGGAGAATTGAAGTAACAGGGTTAGATAAAACCAGCCCCACCTTCAAGAGGTTAGCTCGAAAGTAGGACTGGCACGTCCGGGTAATTCATATCAATATAAATGACTTGCAATCGCTAGGACATCAACCGCTTGGGAGATATAAATTTGCTAATTGTAAAAAAGTAGGTTTTAGGGCTTAACAAGGAAGCGATCGCAGCATTTCGCCTGCCAAAAATTTCTCGAATTCCGCCTCAAACAAGCCGCCCCAAGGGCCAAAACAAATTTCGCGCCCGATCGTCCATTCCGCTCTGAAACCTTTAGGGCTAGCTAAATCTATAGAATGAAAGACGATCGACTTGCCGAGTATAGCTGCTAACTATTTCTACCTAATTCCTGGAATCTGTTTGTTCTGTGCCAGCGCTCGCGATCGAGATTCCGGGTTTTTTGTGAAAATCGCCCCCAGGTGCCGGTAAAGCTTCGGAGTGGGTTATTGGCGAGCCTCTACGTTGGCGTAGCCCCCGTAGGGACGGGCTTTCCTTCGGATCGCGAAAGGTAACGCTAACGCACCTCAAAAAAGCGTTGCTTGCTTCAAGGCAACTCACAGGACAAAATTCTAGTTGACAAAAATTACTCTAACTGCAGATAATAGCAAACCCTAGAATTAAACTTAAACGTTGGAGAGATATCACTGCTAAGGTGTGATGTCGATCATCGGCAAATTTACGGATTTCTGCATTTGATCGTGACCAAAACTCAACCTTTATCCGGGTATACACTGCCAGTATTTGCCTGTGCGGCCGCACTTGCAGCTTTGCGGTGCTTGCGTGAGGGTATTCACTCGCTAGATAGCGTATCAGTAAATTTACTGGAACCGCAAATAACAGCAGAAATTCCGATCGAACAGGCGTCTGTACTCAAAACTGGTACCGCTTTAGGAGTGACTCGCTCCGATCCGGGGGACAATCTCGATCTGACTCGCAATACCCCCGTTTGGGCAATGGTGGAATTGGGAAGGTGGAGAGAGGGAGAGAGGGAGAGAGGGGGAGAGGGAGAGCAGATTGTGATTCTCGGCGGTGAAGGTATAGGGCGTCACACAGTCGGTGGAGGAGCGGCAATCTATGATTACGCAATGCGACTGTTGCGATCGAATCTGAGCCTAGAACTCGCACGGGGAGAAAAAATTACTGTCACCCTGATTCTGCCGTCAGGGCGCAAACTAGCCACCCGGACTTCTAACGAAGCTTTCGGCGTGGTAGAAGGACTTTCGCTGCTGGGTACAACTGGCATTTCTCAACCCCTCAGTGCCCCCGGACAGTTGGAACTTTACCGCGAACAACTGCAACAAAAAGCCGAACTGTTTGACTGTTTGGTTTTCTGCATCGGCGAAAACGGTTTGGATTTGGCGCGACAACTGGGGATTAATCCCTCTAGGCTAGTCAAAACCGCTAACTGGCTCGGCCCGCTGCTGGTAGAAGCAGGATATCAGGGCGTGCAGTCAATTTTGCTGTTTGGCTATCACGGGAAACTGATGAAATTGGCGGCGGGAATTTTTCACACTCACCACCACCTCGCTGACGCGCGCCGGGAAATTCTCACAGCTTACTGTGCTAAAGCTGGAATGCCTGCCGATGCGTGTTCCGCAATTTTTGCCGCAGCGACGGCGGAAGATGCTCTCAAGCAATTGCGGGCTTTGGACGCCGAGTTTGGGAGCAATTGGGTCGATCGAATTTACGGCGACATCGCCCGACAAATAGACTTGCGGTCATCGGATTGCATTTTTACTCACACTAACTTGCACGTCCCCGTGGGATCGGTGATGTTCGGGCGCGATCGCAAAATTATTGTTAAAAGTGACATAGGAGATACATTTTTGACCCAAATTTGTTAAGGTAGTGTGAATATCCCTGAATTCTGTTTCAAACATCGGTCAGGGATAATATTTAACAAATAATAATTCTCTGTCCCTAGACCTTAATTATACTAGGTTGCTTGTGGAAGTTATTTCTGAAGCAAAAATTCAATTAATTAGGGGAAGGCTCGAAGTAAATCTATGCTTGCCCTGTACCCGATTAATCGACTAACATCGCTGACTGCAATCTAGTATAAATAAGATTTATTCCTAGCGACCAATGGTTCCTCGCCTTCCTGAGAATTGTACTGAGACCGCGACAGATACCTCAGCTACTTTCGACCCAATTAGCACTTAGCAATTACGCAATAACCGTGACTACTCAAATAGAAACTGAATCCGTTCTCACA